>JBAYIO010000013.1:0-73260 GCA_041665605.1 Victivallaceae bacterium | reverse complement strand
CCTGTATCTCCCATAGCGGTGTGGAAGTAGATATGTAAAGACACATGGAGCTTTTAAATTAGCAGGGGTAGACAGGGATTCAAGCCATAAAAAAATAAAAATAAAAAAATTTTCGATTAATCTTATGGTTTGTGTGAGAAATATCTTAGTTTTTTGTTTAACGTGCAGCCGTGACGTCAGATGGAGTCTCTGCCCCGGATGTTGCGGTTGCGCCCGGTCACCGGCGTATATTGATTAGCCCAGCGGTCCACCAGCGGCTGCAGAATGAAATCTTCCAGTTCAAAGTTTCTTTCAAACCGGCAATCACAATACGGGCATGCCGGAAATATTTCTATATCCGCATAGGTCAAAGATTCGGCACATCTCGGGCAGATCAGCCGCTTAGACAAGTCTTCATGTTTGTGATACTGATATTTTCCAGCCATTTTCAGCTCCGTTTCAAATTCTTCTTAACCTTAATATACATCACGGGATGTAATATTGAAGCAGAAAATCGGAGAATATTCATTTTTTTGATTTTGCGATGTTTTTTCATTCAAGCGGGGAGATAAAAATTATACCGGAGTTTTTTTTGCGGGGAAATTGAGTATTCATGACAAACATGATATTGAAATATTCACGAGAATAATAATATTATTGCTATGTCCTGATATAGTGGCATTAGTGACTCGGGCCGGGGAGTGAATTACAGGGGTTTAGGATAGCACGGTCTTACCGTGTGTTATTGAGTTTTAGCGAGGGAATTACTGCAAATGCCGCCGATTTCAGTAACGGCAGAGCCGAAAGAAAATAGACGTAAAAGGAAGAAAAACGATTTCAGAATCTGGCTGGAATTCATTCCATTCTGGTTTCTTTATGTCTTTATCCGGGCGCTTCCGCTTAAAGCTGCATCCGGCTTGAGCCGCATTCTCTTCAAATTAATGTTTGCCTTAGACAAAAAACACCGGATTCGCACAATCAGGCATATCCTGCACGCCGGAATCACCGCCGATGAACAGGAGGCGGTGAAAACCGCACGTCAGGTCTACAATAATTTTTCCCAGTTACTGGTTGAGATTATCAAAATGAATCAACTTTACTCGCCGGAGAAAGTCGGTCTCGCCGGCTGCCGGGATACAATGCTCGAGGTGTTTGGCAAAGACGGGAAGAGGATCAACGTGATTATCATTACCGCCCATTACGGCAACTGGGAAGTCGCCGGCACTGCCTACGCTGAAAAAACCGGCAACCCGATGGTATCAATCATGCGCCCGTTCAACAATCCGCTGATAGGCAGATATATTCTCCGCAACCGCGAATCCGGTCTGCACCAGAGCATTCCCAAGGAAGGCGGCATCAAAGGGTTGCTAAGGGCATTAAAAGACGGCAAGACCATCGCGATTCTGGCCGATCAGCACGCCGGTTCGTCCGAAGGCGTGGAGACGGTTTTTTTCGGCCAGCCGTGCCGCACTCATTCCTCTCCAGCTTTGCTGCACTTGAAGACCGGCGTTCCGGTCATGCCGGTAGTTACCCGACGACGGGACAATAATTTTAATTTCGAATTTGTCCTCGGCGAACTGATCCGTTATACGCCGACTGGAGACAAGGGAAATGATATTAAAACCGTCACGCAAATGTATACCACCGCATTGGAGAAGCTCATTGCCGAACAACCCGAGCAATGGATGTGGGTGCATCGCCGCTGGCTGAACATTCACCGTGACGGCAGCCGCAACTCCTCCGCGGCCCGGCGTGAGCTCGAATAATCCTTTCCGGGCGGTGATTCCTCAACGCAAGTGATTAGTTTTATTTTCTGCCGAAACGCTTTTCCAGTTCGCGGATGGAAATGTTGATGATGGTCGGTCTGCCGTGAGGACAGGAGAACGGAAGTTCGCACCGGGCCATCTGGTGGAGCAGGCTTAATGCTTCGCCGGAAGTCAGGCGGTCATGTGATTTCACCGCCGCCACGCAGGCCGACCGCGCCAGGGCTTCCAGGTTGGCTTTGGGGCTGGAAGCGCCGTTTTCGGTAAGATCGGAGACAATATCATGCAGCAGTCCGCCGATATTCTCCTGACGGATTGACGACGGTATCGCGCTGATCATGACGGTATTGCTGCTTAAAGGATCTATTTCAAATCCCAGCAGTCTGAGCGCTTCGGCATTTTTGTTGATAAACGCCGCTTCCGCGCGCGACAATTCCAGATTTATCGGCAGCAGCAGTTTTTGCGCCGGGCTGTCCGGCGACGCGCCTTTTAAAAGTTTTTCAAACATTACCCGTTCATGCGCGGCATGCTGGTCGATGATAATCAGCCCGGTGGAGCCTGACGCCAGAATGTAGGTATTGTCCAGAATGCCGATGATCTTCAGCGGGCCGCTGCCCGGCAGTTCCGGACCTGAAGCTGAATCCCGGACAGGAATTTCCTGTTCTTCAAACAATCCGGCATTAACCGTAACTTCCGTCATTTCGCCGTCATTTCTCTCCGGCTGTTGTCCTCCGGCAGGATTCATGCGCGGTATGCGGACTGACGGAAATCCTTTATGCTGAATATTTTCTGTAAAACCATCTTCCTTAAAATCAAGCGTCGGATGTTCCGCCTGTCTGATTTCGTAACTGACATCCGCCCCGTCCAGCATGGATTTAAGCGAGACTGACGGATCAACGGTAATTGACGGTGCCGGAGTCAGCCGCAGCGCGGTGCGGACAGCTTCGGCAAGATCGAATGCCAGTTTACGTTCGTTCCTGAAACGCACTTCCCGTTTGGCGGGATGAACATTGACATCAACCAGTCCCGGATCCAGGGAAATAAACAGCACCACCGGCGGGAAGCGTCCTTTTTCCACCAGACTGCCGTAGCCTTCGCGAATGCCCTGATACAGCGTGACGGATTCAACCCCGCGGCCGTTGACAAATGTCCGCTGTTCCCGGCGGGTATTCCGGTTTAAGCCGTGCATGGCGATGAAACCGGTGATTTTGACGTCCTCCGACGAATAGCCGACCGGCAGTATGCCGTCAACAAACGCCTTCCCGAAAAAGGTTTTCAGCCGTGGCAGCAGCGTGTCGTGGGCCGGCGATGAAAAAATACATTTGCCGTCAATAAACAGTTCAAACGTGATTTGCGGATATGGCAGCGCCAGCATGTAAAGCATTTCTTCAATGTGCTTTTCTTCAGTGGCTTCCGTCTTGAGAAATTTTTTTCTGGCGGGAGTATTGAAAAAAAGATCTTTCACCGTCATTTCTGTGCCCGGCGCACAGCCGACCGGCGCGGATTTGATAAATTTGCCGCCCTGAACAATTACCTCATTACCTTCCAGCGCGCTGCGCTGACGGGTCTTCAGCGAAAAACGGGATACCGACGCGATGCTGGGCAGCGCTTCACCGCGGAAACCGAGAGTGACAATGCGTTCAATATCTCTTTCCTGGGAGATTTTACTGGTGGCATGCGGCTCCAGGCATAACAAAGCGTCATCTGCGTCCATCCCGGAACCGTCGTCGGTAACACGAATCAGCCGGACTCCGGCCTTTTCTATCTCAACACAGATTTTCTCCGCGCCGGCGTCTATGGCGTTTTCAACGAGCTCTTTGACGACGGAAGCCGGGCGTTCGATGACTTCGCCGGCGGCGATTCTATTGCTGATGCTTTCCGGAAGGACTCTGATTTTGCTCATTGCGGTGAATTGGAGTAGAGTTGGAGTTGGGAAGTCTGCGCGTTTTTTCCAGGAGTGACGGTTTTTTCTCCGGGAGTAATTTTCAAAGTCCTGGCTTCTTTGACAATTTGTTTGAATTCAGGTTCGTTCCGGATGTTGTTTAATGTCGGATCGTATGAAATCGGTATAATCTGTTCGCCCAAAGTTTCAGAGGCTTTCCGGAAAAGTTTTATGGATTTTTCTTTATCGCCTTTTGCCGAGTACATGCCGGAAAGGTTGAGTGCGATAAACGGCGATTCCGGATCAAGTGTCGCGGCCATGCTCATCTCTTTTATCGCTTCATCAAATTTATTTTGTTTGGCCAGCGCCTGCCCGAGGTTGTTGTAAACCGACGGATCGTTCTTGTTCAATTCCGCCAGACGGCGGAATGTCGCTTCGGCAAGGTCGTATTTCTGCTCGGAATAAAGGATCTTTCCAAGCAGCGACATTGCATTATAGTTATCCGGTTCGAAGACCAGCACATTTCTGGCTTTATTCTCGGCGGCGGCGGTATTGCCGGCATCCACCTCGGCGTAGGCCTGTTTCAGCATTTTTTGAATTTCGGCTTTTTCCTGATATTGCTGTTTTTTGGCCGGGCGGGTATGCGGGGCGACTTTTTCTATATTGTTATACGGGCTGAGCTTGATATCCGACTCATCTGTGATTAAACTGCTTACCACTCCCCGCTCTGTCTGTTTGATGGTGCGGGTATTGATAATGACCACAGTCATCAGAACAACTGTGGCCAGAACAATCAGCAGTGGAATCAGTGATTTATTCATCGGCGGCATCCTTATTGTTTTTATACCAGCAGCGGCAGTAATGGTTTTCGCCGATATTCTCCCACTCCGGCACGGTATTTGCGCAAAGTTCCTGCTCTTTCGCCGTTTTCGCGGCGGCAACAACGCATCGTCCGTAAAACCGGCAGCCTTCCGGATAATTTGCCGGCGTCGGAACCATGCCCGGAATCGTCGTCAAACGCTCCGTGCGGGACTTAAGTTTCGGCACGGCGGCCAGCAGGGCCCGTGTATAGGGATGTGCCGGTTTGCTCATCAAGGTTCCGGTAGCCGCCGATTCAACCATGTGCCCGGCATACATAACCGCCACCCGGCTCGCCAGTTCCGCGACAATTCCAAGATTATGTGTTACCAGTATTATCGCCATATTCCGCTGTTTCCTGATTTCACCCAGCAGTTCAAGTATCTGCGCCTGGATCGTAACGTCAAGCGCGGTAGTCGGTTCATCCGCCACCAGCAGTTCCGGATTGCTGGCCAGCGCCATGGCAATCATCACCCGCTGCTGCATGCCGCCGCTCATTTCATGCGGATAGCATCTGATCCGGCGCTCCGGGTCGGAAATGCCGACACGCCGCAATAATTCCATCACCACTTCCCGGACATTTTCCTCTGCCGGCTGATGAAGGCAGATCGCTTCTGCAATCTGGTCCCCGATCCGGAAGACGGGATTCAGCGATACTGACGGCTCCTGAAAAATATAGGCGATTCCGGCGCCGCGTATTTCCCGGAGCTGTTTCACCGGTATGTTCAGCGTGTCACAAGGTTGTCCGCGGTGCATGAAGTTTACCCTGCCGGAAGCGTACCTGGCCTGATGCTGCGGCAGCAGCCTGGTCAAAGACATGCAGGTCACGCTTTTGCCGCAGCCGCTTTCGCCGACCAGCGCCAGCACTTCACCGGGATCAACTTTAAAAGATACGTCGCTGACTACCGGTAACCATCGTCCATCGGTTTTAAATTCAATGGAAAGTTTTTCTACTTCTAACAAAGACATTAATTATTAATCCGTTAATGCGGACTCTAATATATTATTATACAGCAAGTTAAGCAAAAAATCCACCCTTTTGCGGCTTTGTGCCATAATTCCAAAAGCTGTAACATGCCGTAATATAATCACGCTTTATCTGGAAACCAAATCCGGAAAGGAATTCTTTTCCCGGAGTTTTATTTTTCAAGACGGGTTCCTGCAAAAAACTCGCCGTCGCCGAAACGGCGCAATCCTCAAAACTTTTTGGAAGGCAATCCGGGATTGAACCTTGACGATTCGGGTTTTATGCTTTAGTTTATTCAGGATATTAAATTATAATTTTCAGATTTTTTCAGGAGTTCAGCGTTATGAAGTTTATCGGAATTATTTTCATCGGATTTGTCTGCGGAGCATTTTTACTGACTGGCTGCAACAGCGTTCCTCCCGGCACTCCGCCGAAAGGGGACATCGTTTCACAGGAAGACATGAAAAATACTTACAGCTCGGCGGCGGCGGTCAATTACCTGATTACCTCGCTTTCGACTTTCGCGGTGAAAAATCTCCCGAAAGACAGCACGATTGTCCAAAAGTTTGCAGCAACGGATAAAAGCTTGAATTTCTATCCGGACAAGGTGTTTAAATCATCCGCAGCCATTGCCCGGTTCAACAGCGCTCCCGCCGGAAGGGCCGGCGATTACCGTTTGACCAGCAATATCCAGGGCAAAGATATCCTGGTATGGGAAATGTCCATGATTCGCGTACAGGATAATGTCACGGTCTGGTCGGAAACAATCAGGATTGACCAGGGCAAGCTGGAATGAAACTCTATTCGTGGAATGTCAACGGCATCCGCGCGGTAGAAAAGAAAGGCTTTGCCGGACTGGTTGCTCAGATGTCGCCGGATATTCTCTGTCTCCAGGAAACCAAGGCTTCAGAAGATCAGCTTTCCGATGAACTGAAAAATATCCCCGGTTATACTTCCGTATGGTGCTCCGGCGAACGCAAAGGCTATAGTGGAGTCGCCACATTTTTCAAAACCCCTCCGGTAAAAACGGTTTCCGGATTCGGGCTCGATCCGTGTTTCGACTGTGAAGGCCGGATTCTGATTTCAGAACATCAGCATTTTACGTTGCTCAATATTTATTTTCCCAACGGACAGAGAGATGACGAACGGCTGCAGTACAAGCTGAGGTTTTATGAGGCAACTTTGGAATACTGCGAAAAACGCAGGCAGGCAGGGCGCCCGCTGGTTATCTGCGGCGATGTGAATACCGCCCATAACGAAATTGACATTGCCCGTCCGAAAGAGAATGAAAAAACATCCGGGTTCTTGCGCATCGAGCGCGACTGGATGGATAAGTTTGAAAGTTTCGGCTATATCGATACCTTCCGCAAGCTGCACCCCGTGTTGCAAAACGCTTATTCCTGGTGGAGTCCGTGGGCGGGCGCCAGAGCCAGGAATGTCGGCTGGAGGCTGGATTATTTTTATGTGACGCCGGATCTATGGACCAAAGTCAAAGGCGCGGCGATCCATCCCGCCATAACCGGTTCGGATCATTGTCCGGTCTCCCTGGAATTGGATTTGTAGTCACAAGCCAGAACTCATAAAATTGGTCAAAAAGTCGCATGGCAGAGGTACTGGGTAGTAAAGCCTCCCCATCCCTATTGATTTTAAAATTCGTCGAAAATATTTTCACAATCGCCACGATCTCGATACAGTTGCATAACCGCGATCATGAAACTATTGATGTATGTTATTATTAATAATAGACTTAGTGCGTTATATAGCATCCGCAGCGATAGTTTAAATTATTCCCGGAATATTTTTTATTAAGGGGTATTGACATTCCAAAAACTCAGATGTATAATAGTGGTATTACCACTTTGTTTTACAAGAAGGACACTTTTGGATATGAATAAGTTACCGGAAATAACTAAAGGCGGCGAAAACTCTCTGACAGGAACTGTCATTGAGCGTTTGCGCGACCATATAATGCGCAATTGTCATGGCCGGCAGAAGTTTCTATCCGAGCGCCAGCTTGCCGAGCATTACAATATTTCCCGTATCACAATCGGCAAGGCAATCCGGACCCTGGTTCAGGAAGGTTTACTCTATCAACTGCGAGGTTCAGGGACTTATGTGGCGGAGAAAAAGATGACGCTGCACAAAAAAATAGGTTTGATTGTGTATCATTGCGACAACCCGTTTTACAGCAAAATCATAAAAAGGATACAGCAGGAACTGGATCTCGCGGGATTTCATGCAATTCTGGTAAATACCGAAGGGAACCCTCACACGGAGAATCTCGGGGTCAAAAAGTTGAAAGAAGGGGTTGATGGTTTTGTGATAGCGCCTGTGCTGGAAAATGACGACGCTCTTTGCTCGGAAATCCAGCATCTTATAAATCAGAATTTTCCGACGGTTTTAATGTGTCACGCCCCCTCCGGCAATAGAATTTCAAATGTCAGTACCGTAATCCCGAATTATTTTCAGGGCGGTTATTCAATGACGCAATATCTTATCGGGAAAGGTTATCGCAAGATTATCTTTTTATCGGTAAAAGAGATTTTTCACCGCCAGGATATAATGGACCGATATGAAGGCTACAAAAAATCACTTCATGACAATCATATTCCGTTTATGGAAGATCTGGTTATCAATATAGACGGGAATGACCCTATAAACGGTTTTTTCAATGATGGCTGCAAGGCGGCAAATGATATTATTCCATTGATAGAACCTCAAACTGCGGTTTTCGCCATCGGCGATTCCTGTGCGATCGGTTTGATGCGCGGATTAAGGGAACGCGGGATTTCAACGCCTGAAGACCTGGGCATTTGCGGGTTTGATGATATCGAACTGGCGGCGCAGTGGGGCATTGATCTTACCACGATCAGAGTTGACTTTGAGTCACTGGCTAAACAAACCGCAAGGATCATTATTGCGAAAATAAGTGAACCGGAAAACCGGAACGTCGAACATGTTATTTGTCCAGTTGAATTAGTGCCACGCAAAAGCGCTTAACACAAAGGAGTTATAATCATGAAAAAGTGGTCGTCGTTGTCCAATCGCCATCGTACTTCATGCCCGGAGCAGCATCGTTCCGGGCCGGCCTGGACTCCTCGCAGTGAGCAGAGAGTAAAAAATTTCACGCTCATCGAACTCCTCGTGGTGATCGCGATCATCGCGATCCTCGCCTCAATGCTGCTGCCGGCGCTGAACAAAGCGCGGGAAAAAGCCAAGACTGCGAAATGCTTAAGCAACCTTAAGCAGTCCGGCCTGGCGCTGACAATATATGCGAATGACTGGCGGGGCTGGATGCCGAATGTTTGCGGCGCAATAACCTGGGGGCAATCGCTGGCGAATCTGAAATATGTACCGTTATCTTCTAACAGTCTGGCATGCCCAACTATTAGTCCATTCAAGTTCATCGACTACAGTCACACATATGGAATGTGGACATATGACACGCCCAACTATCAACTGAACCTGTGGAAGACCAAGAGCACCGGCGGGATACCCTATATCGCCGGAAAAAGCTCATCTCAAATAGTAATTGCTGATTCGGCCAGTGACGCCACTGCCGCCGCATCCCAGGTCTATCATCTATACGGCTGGATAAGCACTCAGCATCTCTTTGATTTTCGCCACAATCAACAGGCGAATGCCTTTTTCGCGGACGGACACGGTTCAAATGTAGGGAAAGCAACGGCAAAACCGTTAGGGGTAAAATATTTTATAGTAAATAATGTAGTTCTTCAAAGCTGGTAAGGGTGAAAATGAAATATCTACTGATTTGTTTATGTTGTCTCGCCCTGAATTGCGCTCTGCCGGCGGGAGAAGGAGTGGATGTCACGGCTCATGTGCCGGATCAATTTAATGAAAAAACCAATGACCCGAAATGGCTTAACAGCAAGGAATCAATCGGCCAGATATTTGTTCCTTCAGCCGCCAAAATAAGTTTTCTGAGTATTTATATTTTTCGCCCGGAGGTCAAGATCGCAGGGGTTACGCCGTATAAAGGCCCGGCGCCGCTGGCGCTTAAACTCTGGCCGGTCAAGGAATCTTTGGAAAAGGCGAAAAGCGATGCGCCGTCTGCCGCCTGTTCCGATGAAGGCTCATTTGACATTGAGCACGACAAGTTTTTTGAAGTGAATAAGGAGCTTGAGCCTGGACAGAAATATTATTTCGAACTGTCCGCGCCGGAAACGCCCGCCCCGTGTTACTATTACAGTTATCAATACGGGGGAGCGCCTTATGCGGATGGCAGTTTCTATAAAGGCGGAAATGCCTGGAATGGTTCCGCATTGCGTTTCAAAACATATCAGCCGTTAAAGTTCGAGTCCGGCAGTATTGTTGTATCCAATATCCCGGAACTTGTTGAAATATGCTTCAATAAGAAATTCGATAAGAGCAGCGTTAAAGCATTTATTGCCGGGCCCGCCGGAACAATAAAAATTAATAAACTCTGGAGGAATGCGAACACACTGCTGCTGTACGGCAAAATTCCGGTCTATCCGACGGACGAGGCAATATATAAAATCTATGTGAATTTTACTGATCCGGATACCGGTGTCTGCGAGGTCCATGTTTTCACTTTCTCTTACAAAAAGGTTCAAAAATGAAGAAATTGTTATTGTTGTCTGCAATATCCCTTATTGCCGCCAGTGCGTCTTTTGGCGTTAATCCGGTAAAGAAAGTCGTTTTTCACTGCCCGGATCAGAGTAATTGGGTTTCCAATGACAGTAAGAAGGTTTTTGCAGAAGGCACTCTGGGGCAGACTTTCACTCCCGATCAGACGCAACTGAGTTTTTTCCGGGTGGCGGCAGTCAAGGATCCCGCCAAGTTTAAAATGGTCACCCCGGACGAAAGCGCGGCGCTGGAACTGAGATTATGGAAATGCGGCCAGGATTACCAGAAAACCAGGGCGAATCTGCCGCTGGCGCTGGTAAAGGAAAATCAAGGCTTATGGCTGAACGGTTCGCTGTATTTCAAAGTTGACGCCGCCGTTGTGCCGCACGCCCCGTATTATGCGGAACTGACGGCATTTGCCACGCCGCTGCCCTGTTACAATATTTTGTGGAACTATCGCGACGACCATTATACCGGGGGGGATCTGGTTTCAAACGGTCTGCGATGGGGCGACAGCGACCTGAATTTTTCATCCTGCCATCCGGCCGATACCAGGGACGGCAAACTGACCGCGCCGCCGGAACTTGTCGAAATACAGTTTGACCAGGATATGGATACGGACAAAACCAGTCTGACACTGGAAGTATCCGGGCAGAAAGGCCGACCGGTCACAAAGGTCTGGCAGGGAAAAACGCTATTGTATATTGCCGCCGGCAGAATCGCCGGCAACGGCAGTCCGCTTAGCGGCATGATTAAACTGAACAGCGTTACGGCTACCGGAGCCGAAGAAAGCAATGAAATCCCCTTCACGGTATGCGCATCAGCGGACAAAACGGATGCAGGCCGGAAAATAACTGAACCGAAAGCGGATGCGGTTTCCGGGCCTGAATCCTCGCATGCGGAAAAGATTGTAAAAGGAATAATCCGGGCGTCCTGCGACAATGTTCAATATGCCAAAGGCAGGCAGGCTGCTTTCTCGGTTAATGCATGGGTGGAGCCGGTGATCGGAATGCAGGTCAGTTTCGGTCAGATTACGCCTGAAACCGCGAAAGCTTTGAAAGCCCGCAATATCAACACGGTTTCCGTCACGCTGCCGGCTCAAAGCGATCCTGAAACGATCGCTAAAGTGAAAGATAAAGTTGACCTGCTGCATAAAAGCGGATTCATCGTATTCTGGCTGATTAATCTGGGCGCGCTGGAATATGACAAGACAATCCTTGGCGACAACAAGGATATCTATGAAGTTAACTGGCAGGGGAAAGCGTCGAAGAAATATTGTTTCAACAATCCCGTGGTCCGGAAGGCATTTATCTCCAGCCTGAATTCCCTGATGGAGGCGTATGACAAAAATCATATTCTGCTGGACGGCATTATCATTAATGAACCGGGGCGGATTGTCGGGAATTTCTGCTACTGCAATTCCTGCAAACAGAAATTTACGAAGGAATATAACTGCACGATGCCTGAACCCCTCAGCGCCGCCGCCCAGGAAAAATCGATCCCGGTAGTCTGGCCGCAGGGAATCCCCAAGGCGATGTATATGAACAGCAGGGATGAAGACAGATGGCGTAAAATGAGCGCGTTTTACTGCCCGCCCGTAACTGAAATGATCCGCGATGTTTTCAAAGCATTCCGGCATTATTTCCCCGACACCTGCTGCCAGGTGACGACGCTGACCGACATCGCGCCTTACTACGGGCTGGATTTCTGGAACGGAATAATGAATTTAGAGGAATTAAACGGAATTCAGACCGCAATTTACTGGGCTGTGGGCTGCCATTCTCCGACCACTGTCGGAGCGCCCGGAATCGCGAACAGTTTCGTGGGAAAAGCCAAAGCCAAAAACATCACCTGCTATTACTGGCTTCAGGGGTATGACGCCGGCGATAACTCGGGGCCGCTGAAACCGGGCGATATCAAGATCGCGGTTGCTGAAGCGTTCAAATGCAATGTTGACGGCATCCTGATCTGGAGCTATCTCAACCCGATTCTCGGTCCCTGGGACCAGCCGTTTCACTGGCCGGCGTATTTGAATGAATTAAAAGAGGCCGTCGGGCCGTATCTCAAAAAAGAGGAAACTTCGAATAAAAAAATTGAACTGAAGCCGGGGGAAAAGAAATCCATTACTTTAAAAAGTAACAGCGGCGGAATCAGCTATAATGTTGAAAGCAGCTTGTCCGGCGACGGGAGATTATCACTGACAGTCAAATCCAGCGGTTATTGCACTTTAACAAAAGAAATCAATTTGAACACAGGGAAAGGTGAGTAATGAAAAGGATATTCAGCACATTGGCTTTTGGCGCCGCATTGTATTTAACGGGCAATGCCGCCATGTCGGAGAATGATATCAAAGGAGTGTTTGTTTCGCCCTCTGACGCCTATTCTCCCACATGCATAAAATTCTGTAAAGATAACGAAATAGGTTCGGTCTACATGAATTACAAGGAGGTCAAAAAAGGACTTGCCGCATGTTACAAAGATGCGGGGATCAAAGTGATTTGCGGCTGGCTTCCTTATAACAATATGTGGAACACCAGTCCGCGGGAAATGGACAGCTTTGTAAAAAAATGGGTAAATACGGAATTAGGGGAAAATGAATTAAAGAATATTTACGGATTTGAGATTGACGAGCCGATGATCGGCTACGGCGACTGGAAGCATGAAGTTTTCGTGGATATAGAAAAAGACACGCAGCTCAAGGAAATCTATTTTAAAAACTTCAACCGTCAGCCTTTTGCCAACCGCAGCCTGGGGACTGCGGCGGAATGGCGCAATCTCCAGTATCTCCGGCAGACGCTGTACTGGAACAAAATCAAAAATATTGCCGCCGGGTTCAAAAATAACTATCCTGAAAAATCCATGACGGTCACGCTGTCCGTCGCCGGTTATGAATCGGGCTCTTCAGTCGGATTTGATATTAATTTGCTGAATTCCATTCTGCCGGAAGATATCAACTTGACGATGGACCCGTATTTCCAGGCGTTCAGAAGACCGCTGCCCTGGTCGGGAATGATGATAAAATGGTTCCGGAACGCGACGGACGGCAGGCGGATCGAGGGCGTAATCCAGTTTTATGACGCAGTTAAACATTCAGGATGGCCTTATGAAGGGTATCTGCCGCTCAAGCCGGATGACGTCAGCAGGCAGACGTTTGAATATCTGATGAACGGGGCGACGGGCATCTCCGCATTTGTCATGAATCCCAAAATCTACACTCCGGAATCGGAGCACGGAAAAAAATTAAGCGAAAGCATGGATTTTGTAAAGAAAAGTGAAAAATACTGGAAAAATACCCGGCCACAGTCTCAAGCTGGCATCTACTTTTCAGAAAACACTTTCAGAATGTACGATATGTGGGGGCCGTGGAGCAAAATGACCGGGCTTTACGGCGCGTCTTTCCAGATGGAATGGACATATTACGCGCTGTCTTGGCTGCATGTTCCCGCCGACATCATCTCAGCGGCTTTCAATGAGGACAAAGGGCTTCCGGAAAAACTCCGTAAATACCCGGTCGTTATCCTGCCGGACGTAAAATGCATCAGCAGCTATGAGGCGGAGGCTTTCAAAAAATACGTTGCGGACGGCGGCACGGTAATTGTAACCGGCGAAACTTCTTTCTATGATGAAAACGGAAAGCCGCTGCACCTGCCGCGCATGGCGGAGATAATGGGCATTAAAGATTTCAGCAAGGGCCAGCAAACCTCGCTCACGTTCGTACAAAACAGCTTCCTGCCGCAAATGACCGGGAAAAAACTGTCATTTGACGGAAACCCCGCGCAGTTGTTCAAACAGCAGGCAACGCGGCAGGCGGACTGGCTGAAGGAAAAATGCATGAAAATGAAATATAGCGGTTATGACGTCAAGTTCCCGGAAAAACTGCCGCAGTTGTTTTCATTGCAGCCGGAACCGGTTTCCTCCTGCACCGCGCTCGCTGTTTATCCGGATAATTCCCCGGCAGTACTGATGAATCAATTCGGCAAAGGAAAATGCATTTATATCGCGCCTTCCGACCTGACGCTTTTTAAAGGGAAAGTCACGGACTCGCTCGAAAAGCCGGAAAGCCCGGATAACGGCGGCGTTGATTTTCTCAAACAGTTGATAGATTCATGTTTTGCGGGGAGAAAACTTTTTGAATATTCCGGTTGCGACGGGGTGGAAACCTCACTGCTCTGCAAAAACAATTCCAGTCAAAGATATTTGTTTCTGCTCAACCACAATGGCAAACCCGCTGAAAATGTAAAAATTACGTTAAATATACCAGCGGACAAGATTGCGGGAATAAACCTCTTCGACCAGTCAAAGGCTTGCGAGGAAAAACTCAGCTACAAGACGATTGAAGGAAAAGTTGAATTGACAATTCCCCCATTCAAATACGGGATGATTATAGAGATAACCGAGACCCTCTGACTGATATTCTGAAGAGAACAGCGAACCACGGCCGAAGATCAGCCTGCGGTTCGCCGGGATAATATAAGGAAATGAAGAAGAATGGCACAGGCAACAACTGTTAATGCTCACGGCGCAATGCCGGAACTGTCCCCGGAACTGGCGGAATATTATTCCAACACCAGGTTAATGTGGAAGAACGTGATGCTGATCATGCTGGCAAGCGTCGGCTGGACGGTCAGTTTCTCTTTCCTGGGGCCGCTGATGCTGTTGCGGATGAATAAGCTGGGGGTCAATGAAGGCACACTGGGACTGCTTAGTTCGACCAACCTCTGGGTGGTCAGCTTCCTGGTCATGTACTTTTCGTGGAAAAGCGATCATTGCACCTCCAGATGGGGCCGCCGTCTGCCGTTTTTGTTTATGTCAGTGCCGTTTATTATCTTCAGCATCATGCTGTTCCCGTTTTTCGTATGGGTGCCGATGCTGATTGCCCTGACTATTGTGCAGATGCTGGCGACGGATGTCAAAGCTTCAACGTTTCCGCTGTTAAACATCGACTGCGTCCGCAAGGACGTGCTGGCCCGGATGGTTGCGATCAATGCAGGCGCCTGCGGACTGGTTGCTTTTTTCGGAATAAGATATGGCGTGAGACTGGCCGATGTGGCTGAATGGCTGCCCTACACACTGGGGGCGGTCATGATATGTCTGACCACTTACGCAGCGACGTTTATCAAGGAGCCGCCGATCAGCAATCCCGCTGCCGGAAGGTTCAAGCCGTGGTCGGCGCTGAAAGTCGGCTGGAGCGATAAAAGAAATATTATTATGATGCTTGGCGTCGGCACGATTCATTCTTTCATGTGCATGTACGGCACCTGGGTCTGGTTATATGCTAAAAACGCTCTGGAGATCGAACGGGCTGACTGTGCGAACGCTCTGTCATGGAGTTCGTTGATCGGGGTGGGCCTGGCGTACCCGATCGGCTGGGCCATTGACAAACTCGGCAGCTATAAGATTATTGTCATCTTCTGGATTCTGGAGGTAACCGGATTTGTTTATTCCATGCAGGTAAATTCAGTGAATGGCCTGATTGTGCTTTCGATTATTGCCTGTTTCGCCTCGCCGTTTTATACCGGAGCGGATATCCTGGTTTATAAAACCTGCCATCCCTCCGTTGTCGGTTCGATGACGTCATCCAATTCATTCCTGCGCAACATGAGCGTCGGCGTGACTGTTTTCATTTCCGGTTACATGATTCAGCAAACACACAACTATAAAACCGCGTTCATCCTGGGCATTTGCGTAAGCACATTCGGCCTGGTCATGTTCGGAATTTACTATTATTTGATGGTTCGCACTAAGACGCCCGCGGTGATAGAATTGAACAATGCGGAAGAATCCGAGGCAGGCGCTTAATCACCAGGCCGCAACAGCATATGGCGTATTCATGAAGGAGCTGATTTATGGATCAGAGGAGAATAAATTTTCTGAAAAACGGCATTGCCGTGTTCATTGCCATCGGCATCTGCGGCTGGGTGACATACGGGTTGCTGAATCCGAAAATAACGGCAAAGTACAACGATTCCGGAATAGATGCCGCTGCAGGATGGCTGGAAAATGCCGACCGGCAGGATTTTGACGTCTGCCGTAAAAGCGCGGTGGACTCCTATGGCTGGTTCGACTGGTTTGTGCTTGACCGGAAAAGTCTCGGTAAAGTAAAATACCGTGCTCTGGTTTCGCGCCAGGACTTGTCCGGCGCCGCTGGCGGAATGAAACGTTATGAACTTAAATTCGGTACCGCCTTCAGTGAAACTCCGGACCCGGAAAGTAATGTTTTCGAACGAATGGTCATTGAAACTGACGGGTGCAGTCAGTTCAAAGTGATTGCCGCAGACTACTGGTTCTCCGGAAATCTTAAATTTTCCAAGTACCAGGTGACTGAATGCGAAAAGGCGCGTATCATGGCTATAGCCGGTGATGTCTGGAAGAAGATTGACGCCAGGGACATTGCGTTTTTTAAACAGACGTATGCCGAAGTAGCCCGGCAGCCGGATTATTTTCAATGGTTCAAAAACTTTGCGGATGAAGCCAGAGTTTCCGCATCGTTCAGAAATTTATTTGAAATTCTGGCAAAAGGCGAATCGTCCCCGCGCAAATTGACCGACCTGCACGCTGGAATTCCGGCTGGACGCACCGGCTTTAAGAGCTGCGATGCTTTCTACAATTTTTCCGTCAGCACAAACGGGAAAATCCAAAATTTTACGTTAGTCATATTTTTAGAGCGCGATTTTTATCAAAATAAATCTGCCGATTGGAAATTCAGCGGTCTTTCATTCAGAGAGAGAAAGTCATGATGTTCACAAACACTAAAAAAATCTACGCTTTCACGCTCATTGAACTCCTGGTAGTGATTTCGATCATTGCGATCCTTGCCGGAATGCTGCTGCCCGCCTTGAACGAGGCGCGCTTGAAAGCGGCCGGCGCCAGTTGTCTGAGCAACTTTCACCAGATATCGCTGATGGCTGCGGATTACACGCAAAACGGCAACGGTTATTATCCCTCTTTTGACAACTCGCCAAGCTGGGGCGGCAAGGGAATCGCAAATTACGGCTGGACTTATCTGCTGGCATTGAACAGCAGCGCCGGACGTCCTGATACCTTCCGTAATTTGTTTAAGTGCCCGCGCGAACAGCGGCGCGAATTTTCTTATTCCATAAACGTCAGAGAAATCTACCTTAAAAATCCCTCCGGCTATCCCGGTCTTGCCTGGAATCTGGCCGATTTTACCAAAGCCAAAATGTCGTCCAGTCAAATTATTCTATTTGAAGAGACTTCGGAAGACAAGGGTTATACCTACGATTGCGACCTGGATAACAGCGCCAGCAGTTGTACCGCCTCAAATGTTCAGCACCACGGCAGCACCAGTCTGCTGTTTGTGGACGGGCATGCCGGCAACATGCTCTTTTTGGATAACTCTCTGCTAACCTATTTCACCAGTGAAATGGCTGCATGGAAATAAACCTGAAGCAATAAGATCAACATGAAAAAATACGAAATCTCTTTTCCGAGTTCAAATTCTGCGACTTATCCCAAAATGATCACTGCGCTGATAATATCGCCGGATAAAATTAACCGTGATACCGGCGCCATGCTGTTTACTCACGGGTGGGGCGGCAGCCGGTTTCAGCATCAGGATAAAATGGAATATACAGCGGAGCTATTCAATCTGGTTTGTATTTCAGTTGAGTACCGCCAGAGCGGTTATGATTTTGATCCGGTGAAGGGATCAGGCGCCTATCTGCCTTACGATGCGAGTTTTTATCAGGTGGCGGATGTTCTAAACGGTCTGCGCGAAGTCCTGGCGCTCCATCCGGCGCTTGACCGGAGCAGACTTTTTCATTACGGCGGCAGCCAGGGCGGGCATATCGCGTTATTAAGTTCTATTTTTGCGCCGGACACTTTTGCCTTTGTATATACCTCCAGCGCACTGGTGAAATTGACGGAAGATATTCAGGGCTGGGCCGGGCGGGCGTTTGCCGACTTTGAACTGTCTGTCCGAAATGTGGTGGAACACGCGGCAATGATTCAATGCCCGCTGTTTATGGAACACGGGACTGCCGATGTGACAGTTCCGCACTGTCATGCCGGGGAGCTGGAAAGAAAGCTGCGGGAACTCGGCAGGACTTTAAAAATCAAATATTATGAAGGCGGCGATCACAGCCTGGAACCGGCGATCACCAAACTGGAGGCGTTTAAAGCGATGGCGCCGGAGCCGATGCGGCAATTAAAGAACCCCCGTCCTGACAATTTTATGACAGGCGGCAAAGTAAAAATCGACTGCGGTTCAAAAATTCTGACAGTTGACTGGTCTCTCGAATCCCGGTCACCGGAAATCCTGAAATGGGAATCGAGGAGCTGACCGGCTTCTTTATTTGTTATATGTTTCAGCGGACTATCAATTTCTTTACTTATTTTCATATTGCAATTCGTTTCAGCTATTGACAAAATCATGTTTTGCAGTTATTATACAGGTATAAAAAGACATGTTTGTTTTGAAAATAGGAAATGAACTATGCGGCCGACGAAATACGATTTGCTTGTAGAGCAGCTTGAATCAGAGATAAACCGTCATGAATTGGCTCCGGGAAAAAAAATTTATTCACAGAGTCAACTTGTCGACCGCTTCCAGGTATCCCGTTCCTGCGTCAACAAAGCATTAGGTCTCCTTCAGCGGCGCGGGATGATTACCGCAATTCCCGGGAAAGGCAATTTTGTTTCATTGAAGACAGTCCGCTCTTTTCGCTTGAAGAGTTTAATTTATCTAGTAGATTCCGCGACCAGGACTTATATGAATGGTTATGATGATTTCGGCACGGAAATAATCTGGGCTATCGAACAGGTATGCAAGGAGAACAAAGTAACATTTATCATGCGCTCCGTGGCTCCGGACGAGTTCTCGCAACTGGAGGATATTGTACGCGATTCCGGAGCGGACGGCGTTATCATCAGTCCCCGCGTCCGGGAGGAATATAATATCAGTGAAGAACATATTGTACGCATAGCCGCAACCGGCATTCCCACGGTTTACTGTGATCATCCTGCCGTGCATCCGCAAATCGGCTGCAGCATGATCAATTATCTCGATTCGCTGAAAAGCATTGTCGGGCGACTGCTTGCCGCTAATTACCGCAGAATTGCCGTTTTTTATCCGGGCACGTCTCGTTACGGCATGGAAATCAGCAATGCCGTTATGTCCATACGCAATATCTATCCGGGTGCATCGATTTACGATATTGACTTCAGCCGCCCGGGCGTCATTTACGATCAGAATATTGACATGGATCAAATTGCCGCCGCTGTCAGCCAGGCGCGGAAAGACGGCAATCTGCCTGATGTTTTCATTTGCAATACAGATCATATTGCGGCCAAACTGTTGACCGCGCTGAAAAATGTGAAACTGCGCATCCCCGAAGATGTGCAGATCATCGGCGCTCTGAATCTGGAATTCGGAAAATCTGTCGAGCCCGCATTAAGCACTATGGCGGTAAAAAGTGAAATGCTTGGGCGCAAGGCCTTTGAAATAGTGCGGGATATGGCCTTGAAAGGAGAACCGCCGCGGGTGGAGCGGGTTCCGATGACGTACATAAGACGCAGGAGCTGTTTGCTGGCAGATTGATTTCATTGTTTCAGTTCAAACGTACAGGGGAAGCGGAAGCGGAGAGAGCTTATCTGATAGTGTTTGAATTGACTTAATTTTTCTAATGAAGTGGAGGATTGGGCAATGCCGGTATTCAAGGCGAAAACAACAAAACTTATTATCTCGCTGATAACAGCCGGATTGCTGATGTCTGCATTGCGGGCGGAAGAAAAACGGGTTGCCACCTGGCTTGTTCCCGGCGGTCCGTTCGGCATTTGGGCGCATGGATTCGACAATGACCCCTGGCCGTACCGGGCTATTTTGAAAGAAATGCATGACATCGGAGTCACTGACATTCAGTTCAGTATTCAGGAAGGACGGGGGGCGCAGCTCAATTACAAGACGGAACTCAAGCACAGCCGGCCGCAGCCGATGATGCAAAATCGCGACTGGCTGGATGAAACACTTTCCGAAGCAGATAAATATGGCATGAAAGTGTGGCTGATCTATACTCCGCCGATTGAAGGCAAAGGCTGGCATACAGCTCCGGACATTGCCACACTCAGCGATCCGCGGCTGATAAAAATCTATTGTGAGATCATTGATGAAATCGGCGCTAAATACGGGAAATATAAAAGTCTTGCCGGAATTTATCATCACGAACTGGACAATACTGAAGCCAACACCAATTATTCCAACCGAAAAACCGAATTTTCAACATGGTGTCAGCAGGAATTTGGCGAGAGCTATTTCGGGGCGATGCCGCCGGTCACTGACGCCGGCAATAAATGGTGGCGCCGTTTTGTTCTTTACCGCTGCGCTGTAATGGATAATTTTGTGCAGCCGCTCAACCGCCAGGCGGTTAAATACGGGCTTCAAAATGCATTCTGCTATTATGACATCGAGACATATAAAGGTGCAAGCTGGCGGTGGGGATACGATCCGGTGATGTTGGAAAAAAGTTGTGATTATATCTGGGCGCCGGTACGCGACCGGTCAGGCAAGATTTATCTGTCGCTGGACAAGGGGATGTTCGATTTCGGCCCCAGCTATTTCGGAAATAATCTGACCGAAGTGTTTATGTATGGTTTTCACGGGCGGTCAATACTGTCTTTCTGGGAAGGGCGGGTTTCGCTGTTTGTGGATATTATTCGCGACTATTACCGGAAGCGCAAACTTTCCGGTGATTTTTATGCGGATTACATGCTGCATACCAAAGAAATGGTCGATACGTTTTTCGGCAGGAAGAACCTGACTGGCTGGCTCGGCCTGATGACCCGCTGGCAGGGCGGCGAAACTACAGCCAGAATTGCGGTGGCCGGCAATCCGCTGACATTTGTCCTGAAACATCCTGAAGTCACAGGTGCGGCTTATGCAAACTCGGTGGAACTGCTTTATCAGGCTCTGGACCGGTATTCCGACGTTGACGGAGTGCTGCTCAACGGGAAATTCGCAATCAATCCGGAGAATTTGAAAAAATATGAATGCATTGTCATTCCTGAAGATATGGGGGAAGGACTTTCCGGCGAACAGGCGCAGGCATTGGAAAAATACCTGGCCGGAGGCGGCAGGATTTTTGTGGTCGCGACTCCGCTGTCGAGCGGATCTCGCGACCTCGCCGGTCAATCTGATCTTACTGTCAAACTCTGCGGCCTGCAAATCGTCGGTTCCGGCAGTCGGCGTTCCATTCATCCCGAGATCAGTTCAACCCCGGCGGATCAATTCAAGCAGTTCCAGGCCGGGCGCATATTATCGGTCAAACCGGCCGGGGCCGAAGCGGCAGCGGTTGATCGAATCAGCGGCGTTCCGATACTTTACCGTTACGGCAATGTCTGGTTTTCCAATGTAAACATTACCGAAGGCTCAGCGGATTATCTGTCCGCTATTATTTCCGGTCTTGTCAATCCGCCGCTGCGGCTGAGCGGACATGACGGTATTTATTTTGCGGAAACGGTCAAAAAAGACGGAATGGTCTGCATGACGCTGCGCGGCAATGGACGGACCATGCTTACGATTGACCCAGCTCTGGCGGACAGGGCCAGTAATTATGAGTTGCGCAATATTCTCACCGGGCAACCCGTCGTTTCCGGTCCTGCAACCCGCTTTGTTCAACCGGTGGAAATTGTTATCCGGGAAAAGAATGAGCCGTGTGTGCTGGCATTTGGCCCTGCGGAAAAGATTGTCGAATTCAAAGGCATTTTTCCGGCAGGCCAATCGTTTAAGCGGCTTTCTCAGGACAGCATCGAAGAGAACCCGGAAGTAGTGATTAAGGTGCCTGCCGCACCCGGAACCAAGATTGGAATATATTATAACGGCTATGGCTCGGAAAATATCCTTGCCGCGATCAACAAGCAGCCCGGCGCCAATCCGTTCATTCTGCCTCGTCTGAGCAAAGACGCATTTGCGCTTTGCGATCTGCTGATAGTCCCCCAGGTCAAGTCTCCGGTATTTTTTGAACAAACCCGTTTTAATCTTGAAGTCTGGGTGAAGAATGGCGGCAAACTTATTCTTACTCATGCTCAGATTCCGGAATCAGAAAAAGACATTTTTGGCGGGATCGCGGTGAGAAAACAGAAAAATACGATTAATCAGAGCAAGGACAGCGTTGAGATGGCGATAATTCCGGATACCGGATTCTCCGCCAGGTCAGGGACGAAGAAATTTATTCCCGGCTTCCAGCTTGATTATTTCATTCTTGAGCCCGGCAAAAATTCTCAAGTACTCGTTCGGGATGCTAAAGGGCGTCCGGTCGCAATCGCCGGCAGATATGGAAAGGGGATGGTGGTTATGCTCGGCACTCTGCCCGGACAGTTCAGCACAACAACAGCGATATTCGAGCAGTCCTCAAACGAGATTCCCGAAGGGGAACAACTGTTACTGGCCGATATCATTAACGGTTTGACCAGTAAATCCCGGAAATAAATAAAAAAGGGGGAGATGAAGATGAAATCAATTAATTCTAAATCGGAATTTACGCTCATTGAACTCCTGGTCACGATTGCAATCATTGCAATCCTGGCCTCAATGCTGCTGCCGTCGCTGAGTGCGGCACGGGAAAAAGCTAAAATTAACAATTGCCTTTCCAATCAAAAACAACAGGCGCTTGCTCTCAGCATGTACATCAATGATTATCGGGAATATCTATTAAACACAGGAGCCAGTTCGCTTTATGTAGATCTGCTGCCGTATGTAAGCGCAAGAAATAGCGCATATACACCTGCAACCATGAAAGTTTTCCGCTGTCCGTCCCAGGTGGACGGAGTGAATTCAAACGGGATTTACGGATATGGCAAAAATGAGCATATCGCCAATGTGCAGCATCCGACTGTTGCAACCTGGTATTTGAAAAAACTGGCAAACATTCCCAAGCCGGCATCTTGTGTTTTTACGCTGGATGGCAAAGCCGGAACATTATACGGCGGATCAACTAACTTGATATTCCGGCATAACGGAGGCATGAATGTATCATTTGTCGATGGACATGCCCGTAATATTAACACGCGGGCGGCGTATCAGAATCTATCGGCGGACTATATTGGATGGGGGTCTACTTTTACCTTGTTCTGGTATGGCAGGGGAACCCTGTGAACAGGCTGCGGCTTGGTGGAGAGATTTATTAAAAACAGGCAAACTTCAGGAATGGAGAAGAATAGAATGAAATATGTAAAACAGGCGGCAGTACTGGCAATTATCATAGTGGCCGGCTTCAAAATGGAAGCGGATGACCTGGTTCTGGACACGTTCGACAATCTGTCCGCATGGAAACAGACCCGTTCCGGCAAAATTGAATCCTGCGATGACAACGGCAATAAAACCATGAAACTGACCGCTCCGGGCATCGCAACCAGGACATGGAAGTTTTCGATGGACGAACGTTACGCCCTGGCCGGATATCAGGGTTTATCCTTCCGGGTAAAAGGCGACGGTTCCAATTCGTGGGATTCGGTGAGCGTAAACGGCGGCGGCGGCTGGTGGAACTACACCTGCTATTTTCAAATCAAAGGAACAGACTGGCAAACCGTTACGCTGGCGTGGAACGATTTTCTGCCGGTTTCCATTCTAGGCGGCAAAAAGATCGGGGCGCACGGAGCGCTGACCCCGATCGGAATTGACACCGTTACTTTCGGCGACGGCTGGAACCTCGGACCCTGCAACAGGAACATCCCGGCGTTTTCATATCTGGTGGATGACTTGAAACTGGTCGAAAAAGCCCAGCCCAAAACAATCGCAAAATATCCGCCGCGTCAACTTTCCGAGGTAACTGCCAAAATGAAATCGGGCAGGCAGGTAACTATCTTCTGCTCCGGCGATTCGATTACCGCCGGAACCAACGTTACCGCTCCCGACGCCAACCGCTATGGCGTTAAATTGCAGGCGGAACTGCGTAAAATTTACGGCAATGATAAAATCAGCGTCAAAACCATTGCCGTCGGGGGCGCCGGCAGTTTTAATCTGCGGACATGGGCGGAACGCGATTTTCTGGGCGAAAAACCTGATCTGGTAACGCTGCACATCGGCTATAATGATAAAAGTTCAGGGCTCCCGGTTGAATTTTTCCGGGCATCTGTTTCCGAATATATTGACCGGGTAAACTCGCTGACCGGCGGCAGCGCCGCTTTTCTGCTGCTGCCCACCATGCCGGGGCAGGCGGCGCGATTCACGATGATGGACGACTATGCCGACGCCATTCGCGCTCTGGCCGGTGAGCGCAATATCGCCATGTATGACCTCGCCGCCGATTTCAAAGCACTCGGGTCCAAGGGCATGTCTGCGTACTTTGGCGATATGGCGCACCCGAACAACCAGGGGCATGAATTTATCGCCGGGAAGCTGACGGCCTATTTTGCCGCACAAAAATAGTTTAATCCCGGAGGTTTCACGGTATTGGTTTGCGGAAGTGTATTTTCAGCCGGAAAGAAAATATATTTTTCAAATAATTATTGAGAAGATTGGTTGCTTTGCGAACCGGTTCGATTTATAATATAAGATATACCGGTACCGGTTCGATAACGATAACTTAATTAAACGAGATTGTGCTAAATGATATTAGAAAAAAAATTAACAATTAAAGATATTGCCGCGATGGCCGGGGTTGCAAAGTCAACTGTTTCGGAAGTCATTAACAACAATCCGAAATTGCGGGTCAGCCAAAAGACTTTTGAAAAAGTGCGTCAGATAATTGAAAACCATAACTATATTCCTCAGGATTCGGCGCGGGCACTGTCCACCAGACGCACTTATCAAATCGGATTTCTAGTTTCTTCCAAGGTTACATTAGGTTTATCCAACAGTTATTTCAGTACTATCGAATCCGGAGTCGGGGAAGCTTGTAAAGCACAAGGCTATCAGATGGTGGTTTCCACTTATGATCTTTCAACGATCAAAGACTTTGTGATGCCGGAAAAACTGCGCAGGCGCAGTATTGACGGTCTTGTGATCGCCGGGGCAATTGACGAAGCGGTATTAAAACTTATCGAGCCGTTAAATATTCCATATATCGTTTTCGGGTGGCTTTTCAATGATAATATTCTATGTTTTAAACAAGACTACATAGCAACTTATGTCAGGATAATGGAATATCTTTATGGCTTGAACCACCGCAAAGTGTGTTTCAGTTATTATTATGAGATTTCAAAAAAAACTTATACGGCAGCTTTTAAGAAATTCAATGATTCATTGGCCGTAAAGGATTTTTCCTTACAGTATCAGTTGGTCAACGGGGACAATGAATTCGAAAATGGCAGAGGCATTGCTGAAGAATGGTTAAAGCAGCCTGCCGGGGAACGTTATACTGCATTTTGCGGGAATGATCAGTCATGTTGCGGTTTTCTTGCGGAAATCAACCGTACTTCGCAAAACTGCCCCGGAGAGATAAGTATTATTTCCGGATGTGATTCCGCATTATGCGAATGGAATTCCCAGCCGTTAACGGCGGTGAATCAAAAATCATATGAAAGCGGCTATATTGCGGCTGATTTGTTGATCAGCCTGCTTGAAAACAGAAAAAGCCTCGCTGAGGTAAAAGAGATATTGCGCCAGCAGTACAAGCCCCTGGATATGATAATAAGGGATACGACGGGGAAAGCGCCGGTTTTTAAATAAAAGCGGAAGACAGTGAAATCATCAATGGAGGTGTTTTATGAGTATCAAAATTGAAAAATGTCCACATCGCATTTTACAACTGCGGGTAAGCGGATGGAGTCATTCCCCTTTTACATTGATTGAACTGCTTGTAACGATCGCCATCATTGCCATTCTGGCATCAATGCTGCTGCCTGCCTTGAATAAGGCCAGGGCGGTGGCTAAAGAGGCACATTGCGTCAGCAACTTAAAGCAGATCGGCATGGGCATGGAAATGTATTCCACCGACAGCGGAGACTGGATGCCTGCCGGGATGTATTATTCTGCAGGTTCCAGCATTGGTTACACCAGCAGTGAAGCCAGCCCATATTGTTCGTGGTGTTATAAACTGTCGTCTTATGTTGGAATGAAATGGCCTGCAAGCAGCGCTTCCTATCCACTCAGCGGGCCGCCGGTTTTCTATTGTCCGGCGGCGAAAGAGCCGGAGTTTTATTACGGCACCGCGGGCCTTCCCTCTAAAAAGACCTTATATTATTTAAGTTACGGCATCAACAGGGCTCAATATGAGTTCCGCGGCCCCGGTACAACTACTCTTACAGACTGGCAGACTGTAAAAATAAATAGAATTAAAAGGCCCGGCTCATTTCTGGCGGCTGCCGATTTTGAGTTCATTTACACCGGTTATGTGGACGGCAACAATTGTTCCGGGATTGTCGGCTGCTCAATAGGGAATAGCTCCAATTCCCTCTATTACGGCAATCCGTCCGGATTTGCCTACAGGCACAATCAAAAACTGAATATGCTTTTCGCTGATAAGCATGTGGCTAAAAAGAACCCCCGCACGGATGGTTTCCCGCATGACTTTTATATGATTGAAAAAGGCAATGCAACCACTGCCGTATATTATCAATAATACAGTAACTTGATTCCAAAATGTCTTAAACAGGATGTGCAAATGAAACAAAGAATAGCAGCGTTGTGTTGCCTGGCGTTAATATGGTCCGGCGTTACTGCCGCCGATGAGCCGGACAGGCGGAATGCGACAAAACCGCTGGATGCAAAATTTAAGAATATAGACTGGAACGAACGCCGGGAATGGGTTGAATCCGTTACGCCTGTCCAGTATTGGAAGGAGCAGGCAACGCGCGGCTGTATCGCCACGGTGCAAGGTGTACCGACGATGATGGTTGAAGATAAACCATTGCCGGTGCTGGGCTCTTATGTCGGATATTTATATCATAATTACGGGTTCAAGAAGGCTCCGGACATCAACTATCACAATGCCCTTGCTGACGCCATGACCCGGGGCGGCGGCGACTACCAGGTTTTGTATCTGCCGCTGTATGTAGACAAGAGGGTTGTTGACTGGAGTGCGGCGCAGGCATCGGCGAAAGAACTAATTCGCAGAAATCCGAATGTACGGTTTTTCCTGCGGATATGGTTTATTGTGAACCGGGAAGAGTTTGCGCGGCAAAATCCGGGGCATATGACGGCATTTGAAGATGGAACGGAAGCGTATTGGAGTACCGCCGGGATAACGCGCCAGCGCTACTCTTATGCGTCAAATGTATGGGAACGGCAGGCTTCGGAATGCCTGGTCAAAATGGTGCAGGAAATTGGCAAACAACCCTATGGTGAGCGCATTTTCGGCATTTTCGTAACTTTCGGGGTAAGCGGGGAAGGTGGGTGGTGGTCGGAATTCAACTGGCAGAAACACGGGATAGATTACAGTCCGGCGATGCAGGACTATTTCCGGGAATATGTCCGCGGCAAATATAAAGATGCGGCAGCATTGCAGAAAGCCTGGAACAATCCTCAAATAGCCTCATTCAATGATGTTGCCATTCCGTCAATGAGCGAACGCGGATTTGATGAGCCGACGTCTTGTGATGAAAGTTATTATAAAATCCCCGGCGGATTCGGACATTTCCGGAATCCGCAGGCGGCAGGCGGACAGAAGGTCATCGACTTTCAAATGGCGATGTGCAACGTTTTGCAGGAACGGCTGTCATATTTCTGTGAAGTTATCAAGCGCGCAAGCGGCGGTAAGCTTCTGACCGGAGGACTTCACTCCCCGCCCTTTGCCGCAACCGGATTTCACTGGTCCGGTCCCGGCGGATTCGGAGCAATACTCAAGTCGCCTTATATTGATTTCATGGGACACCCCTGGCCGTATGAAAACAGGGGGCTGGGGGAAGGTCTTTGCTTTCGCGGACCGGTCAATTCCATGCTGCTGAGAAATAAATGTTTTTGGGTGGAATGCGATACCCGCACCAGTTCGGTAAAGAATATAGAACGCAAATACGGGGCTCCGTTAAATGTAAAAGAAGACGTTGAAGTGTTGCGCCGGGATTTTGCCCGCCTGGTCACCAATCCGTCGCATGGCTACTGGTATGAGATTACTTTCCCGTGGTTTACAGAACAGGCCCAGAGAGATGTGTTGACTGAAATCGGCAAATTAAGCAATGCGGCGGTAAAATGTGATCGCCGCCGCAATTCTGAGATCGCAGTCATTTATGATTGGAACAGTATTTTTTACGCTTCGGAATTTGTGGATTTCATCGCTCTCTGCCGGCAGATGCTTCAGGAGTATTCATATATCGGCGCAGATTTTGATATGTACACAACTGACGATCTTGCGTCTCCGGAGGTAACTTCACATAAACTTTTTATTTTCCCCAATGCGTTTTGCTTGAACAATGAAACCCGGATGCAGATAGACAAATATTTAAAACACGACAAAAAGGTGTTGTTATGGTCCTATGCGCCAGGGCTGATCAACCCCGATTCCCCGCAGCAGCTTTCGGTGGAGCATTGCAGTGAATTGACCGGGATCAAAATTGACTGCATCAATAAGCGCATGAGTCCGCTGATGAAAATACACGGCAGCGATCCGATGGTTAAGCAGTTCCCCCCGGGATTTCAGTTCGGAGCCCAGCCGCGTCCTGTTTCCACGGGGCCCGGATATGCCGTTCCGGAGAAGCCGTACATTCCCCGTCCGATAGAGGTATTTCCGCAGTTTTATGTTGATGACAATACTGCCAGTTCGCTGGCGTTATTCACGTCATCGCAGAAAACGGGATGGGCGGTAAAAAGGATGCCCGAATGGACCTCGATTTTCGTCGGGACTTATCTTGTACCTTCAGAGGTGCTGCGCGCGGCGGCAAGGGAAGCCGGGGCGCATTTATATCTTCAGCAGGACAATGTTGTATATCATAACCGGAGTTTCCTTGGAATTCATGTCAGCCAGTCTGGAAAGAAAACAATCAGCCTGCCGGAAAAATGTGACATATATGACATCTTTGAACATAAATTAATCGGGAATATGATAGATCAATTTGATGTGGACGCTGAAAAAGGCAAGACTTTGCTTTATTTCACCGGCAATGCCAAACAGGCAAAAGAACTTTTTGAAGAAAACAGGAAAAATTAAGCTGATCCGCCGGAAAAATCTTGAAATCAGCAGATAATGAACTTAAAGTTGAATACATACAGAATTGAAGAAGGAGAAAAATGAAAGTCTATATTATGACCGATCTTGAAGGCGTTTGCGGCGTCAACGGACGCGGTGACGGGATCGGCAATAAAATAATCAACACCGAAAATGCCTGTCATTTGCTGACCGAAGAAGTGAATGCTGCTGTCGACGGGCTGGTTGATGCCGGAGCAAAAGAAATTATCGTGGTCGACGGTCATGGCGGCAGCAATTCCATACAGATAGAAAATCTGCATCCACGGGCAAAGCTTGAAATTATTGGCGGGGGGCTCTGTCCTGTCACTTACTATCTGGATAATTCCTATGCCGCCTATATGCAAATCGGAGCCCATGCGATGCAGGGAACGGCGACAGGTTTTATGAACCACACCTTTAACAGTCATTCCATAGCCAATATGTGGCTGAATGATACTCCGGTTGGAGAAATCGCGATAGGTTCGCTTTGTGCTGCATATTTTGGCGTGCCGGCGATATTGATCAGCGGCGACAGAGCCGCCTGCAAGGAAGCCGTTGATTTCCTGGGCAAGGTCGAAACCGTCGAGACGAAAGTCGCTTCCGCCCGATATACCGTTGTCAACAGAAGTCCACTGGAAGTGCGGCAGGAACTGCGAAAAGTTTCGGCGCGGGCATTTGCAAACAGAGACAAATATCCTGTTAAAAAAATTGCGGCGCCCTATCAACTGAAAATACAGTTTATGTGCCCGAATCAGGCGGATGATTATGAAAGGCGCGGTGCAAGGCGGCTTGACCATCAAACGGTAATTTTACAAAGCGGCGATTTCATTGATCTGCTGGCACAGAATTCCGGCTGGGCCCCCGGTATTCATAATCCGCGTTTTGAAATAATGCCCGCGGGCAAGCGGAAACTTAAACAAAATATCTGATGCTGGAATCCACAATTGCGAATCAACAACCCGTGAGATCTAGTGACCGGTTAATAGCATTTTCTGCAGAAATCAACGTTCTCTCATCACTTCCACGCCTTCTTTTCGTGCTTGTTATCAATAATTATGGCTATAATTTTAGTTGAAACGTAACTAAAAGACGATTTAACACGACTATCAATAATATTGTCGTAAACAGGCCTGCGGTTTTATTCCCCCCGGCCTGTTGCCTGCATTGTTACGGTTGAAGGCTTTAACAATGCAAGATATATTGTTTGCTGAGTCTATGTTTTGATATTAAAAATTCTGGAATGAAAGTATTTATTATGAAACTAAAAAATGCGATCTGCGGAGTGTTGACGCTGCGGGTCATGCTGTTATCGGCACTGCTGTTGGCGGCAGGCTGCGCCAAAAAGGAAAAAGTTCGTGAACTGCCGCCGGTGCCGGTGACGGTCGAACGGGCGAGAGTCAAAGACATGCCGCTGCAAATCAATACTTTCGGCAAGGTTGAGGCATATTCTCAAATTCCGGTTAAAACCATGGTCTCCGGACAGATCAGCCGTTTTCTTACCAAACCAGGCGATTATGTAAAAAAAGGCGATGTGCTGCTGGAGATTGACAAGCGTCCCTTTGAAGCCGTGCTGCAGCAATGTCAGGCGACTCTGTCTAAAGACAAGATTCTGCTGGAAGATTTTATCCGTCAGGCGGAAATGAAAGAACGTCTGCTGGCATCCAGCGCCATGGATACAAATTCCACGAAATCAATGCGGGCCCAGGCTGAATCCCAGCGGGCCCAGGTTTCCTCTTCCGAGGCTGCGGTCAAGAATGCTCAGCTTAATCTGGAATATTGCACGATCAAAGCTCCGATTGACGGACGGACCGGCGATATTCTGGTTTATGAAGGCACTGTGGTAAAAGCCAATGACGTCAATGTAATTGAGCTGGTCCAGCTCAAACCGATCTATGTGGTCTTTGCGCCGCCGCAGTTGAATCTTCCGGCAATTCAGCATTTCTTCAAACATAGTCAATTGACAGTTCACGCCCAGGTTCCTGTGGCGGGCGGGGCTGAAGCGGACGGGAAACTCACATTTATTGACAGTGTGGTCAATCCAACATCGGGAACGGTCAAGCTGAAAGCGACGTTTTCCAACGCGGATATCCAGTTCTGGCCGGGCCAGTTCGTCAATGTGACATTGACCCTGACGGTGGAAAAGAATTGTGTTGTAGTGCCGTCGCAAGCGGTATCCAAAGGACAGGACGGCAGTTATGTTTTCATCGTCAAGCCTGACAGCACAGCGGAGTATCACCCGGTAAAAGCAGGACGCACCCTGAATGATGAAACCATCATTCTCGAAGGACTTAACGGTAATGAAAAAATCGTTACCAGCGGACAGGTCCGCCTCTATCCCGGGGCCCGGATTTACGAACCTGACAAGGGTGTGCCGCCGGCTTCCGCGAAAAACGAGAGCAGCAATAAAACCGGCGGAACAGCCGGAACAGAATCCCAAACGTCCGTTACCGCAAAGCCTTGAGTTTAAACTATGAATCTTTCAACCTTTTTTATCAAGCGTCCGGTAATGACCTCGCTATTGACTTGCGGGTTGATTATTTTCGGCATAATGTCTTTTTCCAAACTGCCGGTAAACGATCTGCCGAATGTGGATTTCCCCATGATCACAGTCAGAGCGAATCTTCCGGGAGCAGGTCCGGAGACAATGGCATCTTCGGTTGCGACGCCGCTGGAAAAGAAATTTTCATCAATTGCCGGCCTGGATATGATGACTTCAACCAGTATTCTGGGCGAGACCTCCATCACCCTGCAATTCAAACTGGAACGGGACATTGATGCGGTCGCCCAGGATGTACAGTCGGCCATTTCGCAGACCATATCGAAATTGCCGGCAGACATGACCACCCCGCCGTCCTACAGAAAAGTCAATCCCAGCGACATGCCGATTCTCTATCTGGCGCTGACCAGCAAAACCCTGCCGATGTCAATGCTGGATTATTATGCCCAGACGGTGATTTCGCAACGGCTTTCCACCATCGACGGAGTTGCTGAAGTCCAGGTCTGGGGTTCGCAAAAATATGCGGTGCGCATCCAGCTCGACCCGAAACTGCTTTCCGCATGGCAGTTAGGCATCGACGAAGTCCAAACGGCCATTTCATCCGCCAATGTCAACCAGCCAACCGGCGCATTGGACGGGCATCATACTTCGCTGGTCATTCAAACCAACGGACAGTTGCTCAATGCTGACGCTTTCAAGCGCATTGTTATCTGCTATCGCAACGGAGCGCCGGTCAGACTCCAGGATGTCGCCGAGGTTTACGACAGCGTCGAAAATAATAAAGTAGCGGCCTGGTGCGCTTCTCCGGACGGACAGACCAGCGCCATCGTACTGACCGTTATGCGCCAGCCGGGCTCCAACACCGTGGCGGTCGCTGAAAGCGTCAAAGCCGTACTCCCGGAACTCTCCAAACAGCTTCCCGCGTCAGTCCAGATGGTTAAGCTGATAGACCGTTCAGAAACTATCCAGAGTTCAATTCACGACGTTGAATTCACTATGGTTCTGACGCTGTTGCTGGTGGTGCTGGTGATATTCCTGTTTCTGCGCAATATTCGCGCGACAATCATTCCGAGTCTCACGTTGCCGATGTCGGTGCTGGGCACTTTTATCATCATGTATTTGTTCGGCTACAGCCTCGACAACCTGTCGCTCATGGCGCTGACGCTGTCCATCGGATTCATCGTTGATGACGCAATTGTGGTACTCGAAAATATTTTCCGTCATGCGGAAATGGGCAAATCCGTGCGGCAGTCCGCCATTGACGGTTCCGCCGAGATTTTCTTCACCGTGATTTCCATGACCTTATCGCTGGCGGCAGTATTCATTCCTGTCATGTTTATGAGCGGCATCATCGGCCGGTTCTTCCGGGAATTCGGTGTCGTTATCGCGGCGGCGGTGCTGATTTCCGGGATTGTATCGTTAACCCTTATCCCGATGCTGGCCAGCCGTTTCCTGAAGAAGCAGATGATCCATGAACACGCGGCTGACGTTCCGGTAAAAAACGGCGCCGCCGCTGGAATGCTCGGACTTTACGAACAAAGCCTCACATGGTGCATCAAGCGCTGGAAACTGACCATTGCTTTTTCTGTCATCGTCCTCGCCGCAACCATCGGCTTGTTTATTATTATGCCCAAAGGCTTTATGCCTGAGGAGGATATGAATTTACTGCGAGGAAGAACCGAAGCCGCGCAGGGTGTTTCTTTTGAGGAATTGAAAAAACAGCAGTATCTGGTCGCCGAAATCATCCGTCAGGACCCTGACGTCGAAGCCGTCATGTCCCGCTGCGACGGCAATACCGGGATGCTCATGCTGCGCCTGAAACCACGCGCCGACCGTAAACGCACGGCGGCCCGCATCCTGGCTGATTTAAAACCCAGGCTGGCGGTTATTCCGGGCATCAAAAGTTTCCTGATGAATCCACCGGTCATCAATCTTGGAGGACGCAGCACTAAATCACAGTACCAATATACCCTGCTGAGCCCCAACATTACCGAACTCTACGCCGCTGGCCAGAAAGCGGAAAAGGCCATGCGCCTGTTTCCTGAACTGGAGGATGTCACCAGCGACCTCCAGATTACCAATCCGCAGCTTAATTTGAATATCAACCGCGACAAGGCCGCGCTGCTGGGAATACAGGCGGAACAGATACAAAGCTCGTTATATAATGCGTTCGGCCCCCACGATATCTCCACCATTTACGGCACTGATGACCAGTATAGCGTCCTGCTCGAACTCAAAGACTCTTTCCGCTATGATCAGAATGCGCTGTCGCTGCTGTATGTCCGCTCCAGTAACGGCAGTCTCGTTCCCCTTGCCGATCTTGTCGAAATGAAACAAGTCGCCGGCATTCTGTCGGTGAATCATTCCGGACAACTGCCTTCCGTGACTATTTCCTTCAATTTGAAACCCGGCTGTTCGCTCAGTCAGGCCGTGGAGAAAGTTGAATCACGGATCGGCGCAATTCTTCCGTCATCCGTTTCCGCATATTTCCAGGGTACGGCGCAGGCATTTAAGGATTCGATGAGCGGAATGCTGGTACTGCTGGCCGTAACCATTCTGGTCATATACATCATCCTCGGCATCCTATATGAAGATTATATTCACCCGATTACTATTCTGACGGCATTGCCGTTTGCCGGATTCGGCGCGCTGCTGTCGCTTCTGATCTGCAATATCGAACTTTCCCTTTACGGTTTTATCGGTATTATCATGCTGGTCGGCATTGTCAAGAAAAACGGCATTATGATGATTGACTTCGCCATTTCGGCTCAGCAGAATGAGGGCAAAACTCCGAAAGAGGCGATCATCCAGGCGTGCCTGGTCCGCTTCCGCCCGATTATGATGACCACGGCGGCGGCAATCATGGCCGGCATTCCGATTGCCATAGGGCTCGGCGGCGGCGGCGAATCCCGTCAACCGCTGGGCGTTACCATGGTCGGCGGCCTGCTCTTCTCGCAGTTGCTGACCTTGTTCGTTACACCCGTTTTCTATGTCTGCCTTGAACATCTTCGTACAAAGTTGTACAAAAAGAGATCATGCTGCTGAAGAAGAAAAGCAGGAATCAATGGCTTAATATACGTTACGGCAGGCTATCGATTATTACCGGGAACAACGGTAATAAATATTACGGCAAGAAAAAACCCGGGGCTTTTGAAGGCTCCGGGTTTGAATGCTTCTGATAAATTTCAGATTAGCGGGCGTAGTACTCGACGACGCTCATGATATTGGCGTTGACCGGAATCTCGGAGATTTCCGGAGTGCGCACGAGCGTGGCTTTCAATGCTTCGGTCTCGACCATGATATAGCCGGGAACGGTAGAATTGGTTTTCTTGGCAATTTCCGCAATGGCAGGAGACTTTTCGGCGTTAATGGTAACGCTCTGGCCTTCTTTCATCTGGTATGATGGACGGTCAACTTTGTGGCCGTCAACCATGATATGTCCATGAGTGATAAACTGCTTTGCCGCGAAAATGGTCGGAGCGAAACCTGAACGATAGAGGAACGCGTCCAAACGCTGTTCAATGCTGCGGATCAGCTTTTCGTTGGTCTTGCCTTCGCCTTGTTTCGCTTTATGAAAAGCGAGCACAAGCTGTTTTTCAGAAATTGCGTAATGAGCGCGGAGTTTCTGTTTTTCCATCATCAGTTCACCGAATCCGGAAAGTTTCTTTTTACGGCCGGTTTTGCCGTGCTGCCCCGCGGGGTACGGGCGTTTCGCGCTCGGACATTTTGGATCACTCCAAACGCACTGTCCGATTCTGCGACAGAATTTGTGTTTCGCCTGACTTGCAGTTGCCATCCCTTGCTCCTATTTGTTAAGAGTTCATGTTTATCCGGCTACAGGTGTCAAGCACTAATGAAAGTGGGGCCTGAAGCCTTCATATTAAAAAAAGTCTATTAAGATAGCATCATGAATGGAAATCTTCAAGATTGTCATGTAAGTTTTTTTATCATTTAAACAATGCAGAATAAGGATATGTATGGATTGGTATAAAGTTGCATGCAAAGGCGGCAGGCTGTCTTTGAAGATGTTTCTGGCCGCGGGATGCATCCTGATGATGGGCAATGTTGACGGGAAAGTCACGAACGGATTGGAAGTTTTTCTGGAACAGCATACTGATCTGGTTAAAGGCAAGCGGGTTGGACTGCTGACCAACCAGACCGGCATCAACTCGAACAAGCAGGCATCGGTTGATCTGTTCAAGGCGAATCCGAAAATAAATCTGCAGGTACTGTTCGCGCCGGAGCACGGCATCCGCGGCGATATCAAGGCCGGCGAGAATTTCGGCAACATCCGCGACCCGAAAACCGGGCTGATGGTCTATTCGCTGCATGGCGGCAAGGATCACCGGCCGACCAAGGAGGCGCTGGATAAAATCGACGTGCTGATTTACAACATCCAGGATATTGGCTGCCGTTCCTATACCTATATCTGGCACATGGCCGAATGCATGCGGGCATGCGCCGCCGCCGGAAAGCCGTTCATCGTGCTGGATGTGCCCAACCCCATGGGGGCGGAGTCCGCAGACGGCCCGATCATTGAAAACAAATTCCGCTCCTTCATCGGGCTCTACCCGATTCCATACTGTTACGGGCTGACCGCCGGCGAACTGGCAAGGTATCTGAACAAGGAACACAATATCAACTGCAAACTGTATGTGGTCCCGATGATCAACTACCGCCGCGACATGACCTGGGCGGAAACCGGTCTGCCCTGGGTGCCAACCTCCCCGAATGTGCCCACGCCGCGTTCAGCGCAGGGATACTGCATGACCGGAACCATCGGCACGCTGGGCCAGACCAATATCGGACTGGGATTTGCGCCGTTTGAAATCATTGCCGCGCCCTGGATTGATTCCGAACACATGGCAACCTACCTCACCGCTCAGAAGATTCCCGGAATCAGGTTTATCCCGTTCAGCTATGTGCCGGGTAAAGGTTTCATGGCCGGGAAGCTGATTCACGGCGTCAGAATCTCGGTCACCGATACCAACTGCCGCCCGATTGTGGCATCAATCGCCATCCTCTGCTACCTTCAGAAATACTATTCAAAAGATTTTAAATGGCAGCCGGATAAATTTACCGCCTTTGATAAAGCCATCGGCACGGCCAAGGTCAGAGAAATGGTCATGGCCGGGGAAAATTATAAAACCATCGTCGCCGCCTGGGATAAGCCTTTAAATAATTTCAAGGCAAAAGCCGGCCAGTATAAAATATACAAATGAAGCGGGAATGCTGAACCCGGGAGTACAGGATATGGATAAAAATATAGTGGAGCTGGCGCTGGTTATGCCGGTGTACAATGAACAGGGGATAATCCGGCAGACCGTAACGGACTGGGAATATCTGCTGAAACAGCTTGATATTAACTACGAATTTCATATTTACGATGACGGCTCCGGCGATGATACTCCGAAAATTCTCAAAGAACTGGCTGCCGCCAATCCTAAAATAATTCCGCATTTCCAGAGCCGGACAGGACACGGCCCGACTTCATTGCTGGGCTGCCGCGAAAATTCCGATGCAAAATGGATTTTCCTGACTGACTCCGGCAGCGATGCCAGTTTTAAAAATTTCGGACGGATGTGGGGAATGCGCCGGACGTATTATTTCATCCTGGCCAGAAGAAAACGGACGTTGACAATTGAGCATTTTATTATTTCCACCATTTCCAGCATAATAATCAAAATCCTGTTCGGCCGGGGCGTTTTTGACGTCAATTCGCCCTGCCGTCTCATGTTCTGTCATGCGTTCCGGGACATCTTTCAGAAGATCCCCGGCGACACCTACGCTCCCAACCTGATTATCTCCGGCGAAGCATGCCGCCGGCAGATCGCCCTGTGTGAACTGCAAATAGACTCCTACCATGCCAAACCCGGTTCCGGATACTACGCCAAAGACGTCACCTGGACAACCGTATTCAAAGTGCTATACCAGACCATCATGTTCCGGTTGAAAAACTTTGTTAATTGAATTCAGGCATTGCTGCGATTACCAGCTTTCGCCGCGGTCGAAATTTCTGTAATTGATGGCTTCGAACAGATGGTCTTCGCCGATATCGGTGGACTTTACGAGGTCGGCAATGGTGCGCGCAACTTTCAGTATCCGGTCATAGGCGCGGGGGCTCAGATGAAAATCGTTGATCGCATGGCGCAACAGCATCTGCTCGCCGGCTCCGATGCGGCAGAAATGTTGAAGGTCTTTACTGGTCATGTGTGCATTGCAGTAGAATCCGAGACCGGAATATCTTTCCGCCTGGACTGTCCTTGCCGCCTTGACGCGTTCGAGTATTTTAGCGCTGGGTTCGCCGCTGGGCGCGGCCAGCAACTCCTCCTGGCTAAGATGCGGGACTTCCACATGCAGATCAATACGGTCAAGCAGCGGCCCGGAAATTTTCCCGCGGTATTTTCTGACTTCATTCGGTTTGCAGCGGCAGCCGAGGGCCGGATTCATCCTGCCGCAAGGGCACGGGTTCATCGCCGCCACCAGCATGAATTTGGCGGGAAAGGTGAAACTGCCGGCGGCGCGGGCCACGTTCACCAGGCCGCTTTCCAGCGGCTGGCGCAGGACTTCCAGGACATTTCTTTTGAATTCCGGCAGTTCGTCGAGAAACAGCACCCCGTTATGGGCCATGCTGATTTCGCCCGGCGACGGGTTCTTGCCGCCGCCGATCAGGCCGACATCGCTGATGGTATGGTGCGGCGAACGGAACGGGCGGCGGTTGAGCAGCGGCTGTCCGGAAGATAGCAGGCCGAGCACACTATGAATCCGGCTGGTTTCCAGCGTCTCCTCCAGCGTCATATGCGGCAGAATCCCGGCAAGCCGGGCGGCAATCATGCTTTTGCCGGTGCCGGGCGGGCCGATCATCAGACTGTTATGGCCTCCGGCGGCGGCGATTTCCAGGGCGCGCCGGGCCATGGCCTGGCCTTTGACTTCCGCGAAATCCGGATCGCGCCCGTTATCGGCGCGGATATAGCTTTGCAGATCCGCCTTGTACGGCAGCAGCCCGCCTTCATTGAAATATTCCACTGCTTCCCGCAGAGATCCTACCGGATAAACTGGAAATCCTCCGGCGGCCAGCGCGGCCTCCTCGGCGTTGTAATGCGGCACCAGCAAAGCTTCGAGCCCGGGTTCGGAACTGACCTTTACCGCAACCGGCAGCGCGCCGCGGACCGCGCGGACAGAACCGTCCAGCGCCAGTTCACCGATGACCGCAGTTTTCGCCAGTTTTGTCCGGTCAATATAGCCGGTGGCGGCCAGCATCCCCAGCGCAATCGCCAGGTCGAATGCCGCGCCTTCTTTTTTCAGGTCGGCGGGGGCCAGATTAACCAGCGTGGCTCCATGCGGATGAGGGAAACCGGTACTGTGCAGTGACGAACGCACCCGGTCGCGGCTTTCCTTGATGGCGGGATCGGGCAGCCCGACAATGGAAACAATATTCTGTTCGCCGGAACCGGTGGCGTTGACTTCCACCTCCACCATATAAGCGTCGATTCCGATGACCGCCGCGGAAAATGTTTTTGCCAGCATAATCTCTCTTCACAAGTCAGTTGTTTATATTCACATTTTCCATAATCTATATTAGGTTATCGACAACTCAAACCGGAAAGCAAAATAAATATCGATTGATGGAAATGCCGGGAACGGCGCAGAATATTAACAGCTTTAAAATTCTATAAAATGACCATATCCAAACGGAACGATATCTAAACACGATATGGCTGCAAATGCAATAATCATGCATATAGTAACCATAATTTATTAGTATTAATTCTAACCTGAATAATTCATAAACAAATGGCGAAATACTGCAATCTACTCAAAGTAAAGCCGGAGATGAACCTGACAAACGTGGCGAAGGGCAGCCTCGGGGAGCTGGAGCAGGATTATCTGAAACATTTGATGCGGCGCAAATTGCGCTGCTGGATCGCCAGGCGCAGGATTTTAAATCGCATGGCGGGTTTTCAGAGCGGCTCTGCAAAGTCAGAATGAAGCAGGCAAACAGACTGAACGGACGGAGGGTAAAACAGTGATACCGATCACGTCCATTTGTTTCCGTTTAGTCCGTTGTGTCCATCCTGCGCTGTGGAAAATGATAGATAAAAATTAATATTTATGTATTGAATTATTGTAAATAGCCTGCTATCATTGTAATAGTTTGGATAAAATTCTGATTCATGTTTTCCTGTTAATAGAACCGCGTAAAGGAGGGAGAGATGAAAGATGGAAAGTGCACGTGCGCGTGCAATGAAAACGTTTCTGAAAGTGAACTTTTCGAGCGGCTTGACAAAGTTCTGCTCGAATATCAGAATAAACCAGGCGGACTGATTCCGATTCTGCAGTACGCCCAGGCGATATTCGGTTATCTTCCGGAAAATGTCTTGAAATATGTCAGCACTAAACTCAACAAATCCTACAGCGAAGTTGCCGGCGTAGTAAGTTTTTATTCGTTTTTTTCAACTCATCCCCGCGGCAAATATCTGATCCGGGTCTGCCTCGGCACGGCCTGCTATGTCCGCGGCGGCAAGGAGATCCTGGACGCGGTAAAAAAGGAATTGAAGATCGAAGTCGGCGAAACTACTCCGGACCGGCTGTTTTCGCTGGAAGTGGGACGCTGCTTCGGTGCCTGCGGCCTGGCCCCGGTGCTGCTGGTTAACGAAAATGTGCACCGCCGGGCAAAACCGTCCAAGATTGCTGAAATTCTTGGCGCGTATAAAGGAGGGACGGGCGATGAGCAATAAATTAATAAAGAATGTCGATGATATAGCCTCCATTAAAACACAGATGGCATCCCGGATGGCATTGCGCGACTGGCATGGCAAAGACACCCGCTCCGGCAACATTTTTGATATAATGCTCTGTATGGGGACCAGTTGTATTTCCTCCGGCGCGGCCAAACTGAAGCAGGCACTGTTGGATGAAATCAACAGGCACGGACTTCATGAAAAAGTCAAAGTCTCTGAAAACGCCTGCTCCGGACTGCACGGCGAAGCTTCGTTTGAGCGCGACCGGGCGAGTGTGGTCGAAACCGGCTGCAACGGCTTCTGCGCCGCCGGCCCGATCATGGTAATTTATCCCGGCGGATATTTTTACCAGAAAGTGGCTCCCGAAGACGCCAAAGAAATCATTGAGAGCCATATTGTCAACGGAACTCCAGTGGAGCGGCTGATGTATCGCGATAAAGATGACGGTGCGGCAGTGCCGTTTTACCGTGAAATTCCGTTTTTTGCGAAACAGAAATTGAAAGTGCTGAAAAATAAAGGCCGGATTGCGGCGGAAAGCATTGACGAATATATCGGCTGCGACGGTTATGCCGCATTAGCCAAAGCGCTGACCAAAATGACCCCGGAGGAAATCACCGCCGAGGTCAGAGCCTCCGGACTGCGCGGCAGAGGCGGTGCCGGTTTTTCCACCGGTTTGAAATGGGAATTGTGCTCAAAATCTAAAGCCGACCGGAAATTTATCGTCTGCAACGCCGACGAAGGCGACCCCGGCGCGTTTATGGACCGCAGCCTGATCGAATCCGACCCGCACGCGGTGCTGGAAGGCATGATGATCGGCGCGCGGGCCATCGGCGCGGATACCGGCTACATTTACTGCCGGGCGGAATATCCGCTGGCGTTGAAACGACTGGAAATCGCGATCCGCGACTGCCGTGAACGCGGCTTGCTGGGCAAAAACATCCTGGGGACGGATTTCTGCTTCGATATTATAGTCGCCCAGGGTTCCGGCGCGTTTGTGTGCGGCGAGGAAACCGCGCTGCTGCATTCGATTGAAGGTAAACGCGGCGAACCTTCCCCGCGGCCGCCCTTCCCTGTGGTCAAAGGCCTGTGGGGCAAGCCGACGGTGCTTAATAATGTCGAAACCTTCGGCAATATTCCGATGATCATCCGCGACGGCGCCGCCGAATTCCGGAAAGTCGGCACGGAAAAATCGCCGGGCACTAAAATTTTCGCGCTGACCGGCAATCTTAATCATATCGGTTTGATTGAAGTGCCTATCGGTACCAGCCTCGGCGAAATCATCTATGACATCGGCGGCGGCATCCCGAACGGCAAAGAATATAAATCCGCCCAGATCGGCGGCCCCTCCGGCGGCTGTATCCCGAAACAGCATTTAAGCGTGCCGGTTGACTACGAGACCCTGACCGAACTCGGCGCAATCATGGGCTCCGGCGGACTGGTGGTGATGGACGATAACGCATGTATGGTTGACGTCGCCCGTTTCTTTCTGGAATTCACCCAGGATGAAGCCTGCGGCAAATGCGCCCCCGGCAGGATCGGAACCAAGCGCCTGCTGGAAATGCTGGAACGCATCTGCTGCGGCAAAGGCGAGGAGGGCGACATCGAAAAACTGATTTCGCTCGGTGAAATGCTCAAGAAAACCGCACTGTGCGGCCTGTGCAAAACCGCGGCCAATCCGGTGCTCTCCACTATCCGTTATTTCCGCAATGAATATGAAGAACATATCCGGGAGAAACGCTGTCCGGTCGGGGTCTGCGCCGGACTGGTCAGAGCGCCGTGCCAGAGCGCCTGCCCCGCCGGGGTGGATGTGCCTGGATTCGTATCGCTGGTGGCGGAAAAACGCTATGCCGAAGCGCTGCGATTGCACCGCAACAGGAATCCGTTCGCCGCCGCCTGCGCCCGCGTCTGTTACCACACTTGTGAAAGCTGCTGCCGCCGCGCCAGTCTCGACGAGCCGCTTTCCATTCGCGGCATCAAGCGTTTCATGGTTGAACAGGAAGTCACGATACAGGTTCCGGAAGTCCGCGAAAACGCGGAAAACGCCAAACGGAAGATTGCCATTGTCGGGGCCGGCCCCGCCGGCTTGTCCTGCGCGTTCTTCCTGGCGCGCCTGGGCTATAAACCAAAAGTTTTCGAAGCCGAACCGCGTCCCGGCGGCATGCTGGTGCAGGCGATTCCGGCCTACCGGCTGCCCCGCGAAATCCTGGCCCGTGAAATCCGCATGATCGAACGCATGGGCGCGGATATTGAAACCGGGAAGAGGCTGGGGCATGATTTTACGCTGAAACAACTTCAGGGCGAAGGCTATGAGGCGGTATTTGTCGCCATCGGCGCTTCCGCCTCCATCAAGCTCGGCCTGCCGGGCGAGGAGCTGGACGGCGTCACTCAGGCGCTTACTTTCCTCAAGCAATATAATGTCAAAGGCTCGGTGCCGGTCGGCGAAAAAGTGGTAGTGGTCGGCGGCGGCAATGCCGCGGTTGACGCCGCCCGGACAGCGCTCCGGCTCGGCGCGGCGGAAGTGACGCTGGTCTACCGCCGTACCCGCGAACAAATGCCGGCCTACGAGGAAGAAGTGGAGGAAGCCGAAAACGAAGGCGTCAAAATGCTGATGCTGACCGCACCGTTTGAGATCACTGGAAAAGACGGTAAAGTGGCGGGCATCAAATGCAGGAAAATGCGGCTCGGCGAATTCGACCGCACCGGCCGCCGACGCGCGGATGATTCCGGCGAAAATGATTTTATCATTGACGCCGATCAGATCATCGCCGCCGTCAGTCAGGCTTCCGAGGCTGATAATTATGTCAAAGATGTTAATCTGGAGCTGAATCCCGCCAATTACATCAAGGCGGATCCGCTGACGGGACAGACCTCCGAAAAATGGATTTTCGCCGGCGGCGATGTGGTTACCGGGCCATGGTCGGTAATCGAGGCGACCTGCTCCGGCGAGAAAGCCGCCGTCGGAATAGACACTTATCTGACGGGCGAAGACCATGCTTTCTGGCGTCAGGATAAAGAAACCGACGTCTATTTCGATCCGGATGCCGACCCGGCGCCGTATCCGCGCGAAAAACAGCCGTTGATCGCGGTGGAACGGCGGAGGAACAACTTTGATGAGGTGGAGCAGCCCTGGAGCGAAGCAGCGGCCATCCGCCAGGCGAAACGTTGTCTGCGATGCGATTACGGCAAAAAGCCGCGTGTGCAGTAAGGCCCGGGATACGAAATACTCTTTATCAAAGGAAATATAAAATGCCGAAATTAACCATAAATAATATGCCGGTGGAAGTCGAAGAGGGAACAACGATCCTTCAGGCGGCAAAAAAAATTGAAATCAATATTCCGACATTGTGTTATATGCAGAATTTTGAACCGATCGGAGCCTGCCGGGTATGCCTGGTCGAAGTCGAAGGCATGCGCGATCCGGTCGCTTCCTGCTCGACTCCCGCCGCCGAAGGCATGAAAGTGCATACCAACAGCCGCAGCGCCCGCGATGCCCGCAAAATGGTGGTGGAACTGCTGCTGTCCGAGCATCAGGGCGACTGTCAGCTCTGCGACCGGAACGAAGACTGCGAATTGCAGCGGCTGGCGCGGGATCTTGGCATTAAGCTGATCCGCTATGAGGGGGAGAAATCCCGCAGAATCGTTGACGAAAGCACCCCCGCGCTGGTCAGGGATTCCGCCAAGTGCATTGGCTGCCGCCGCTGCGTGACCGCGTGCAACCAGGTTCAGGGCATCGGCTCGCTCTTTCCGCAGTGTCGCGGGTTCAAAACCTACATCGGGCCGGCTTTTGCCGGAAAATTGAGTTCCGTGACCTGTGTCCAATGCGGCCAGTGCGCGGCGATCTGTCCGGTCGGCGCTATTTCTGAAAGAGACCAGATTGATGAAGTCTGGCGGGCGCTGGATGATCCCTCCAAATTTGTCATTGTCCAGACCGCTCCCGCAATCCGCGCCGCGCTCGGAGAGTGTTTTGACTACAAGCCCGGTACCATTGTCACCGGGAAAATGGTGACGGCGTTGCGCAAAATCGGCTTTGACGCGGTATTCGATACCAACTTCGCGGCCGACCTTACGATTATCGAGGAAGGCACCGAACTGCTGACCAGACTGAAAAAAGCGCTGGTTGACAAGGACAAAAGCGTCGCCCTGCCCATGTTCACCAGTTGCTCGCCGGGCTGGATCAACTACGCGGAGGTTTTTTTCCCGGATATCCTGCCCAATGTTTCCACCTGCAAGTCGCCGCAGCAGATGTTCGGCGCCATCGCCAAAACATATTATGCGGAAAAAATCGGCAGAAAGCCGGAGGATATTGTAGTCGTGTCAGTCATGCCATGCACCGCCAAAAAATACGAAGCGCAACGCGCGGAAATGAACAGCAGCGGTTATCGGGATGTAGATGTTGTGCTGACGACCCGCGAACTTGGACGGATGATCCGGCAGGCCGGACTGGAGTTTGACCAGCTTGAAGACGGCGTCATGGATTCGCCGCTGGGTATTTCCTCCGGCGCCGCGGATATTTTCGGCAACACCGGCGGGGTTATGGAAGCCGCGCTCCGCACCGTTTATGAAATTGTCACCGGCCGCGATTTCCCGTTCCCGAAACTCCATGTTACTCCGATTGCCGGACTGGAAGGCGTCAAGGAAGCCTCGGTAAAAATTGAAACGACGGTACCGGAATGGGCGTTCCTGAACGGCGTCGAAGTCAAAGTGGCGGTTGCCCACGGCCTCAGCAATGCCAAGAAACTTATCGAAAAAATCAAGGCCGGCGAAGCCAGCTACCACTTTATCGAAGTCATGTGCTGCCCCGGCGGCTGCATCGGCGGCGGCGGACAACCCCGGCAGACGAATGACGAAGTCAGAAATGCCCGGATCAGCGCGCTTTATCGTGAAGACGAAGGCAAGCAGCTCCGGAAATCCCATCTGAATCCGGACATAAAGAAGCTGTACGAAGAATTCCTGAAGAAACCGCTCGGCGAAAAGTCCCATCAGCTTCTTCATACTCATTATCATGCGAAAGACAAAATTTGACCGGCTGCTGACAGTTTTTAATTTGCAGTGAGGCGGATATGGCGGAAGATTCTGTCATTACAATCAATGCCATCGAATCCGGATGGCTGGAAATGCACGTCGCGTCTTCAGTCACTCCCGGCGGTCTTGTAGTAATCAGGCTGCCGGCAGCTTCCTGCGATCCGCTGGGCGAATTATCGGCAATATTTTTGGACATTGCGGCATTATACAATCCGGACGGCGTCCCGGCAGAGCCGGATCTCCGCTTTTATATTTTCTGGGAAATCGATCCGGTGATGTATTCTTATGTCTTTTCGCCGGAGAAGCGGTGGCAGGTAGGGGTGGAACTGACCTGCTGCTCCGATATTCATGCCGGAATCCATGTCCGCCATGACGTCAAATTTTCCGCCCTGGTGGAATTCAGGCTGCTGGTGCTCAACCTGTACCTGGAAATGCGGAATATCCTGAAAAAATACGGATTGACCGGGTATCGTGAAAAATGGCAGAAACAGGACTTTCCCATTTCCGCATTCCTGAAGATTTACCAGTTGGCAACCGGAACGCCGGTAATATCCGGTGATTTTGCATCAGAGATGAAAACGTTGCAGGAAATCCTCGACAAAAAGGAATAATTCTTCAGGAGTTTTTTTCTTTGCGGACTTTACGGAAAAACTGCTGCATCAGCGCACGGCATTCGGACTCTAAAACTCCGGCCTTGACTTCCACATTCCATAACATGCCTTTAAAGCCGGTGATGTCCAGGGCGCTGCCGGCAGCGCCGGAACGCGGGTCCGCCATGCCGTAGACAAGTCGGCGGACATGGGCATTGACCATGGCTCCGGCACACATGGCGCACGGCTCTTTAGTCACATAAATATCCACTTTATCCAGCCGCCAGTCGCCAAGAGCGGCCTCGGCCTGGGTGATTGCGAGTATTTCGGCATGGGCGGTGGCATCTTTCAGCAGTTCAACCTGATTGCCGGCGCGGGCGATGATCTCGCCGTCTTTAACGGCAATCGCTCCGACCGGCACTTCACCCGCCTCAGCGGCGGTTTCCGCCATCATCAGCGCGCGCCGCATAAAATATTCATCGTCGAAAAGAATCATCTTTTAGCTGCTTTGTTTTGTTTACGCAAATATTCCTATTCCGGCTTCAGAATTCTCGATTCCAGCTTTTTTTCCGGCACCTCGCCGATTCCGCCTCTTTTAACGCTGGCGCTAATAATGGTTGTTCCGTCTATGGAGAATCTGAATTGAACGGATTTATCTTTGAACTTGTAGGTGTAGAGAATATAATCATTTCCTTCAAAAGTTCCGATCGTGGCATCCTTTTGTCCGAAAATATTCTCCATCGACGTGGTGTCGCGCAAATATGAAAAATCCACGTTTTCAGCAATGATGCAGGCGGCATTGTATTTATCCAGCGAACTGGTCGAAAGATTCGGATCTTTAAGCGTTGCAATTTCCGGGGCAAAATTACGGGCGATGTCAACATCCCCGGCCGGCAGTTTAGTTTTGCATCCGCCCGCCGCCAGCAGCAATCCGCAGGCGATCAGCATAACCGTAAGCAGCATGTATTTCTTCATAATATTCCATCTCCTTCTTTTTGAAGTATTCGTTATTTATATGACAGTCATAAACATTTATATGCCGGGAAATGAAACTATAATGAATGCCGGGAAAATGCAAATTTTTTCTGCGCTTTAATGTAAATTTTTCCACGCAGCTTTGACTTTTAATGCATATTCCAAGTGCGAGAGCATGGAACCGGCGTCTGTCATTTGCCGTCGGTATAAACTTCAATGCCCTGGATAATTTCATCAAGCACGGCTTCATAGCCCGGCAGCAGAGCTTCGTCTTCGATGGCGCGCTCCAGCGGCACGGCGGTAGACGGCGCAGACGGGGCAAAAACGGTGCAACTGTCCGGCACTTGTTCTTTGGACAATTCAAAGGTGCCGATTTTTTCCGCCAGCGCAATGCCTTCGCTTTTGTCCATTCCGATCAGCGGACGGAGCACCAGCATATTGACTGCGTCATTAATCGTATTGAGATTGACAATGGTCTGGCTGGCGACCTGGCCGACGGATTCACCCGTCACCAAGGCCATGCAGCCGGTTCTGCGGGCCACTTTTTCCGCAATGCGGAACATCATCCGCCGGTAAAGGACGGTCCGGTTCCTGGGATTGCAGTTGTCGCGGATCAGCTTCTGGATCGGCGCCAGATTGCAGATGTGCAATTTGCCGGGACGCTGAAAACGGTTTAATTCAACGGCGATCCGCTTCACTTTGTCAATCGTCACTTGCGGAGTATATGGAGCGCTGTGAAAGGTGAGGTAGTCAACCCGGCAGCCGCGCTTCATCGTCATATAGCAGGCAACCGGCGAATCAATCCCGCCGGACAGCAGCGCCAGCACCGGCGAATTGCAGCCGACCGGCAGTCCGCCCGGCCCCTGAAACGATTCGTAAAAGACAAAAGCGAATTCATCCCGTACTTCACAGCCGACGGTCACATCGGCATCCGTCAAATTGACTTTCAGCCGTCCGTCATCATATTTAATGGCGACGACTTTGGCCAGCCGGATTTCGATCTCCTTGGATATTAGCGGAAACTTTTTATTGCTCCGGGTCGCCCGGATGCGGAAAGCCGGAACCGTCTTTTTCGTCATTGCCGCCTGAATAAACCGGTCGCAACTGCCGTCAACCGCGCAGCAGATTTCCTCGATATCCAGTCCGCACATGATGACCGGGGAGAACGATTCGATGCCAAAGGCCCGGGGAAGCTGCTCTTTGATTATCTCCAGTTCGCCGTCGGAAAACGGCTGTTTTGACGGATGCTGCACCCAGATTCTGCCCCTGACCCGTGAGACTTTGATTTCCTCGACCTGTTTGAGCAGATCGTAGATATTTTCAACGAGCCGGTTTTCGAACATTGCCCGGTTATTGCCTTTGATCGCTATCTCGTTATAGCGGCAGATGATTGCGTTAAACATGGTTGGTTATGTGTCCTTCAGGTTGAAACCAAGTTCCCGGAGCGCGGAAAGGATGTCCGGATTCAGACGGGAACCGCTTTTGACGGCGACAGTATAATAAGGAAACTCGCGGCGCAGCGGGTAATCGCCGCGCTGCTTTTCAAATGTCTCCGGGGATGCCAGCAGCCTGGCGCTGTCGGCTTTGACGTCATAACTGACGTTTACCGCGTCAAGCAGCGTCTTTTCAAAAGAACCCTGATCTGCCAGCGCAATTTCACGGTTGTCGGGCCCCGGAATATATGACGGATACCAGTCTTTCAGATTCAAACCGAAGAACCGGCAAAGCGCACCGACGCTCATGGCGGTGCCGTTGGCCTTGCCGTCAGTAGAATATCCGGCGATATGGGGAGTGCCGTAATCAACCAGCCGCAGCAGTTCGCAGTCAATCTCCGGCTCGTTTTCCCAGACGTCCAGCACTGCGCCGCGAATTGTTTTGGCCGCTAGCGCGACTTTCAATGCGGCGTTATCGCAAACTTCGCCTCTGGATGAATTTATGAAGAAGGCTCCGGGTTTAAGCTTTTTCAGGAAGTCCGCATCCGCCAGATGATATGTCCGGTACTTTCCTGCTTCCGTCAGCGGCACATGTAAAGTGACGAAGTCCGATTCGGACTGGATACGTTCGAGGCTGACAAACTGTTCAGCCCCCTCTTTTTCAGCGCGGGGCGGGTCATTCAACAATACGTTCATGCCCAGCGCTCTGCCGGCGGCGGCAACCTTGGATCCGACATTGCCGACGCCAACCACGCCCAACGTTTTGCCGCGCAGCGCGATGCCGTGATCCGCCGCCAGATTGAGCAGCACGGATGTGATATACTGTTTGACGGAACTGGAATTGCAGCCCGGCGCGTTAGTCCAGGTGATTCCGGCGGCATCAAGATAGGCGGTGTCGAAATGGTCAAAGCCGATGGTGGCCGTCGCGATGAACTTTACATTCGACCCGGCCAGCAGCTTTTCATTGCATTTCGTCCGGGTCCGGGTAATTAACGCGTCGGCGTCGATGACATCCGCCGGCAGGGTTTTTCCGCCCGGCAGATACACTACTGAATCACAATATGGTTCAAGCACGCCTTTAAGAAAAGGTATCTTATCGTCTGCAACAACTTTCATCTTCATATTCCCGGTTATGCCATTTTCAGCAGGGCGTCGCGTCCGGACATCCCTTTTACGATACCGTCTTTTTCAGCGCTTGCGCTGACGTTGACCACTATTGCGTTCAACATGTCGTCGAAAGTTTGGACACCGGTGACAATGGCAACGGTTTCCTGAAGTTTATTGGCGGTTTCAACGCTGAAATAACCGCAGCCGAGAAAACCGTGCTTCCCCTTGATCAAAAGAATATTGGCCGACTGGGTCGGGATTCTATACCCTTCAAATTCATATTTATCAACAACAATTTTTTTCATAAGTCGTTTTTCCTGTAAAATTGATTTGTAAAAAGGTGAATAATTACAAATTCATGCTATAATTAACTTGATTTGCAGAACATATACAATATCCCGCTTTTTAAAAAAAGCTAAGGCTGAATTAAATAAGAATAAACGGAGCAAAGTGATGGAAGAAAGTTTTTTACAGTCAAATTTCGCCGAGCGGCTTGGCGGTTCGTCATTCGGCAAGGACACCAAAATTTATAAGTTCGAGAAGATCAAGCGGGCAAAACGCGCCGCCATGAAAGCCAACCCCGGCATAAAGTTGATTGATATGGGCGTGGGCGAACCCGATGACATGGCGTTCCCGGAAGTGGTGGCGGCGCTCTGCAGGGAAGCCGCGTTGTGGGAAAACCGCATTTATGCCGATAACGGCATCGATGAATTCAAGATTGCCGTCGCGCAGTATATGAAAGAGCTCTATCACGCCGATGTCAATCCGGAAACGGAAGTCATGCACGCCATCGGCAGCAAGTCCGCCCTTTCTCTGCTCCCGGCCTGTTTCATCAACCCCGGCGACATCACGATCATGACGGTTCCCGGCTACCCGGTGATGGGAACCTGGACTAAATATCTTGGCGGCGAAGTGATCAATCTGCCGCTGCTGGAGGAAAACAAGTTCATGCCCGATCTCGATTCGCTGACGGCGGATCAGCGCAAGCGGGCAAAACTGCTTTACCTGAACTATCCGAACAACCCCACCGGCGCTTCCGCCGATGAAAAGTTCTTTGCCAAGGCGATTGACTTCGCAAAGAAAAATGACATTCTGATTGTTTCCGACGCTGCTTATGCGCCGCTGAATTTCCAGGGCAAACCGCTCAGCATCCTTTCGCTGCCGGGCGGCAAAGACGTCGCGGTCGAACTGCACAGCATGTCCAAAGGATTCAACATGACCGGCTGGCGTCTGAGCTGGGTCTGCGGCAACGAACTGGCAGTCAAGGCATTCGCCTTTGTCAAAGACAACGCCGACAGCGGACAGTTTGCCGCAATTCAGAAAGCCGCAATCTGCGCACTCAAAGATCAGGCCAATATCACTCCGAAGATCTGCGAGAAGTACGAACGCCGCCTGAAAAGCATGACCGAAAGCCTGCGCAAACTGGGCTTCCCGGCCAAAGTGCCGGAAGGCTCATTCTACCTCTATGTAAAAGCGCCGAAAGGCACCGGCAGCGGCGAAAAATTCGAGACCGCCGAAGATTTCAGCCAGTGGCTGATCAAAGAAAAGCTCATCAGCAGCGTTCCCTGGGATGATGTCGGCAATTACGTCCGTTTCAGCGCGACATTTGTAGCCCGCGGCGGGATCAGTGAAGAAAATGAAGTCCTTTCAGAATTCGGCAGAAGACTGAGCGGATCGAAATTCGTGTGGTAAAATTAACTGTTTGCAAGTTTTGAATCCTAAAACACAGGGAGATAAAAAATGTCTGAGCTCCATGACAAAATCAGAACCCGGTTGAATGAATTGAGAGTCCACCTTCAGGCTGACGGCGGAGACCTCGAGATTGTTGACATTACTGGAAAAACCGCCCAGGTCCGCCTGCGCGGCGCCTGCGGCATGTGTCCGCATGCCACAATGACGATAAAAGACGGTCTTGAGCGCATTCTGCGGGAAGAAATCGATCCCGAAATCGTGATTGAACGAGTACAATAAGCACAACATGACGGCAATCATGCCGCCATGTTTTTAAGAGATCAAAATGGTTCATTCTGATTATCTTATCCGCGGCATTCTCCGGAATATCAACGCCCGGTTTGTGTTTGCGGAAACTACCGGCACGGTTGCCAGGGGGATTGCGATCCACGACACGGATCCGGTCGCCGCGGAGATCTTTGCCGGCGCCTTGACCGTCGGGGCGCTGGTTTCCGCGCTGCTGAATAAAGGTGAAAAGTACTCGCTGCGCTGGGATTACCCGGGTAAAATATCTTCCATTATCGTGGATTCCAATGCCGATTGTGACATTCGCGGCATCATCAAAGAGCCGCATTTGATGGACAAAATATCTTCGGAACAGGAGATTTACGGCGAAAAAGACGGTTTCATTTCCATCATCAAGTCGGAGGCCGGGAAAATTTTGAACTCCGGCAAAACCCGTACCGCATTTGGCGATGCGGTCGCAGACGCCGGCTTTTTCTTTTCCGTCAGCGATCAGATTGAGACCGAATTCAGCACGGCGATCGAGTTCAATCCGGACCCGCTGGATCCGGTTAAAAGAGCGGGCGGCTTCATGATTCAAGCCATGCCGGATTGCAATTTGACCGAATTTGAAAAGTACCGCAAAAATATCTGCCAGCCGGAATTCGCCAGCCGGATACTGGAACGCATGCCTTCTGAAAAAAAACTATGGGCGCTGGCGGCTCTCGCCGCCGGGGAGAGCGAAATAGACTCAGACAAAAATCTGCTCTCCTACGACTACGGCAGCAGTCCGGGGTTCAGGTGCAACTGCTCCTTTGAGAAAATGAAAATGGCAATGTCGGTTCTGGACAGGAATGAGCTGATTGCCCTGTTTAAAGAAAACGCGAACCCGGCCATCATGTGCAATTTCTGCCGCAAGGAATACCGTTTCACCAGGAAAGACTTCCCGTTCTGATCACCCCAGCCAGGCCTCGGCGGCGGTGTTCCAGAATAAAAGGCCTTTTTCGGTCAGGCTGATATTGTCTTCGGAAACATTCATCAGATCGGGGTGGAGCTTCTTCACGCTGAATGCCCGTTCCAGCATCGTGCTCCAGTCAACATACATCGCTTTCTGCAGGAATACATCCTTCCAGCGGCGGCTGTTCCAGCCTTCAACAGTTCTGAGCCCGATGATAAAGATTTCCGCCATGCGGTACTCCGGGTCAATGATATCCATTTCCGGAGGTTGTCCATTCAGCCATTTTTCCAGCGAGGACGGCTGCGTCCAGCGGTCTCTGCCGTCAAATGAGGTCGAGGCCGGTCCCAGGCCGAGATACGGCTGGCCATACCAGACATTGATATTATGGATGCATTCCGCGCCCGGTTTGGCGTAATTTGATATTTCGTAACGGCGGATTTTTCTGGACTCCAGAAAGGCGCCGGTCATGCTCCACATTTCGGCGGTGACTTCATCATCAATCAGGTCTTCGCCATTAAACGAAGTCGCCAGCGCGGTACCCTCCTCAATGGTCAGGCAGTAGCAGGAAATATGGGAGATGTCATGTTCCGCGGCGGCCTCCAGGTCCTGTTCCCATTCTCTCAGCGTCTGTCCTGGAATCCCGTAAATCAGGTCTATGTTAAAATCTTTGATCCGCCGTCCTCTTAAACTGCTTAACGCCGCTTCAATTTCAGAATCCTTGGACTGTCTGCCCAGTTTGGCACGAAGTTTGTGATTGAAGGACTGCACCCCGATGCTCAGGCGGTTGACAAAATTCAGGATGAGTTCGCCCTTCTCCGGAGACAGCGTTTCCGGGTTGCATTCCATTGAAATTTCAGCGGATGGCAGCAGCGGCACATACTTCCGGATCATGGCGTAGAAGCGTTCAAGCTGAGCGCATGACAGCAGTGACGGGGTTCCGCCGCCCAGGTAAATCGTCTTAACCGGAATCGAGAGATTGGCGTCGGCAAGGTCTTCCTCCAGCCGGATTAAATAGGCGTCAATCAAGTTTTTATCCGGGTTCGGCACAGAAAAAAAGCTGCAATAATCACACTTTCTGCTACAGAACGGAATATGGATGTAAACATTCTCAAAAAACATTTCTGCCCGCGCCCCTCCGTTTATCAGGCTTTCGCCTGAATTACCAGTTTGCCAGTTTTTCCCCGAACTCCAAAGCCTTTTCTTTTAAATCTTCTCGCTTTGCGGTTTCCTCCAGCGCGGGAAGCAGTGACGGAACGAGCAAGCTTTTATGAGTCTTCCCGATAAAATGGACAATCTTCTTGATGGTCTCGTCAACCAGCTTAACCCCGCTGTCATCCAGATCGCCGCCGCAGGTGGCGATGAGGGCGAAGTTCACTTTCTGAAGATTATGGATCGTCTTGCCGTCGCTGAACTTAAATAGTGAAAACATTCTGTCCATGAGCATTTTTATCTGTGCGGTAAGCCCGAAAAAGTAAACCGGAGAGGCGAAGACCACCACGTCATATTCCGGGAATGAGGCCACAACTTCTGTCGCTTCGTCCAGAATAACACAGCGGAACTGCTGCGAGACCTGGCAACTGTAACAGGAGCAGCAGCCGGCAATTTTATATTTCAAGCGGGCGGCATCCACAATTTTTACCGAAGCCCCGGCGGATTCAGCGCCTTCGGCAACCCAGCCGGTTATTGTTGCAGTATTTCCGGTCTTGCGCGGACTTCCTCCGATTATTAAAATCTTTTTGCTCATAATAACTTTCTCCTGCTTTATTATTGCTATGTAATATACAATAGATCAATTCATAACCCGCCGCCTAAACGGCTATATTCAATGAATATAACGTTAAAATCGGAAAAGAGAAATTTATATGCATAAATTTCATTCCGAAAGTCTCCCGCCGCCGCCGGAAGAAAATGGGGCCAATGGGCTCTATGGCTTTCTGATCCGGAAAACATTCTGTGCTCCTTGCCTCCTAATTTTGGACAGAATACACTTTCAATCTGGGCATTACGGGAGCACGGTGGCGCCTGGAAAATCAAACAACCGAGATACTTCAACACTATTGACATGTGAATTTCAGATTTTAAAGAATGTTAAAATTTAAACCAATGCTATTATATCATGAGGATTATATCGGTTAAACAATAATTTTTAATATTTTTAATCAAAAATGCGTTTTTAATCAAAATAAAGAAGCATCGTTTCACTTTTTGTGCTAAATTATAAAGGTAATAATATTTAAAAGACTGCTGTGATTTATGCAATTAAAATATGGGAAGCGGTTTATGAATAAATTAATATATGATAATTTGAAATTCTATCTGGTTGGTCTGGTTGGAATTTTATCCGCCTGCCAGACTTTTGCTGTGACAATTCAAACCATAGATATTGACAAAGACGGCATCCCTGACTATCTGATTGTCAATAAATATTATACTGCCGCCCTGATAAATCCCGGAGCAAAATCACTGGACCAGGCGGCTCCTGGCGTATCCAGAGGCGGATGGTTTAAAGAAATTGTTCCAGCCGGCAGCGAAAAAGGCCTTCTAGCCAGCGAAAACGGCGTGAAATTCGGGCTTACCCAGGTTTTTGGTCCGATGACTTTCGCCCCGGCTGACCAGGCGGCAAAAACCGAGACGCCGGGTGAGCCGAAAGAAACTCCGGCGGAACAGAAAAAAGAGCCTGCCGAAGCCGCTGCCGCAACACCCTCTCTGCCATGGCAAAGCAACGTTGAGAAAAAAGATGACGAGGTTATTGTGTCTTTTTCTCAGGACGTGCAGATTTCAAAAGACAAGTCTTACAAGTTGCGGATAGATACCAAATTCAGCGATTCCTCAAAAATATCCGTCAAAGGAATATTGTTTAACAACAGCAAGGAGACTTTGACTACTACCGTATCGCCCCACCCGTTCTTCAATGTCAAATATGACGCTATGGTGCCGAAATCATGGATATCCATTCCGGTTAAAAGAGCCTTTAATGCCGGAGACAAGAAAATTGTTTCCATCAATTCAGATCCGGTTTTAATCAGTAAAATGATGGCGTATACCGAGTATAACGAAGACAGATTTTCCAAAGCTGAACGCTGGGTAGCCGCCGGCGGCATCGGCGATAACGGCGTTTTCGCCATCCTCACCAGAACCCCTCTTGCCAAAATCGTTTTCTGGAAAGACAATGACACTTTCGGAGTGGAGCCGGTAATCAAAATCGAGGTGCCGCCGGAACAGCGCGTCGAGTGGGAATGGACTCTCCTTTTCGGGAAAGGGCTGGAATCTGTGTCCAGAGTAACTGACTCAGGAATTTATTCCATAAGGAATGTGGACGTAAAAGATTCCACCGAAGTAATTATTGACTATCTGCCATCCAAAGACATGGACGGGATTTCACTTGATTTGACCTTAAATTCGCCGGAAGGCAAGATGATCATGAACAAAAACAAAGAATTTGCCGGAATTTCACCGCTGAAGCCGGGGTCGGTCAAGCTGAATCTGCCGCCGGACATGAAAAATAAACGGTATCTGCTGAAATTTGAATTTTTCACAAACGATACTGCAATGGATCAGTTTACCTATTGGCTGAACCCGCCGATGAAAGCGGCGGCGGCTCAGGCGGCTGAATAGTGCCCCCCGTCTGTGCCTTCCTCATCCCGGATTGCTACTTTTTTTGCATTCAGCCCAATGCCGGGTTATATTAATGCCGGAGGATTGAATTTGGAGAAATCACCAGAGCATCCATATTCAAGCATCATCGTTCAAGAAATGTTTTGAGATTTGGAAAGAGATGGAAAATGGCAAATAAAGACCTTACAGAGCTTAGAGTAAGAAATGTGATGAATCAAATCCCGAAAAGCGCCATGGCGAAACGGGAAGGCAAGGTCCGCAATACGGTCAGGTCTACGCTGTCCTCCATGAAAACCGTGCTTGGCCAATTGAAGCAGGGCAACATGAATAAACTCCGGAGCGAAAAACGCCGCAAAAAAATTACCGTAATAACTATTCTGACAATCGTGGTTGTAGTTGTTGTCGTTGTGGCGAGAATGATTTTCCATTAAGGCTTGACGCTGTTGTCGTCACTGACCGAATATACCCGCTGGAAGTTGTTTCCGGGAGATGCACGCTCAAGAACTTTTCCCTTGAACCGCCCGGTAAATGCATTTTCGTCTCCGCCTCCGGCAAGAATCGCCCGCCGGCAGTTATTTTCCAGGGATAACACTTTCCCTCTGGGATTATCAAAACACCATACATCAGGGGAGACTCCGAGCATTTTCCCGTAAAAAACGATGGAATACGGGTCGGCATTAAAGCTGACATAGATTTTAGCCGTCCCCTCCGTCGCCCCCTGCACCTGGAGCGATTTGACCGCGTCGAACGGATTAAAACTGTCTTTCATATAGTAAGGACTGAAAAAATCATCCAGCGCCTGCCCCCCGACATATTTGGCCGAAAGATATTCTTTGAATTCCTGCTGCGCCATCCCGCAGGCAACAACCGCAGCCGCCAGCACCACCGGCAGCAGTTTCAGCGTAATGCGAAACTTCTTCAGCCTGAGCAATGCAAACAGATGCCCGAGTCCGCGGCAGAGAAAGTACATCCACACCGGCCAGACGGAAAAGAAGACTCTGGGAAACGGCGCCGGCGAAATAATCAGGAAGAACGGCACCGGCAGCAGCAGCACTAAAACAGTAATTAAAGCACCTCTCCACGAATTCTTTCGCCTTAATATCAGCGGCACAGCAAGAATCGCGGCAGGAATAACCGGCAGAAATGAGACGGCCCACGACAAATAGAGCGCAGTCATTGCCGCGAATCCATTATTCCAGCCTTCTCTGAGCGCCATTACCCTGGCGACTCCTTTGGAGACCGGAAAGTAAAAAATTGCCAGCGCAATCAGCGGGATTATTGCTAAAAACAGGAAACGGGCAATGAATTTTCTGTTCTTCAGCGGGAATTCAGCGAAACATAAAACCACGGCGCCAAGAGCAATAATATTCGAAGGAATTGTGCCGACAGCCAGCAGGCTGATCACGAAATAAGCCGCCCCGTTTTTCCAGTTCGGGCCGGAAATCCACCGCCGCGCAAATTCCAGCGCCAGGACAACCAGCAGAAAACTAAGCATATATCCCCGCACGGCAACGGAATAAATTCCGAATGGCAGCGAGAACGCGAAGCAGGCGCAAACCAGCGCAACCGCCAGGATTCCGCACTGCTTTTTCCACCGGCAAAACATGATCCCGAACGCCGCAAGCGTGATCACCAGCGAAAACAACCTCAGATATACATCGAATGCGACAACAGGCTGGTAAATGCAGGACCATAATTTAAGCAGGACCGTATAGACGATATGGTTGTTGGGGATTACATAATTATAATAGATTTCCACCGGTCCGGGAAGGGCCATGAAATTCATGATCGTCAACGCCTCGTCAAACCATAACGGCCTGAAAATACCGTCCCGGGTAAAATACAGCACCGCAATAAACAGCGCCGCGGCGATGAGAAAACTCTTTTTACGTCTGCTTTGGTCAGTATCTGTCATACCCGCCTTTTATTTTAAGCTCATTACCATGCGCATCAGTTGATCGCCTTTCATCGGTCCGAGACTGCCTTCCAGCGCGTCCTTTTCGGTAAAGCGGCGGATGCCGTCAGGGTTGATGCCCGGACCGCAAACAGCTACAGGCACCGGCGTGGTGGTATGCTGGCGCAGTGCAATCGGCACCGGGTGATCCGGCAGCACCGCGAAAATTACTGGCTCATTCTCCAGCGCTTTCATAACCGGAGCGACGATTTTGGCATCGAAATCGGCAATGGCCTGCATCTTCAGCGCCAGATCTCCCATGTGGGAACATTCATCAATCGCCTCGACATGCAGATATACAAAATCATGCGTTTTCAACGCTTTTAACGCGGCCTCGACTTTCCCCGCGTAATTGGTATCAATAAATCCGGTCGCGCCGGGAACCTCGATCACATCCATGCCGGCGCATTTGGCCAGCCCTTTAATCACGTCAACCGCGCTGATCACCGCCCCAGTGCGCCCTGAATAACGCTCGGCAAACTGCTGCAGCGACGGTTTCCGGCCCGGACTCCACGGCCAGATATGGGATGCCGGAGCCGCCTTGCCGCGGTTAAGCGGGTGCGCCGCCAGAAATTCGGACGTTCCGGCAAAAAGGTCTTCCAGAAACCTGACGGTATGGGCGGCTTTGGCATCGCCGGCCCGCGGCACAAGCTTCAGTTCATCAAGATGCATGCCCTGGGATGAATCAGGTTTGAAATAATCAATCTTATCGGAAAATTCGCTCCCGTGCAGCACCAGCAGATTGCGGTAGCTTACGCCCGGGTAAAAACTGACTTTACCGCTGCCGAATTCATGCTGAAGATCGGCCATGATGCGGGTGGATACCGCGTTGTCAATATGCCCGGCCGAGTAATCCAGCAAAATGCCGTCCGCGGAAACCGTGACCAGGTTGCAGCGCCATGCAATGTCATCCGCCTCCAGCGCAATCCCCTGGCTGACGGCTTCAATCGGCCCGCGCCCCGGATAGTTCTGCTCTGGATAAAAACCCAGCACCGACATGTTGGCGACGTCGGAGGAGGTCGGCAGCCCTTCCGGCAAGGTCAGGAAAGTGCCGCTGGCGCCTCGCGCGGCAATCGCGTCCATGGCCGGAGTATCCACTGCTTCCAGCGGAGTTTTTCCTCCCAGCTCATTCAACGGGAGGTCGGCCATCCCGTCAGCAAGAAAAATAATACCCTTCGGCATAAAAAACCCCATGTCTAAAAAAGTTATTTGCAAATATACACCGCAAAAGGCTATTTTCCAGCAGGGAAAAACGTCTTTGGGGACACCACGCGAACAGCCGGAAAGCAGGAATCTGGCGGCAGGAGAAAGAATAATCTGCTTACTCCATTCTGGACACTCATCAACCTCATTCTGGACAGCCACTCCGACACTCAAGATCCCGGAGTGTCGGCTGTCTGTTATGTTCTGCCGGCGCGGGGTGTCCCAAATGAACCTGTCCCGCGAATCAGGCTTTGATGTCCTGGCTGACGATTGCGCCGGGGCGGGTGTTCTGCCCCATCCAGATTTTGCGGCCGGGATAGATGCTGGTATGGATTCCGGTATGGACATTGTCGCCGATGATGACGCCGAGTTTGCGTCTGCCGGTATCGAGCAGCGCGCCGGAAACTTCGGATCTGTGATTTTTGCCGTCGTGTCTCAGGTTGGCGGAGATCGTGCCGGCGCCGAGATTGGTCTGCGGGCAGATCACGGAATCGCCGATGTAACTCAGATGTCCGGCGCTGACCTTGTTCATCAGCAGGCTGTTTTTGATTTCCACCGCCTGGCCGACATGGCAGTTGTCGCCGATATAAGTGCTGCCGCGCAGATAGCAGTTGGGCCCGATCTTGCAGTTGTCGCCGATAACGACCTTGCCTTCGATATAAACCCCCGGCAGCAGCACGGAGCCGGCGCCGAGATGGACAATGCCGTCAATGATGACATTCTGGCGGACGAGACCATGGATGTTGTTCTGCTCGATTGCGCCGACGATTTTCTCATTCACCGCCAGCAGATCCCATGGGTATCTGATATGGATGGATTCCTTATCCATCCGGACAGTCTTTGCCGACGCTTTGCCGTCAACCGTCATCCGTGCGAGTTCCAGCCCTTCGTCATTGGTTATAATCATCCCGTCGGCGGTTTCCATAATCTGCGCGATCATGAACGGCGAAGGCCAGAAGTCGGGACGGATTGCCATAACCCAGTCCGCGCCCGGCGCTTTGGTCTCAAACATCCAGACGAGGCGTTCTTCAAGGGAGATGCCGGCAACCGGAATCTCCTGAAATTTTCTGCAGCAGGTGACGGGCATCATTTCAACCGGCGACCCGAGATCAGTCACGTTCACTTTCACAGCCGTTTCCTCCGAATAATAATTAAATCAGCAGAGTTCCTTCTGGACTGCCGCCTCAAGCCGCCCGGTCCACTTGTCAACCGCGGCGCGTTCTTTGGCCTCGACCAGAATCCGGATTTTATCTTCAGTGCCGGAATATCTGACGATGGTGCGCCCGAAGCCGTCCAGCTCTTTTTCGCACGCTTTGATTTCCGCGGCAAGTCCGGGCAGTTTTTCGAACGGGATTTTTTCCCTGACCTTGATGCTTTTGATCACCTGGGGATATTCCACCATCACGTCCGCGAGTTCCGCCAGGGTTTTGTTGCGGTCGATCATCATCTTCAATACGTGCAGCGAAGTGATGATGCCGTCCCCGGTGGTGGCGTAATCCATGAAAATGATGTGTCCGGACTGTTCGCCGCCGACATTGAATCCGCCGTTGCGCATCCGTTCGATGACATAGCGGTCGCCGACCGCGGTTTCCTCGACCCTGATTCCGGCGGCATTCATGGCCTTATGCAGGCCGAGATTGCTCATGCTGGTCACGACCACCGTATCTTCGGCCAACTGCCTTCTCGCCTTGAAATCCAGTGCGCAAAGCGCAATAATCCGGTCGCCGTTGACTTCATTGCCGCTGGCGTCGCAGAAAATGCAGCGGTCGGCGTCGCCGTCCAGGGAAATCCCGAGATGGGCGTTGTGCTTTTTCACCAGTTCGGAGGCATGGGAAATACAGGTGGCGCCGCAGTTGAGGTTGATATTCGAGCCGTCCGGGTGAACGGCGGTTTCAATCACTTCCGCGCCGAGTTCCTTCAAAATCAGCGGCGCCATCGAATATGCCGCGCCGTTGGCGCAGTCCAGCACCACTTTCAGTCCCTTGAGGCTGTGGTTGCGGATGGAGCTTTTGGTGAACTCGATATAGCGGCCCCGGGCATCGTCAATGCGGTAAGCTTTGCCGATCAGTTCCGAGCTGATATGGCTGCTGTTGATCTCCCCGCGCAGCACGATTTCTTCAATCTGCAGTTCGGCCAGGTCGGGCAGTTTGAACCCGTCGCCGCCGAAGATTTTGATGCCGTTGTCGTCCGCCGGATTGTGGGAAGCCGTGATCATGATGCCGCAGGAAGCCCCCATCGAGCGCGTCAGATGGGCCACCGCCGGGGTCGGCATCGGGCCGACCGCCAGCACATTCATGCCCATGCTGACCAGTCCGCTGGTCAGCGCGGTCTCGATCATATAGCCGGAGAGACGGGTGTCCTTGCCGACAACCGCCTTCATCGAGCCTTTGCCGTGCGCCCCGAAAACGTAGGCCGTGGCCTTGCCGATTTGAAGCGCGATCTCCGGAGTTATCGGATATGTATTCGCTTTGCCGCGAACCCCGTCTGTGCCAAAAAGTTTTCTCATAAAATATTTGCCTTAAATATTAAAAAACGGATAAATCATGCAATAATTTCAACGGATTAAAATAGCACCGCAAACGGGCAAAATCAAATAATACAAAGTGTTGATTTTAAACACTATACAGCGCTCACTTTTTTACATTAAAAGTAATTAAACGGGATAAGGCGTTCTGCCCGGCATGTTAAATTGATTGCGGGCTTCCGGCGGAAGCTAACTGTTCATTCCGGTTTTTCCGCCCCGGAACTGATTATATCCGGTCATGTTGATGACTTCGCCGCAGGTGATCCAGGGCGCATCATTCCTGTCCGGCAGCCGGCTTTCGCGGAATGCCGTCAGGATAATGTCCCTGATTCCAGGGATGACATCCAGCCGCACGCCTTTGTCATCTTCAATGGTTCTGACATATTCGGAAGGCACCTGGTGAATGGCGCAGGATTCATGGGCTCCGTTGCAGATGATCGTATGCGCGGCGGCAATTTCCAGGCTGCAAATAAAGCGGTCATGGCCCTGCAGTTTGTAAATGAGCGCGTCCATCACGTTCTTCCTGACTGCCGGATCCTGCGAGGATGCGAATTCCTCGACGGTACCGTCCTTCAGCCGGATTACGGTTTTAAAGTGGTCGTATTCGATCTCTCCATGTTGTCCGCAGATAACAGTTACCGGGCCCTGCTGCTCTTCGCAACTGTGAGTCACATAAAACAGCAGGATCTTCGCTTCATCGGTCACGGCCTTTATCCAGGCGGTGTCGGCGCTTTGGATCGGCTTGGCATGGAAAAGCCCGGCCTGCACGGAGGCGATGACGGCGGGCCGGGAGAAGGATTCGCCGGCATAAAAGCTCAGGAGATTCAAGTAATGCGCCAGCGCATTGTTATACGGGCTGTCCAGCACCCAGGCGTCGCCGCTTTTCAGTTGTCCGGCCCAGGAGTTGCGCTGGTAGTATTCTAAATTGCGCGGCCAGAGACCGTAAGTCTTCAAGGTATGCACCTGCCCGATTTTGCCGTCCAGGATATATTGCTTGATTTTACGGGTTTCCGGCTGATACATGGTCTGATATCCGACCGCGACAAACTTTCCGGTTTCCTGCTCCGCTTCGCGTATGGCGGCGGCTTCCTGCACGGTTGCGGCAAGGGGCTTTTCCACATAGACACTGGCTCCGGCGCGCATGGCGGCGATGCTCATCGGCGCATGCATCGCGATACCGGTGGGAATGAAGCAGATATCAATTTTGCCGCGGAGAACTTCCAGCATCTGCTTATAGTCCGTGAATAGCTGACAGCCGATACTTCTCAGAAAGTCACATCTCTCTTTTTCCTCTTCCTGATTAATAATGGCGGCCCCGGCGATGTTGACCCGTTTATGTTTATATTCCCGGACAAGATCGTCATAATGGACGCGTCCGAATCCGGACACTCCGATAATTGCGGCGTTTATCATTTACTCAGTTCCTTAATAAGATATTAGCTGGATTACTCCGGTTAACATAATATCAATAACAAAATTAGCAATCCGGAATGTTGCGGAATCCCGCATCGCCATTTCGGGTATATGCCGGTATCATAAAAGAGATCGCCGGCAGCGTTATTAAAAGCGCTGCCGGCGTTTTTTGAAGTTATTTGAACAGTTCGGCGACTCTCACGGTACGCTCTTCGCGACGCGAGATCTCCGCCGCCTGGCCGATGGCGGTTGACCACATGCCGTGTTCAGTTGTTGAACTGTTTTTCTCTTCACCTTTAAGCACCCTGAAAAAGGCGTCTATCAACATGGGGTCGGCGCCGCCGTGACCGCCCTCGCCCTCAGGAATATGGTATGTGATCACTTCCTTGCTCCAGCGCGGCCGGATAATGATAGTCCGCTTTTCCAGACTGACTTCAGCCTGGCCGCGATCACCAACCACGGTGTAGAGGCGATCGCTCATCGGAGTGATAAAACATTCGAGATGGCTGGCCTTGGCGCCGTTTTCATATTCGACGATCGCAATGCCGTTGTCATGGGTGTCTTTGTCGGAAGTGTACATGCAGAGGTCTTTGGAATAACCGTCGGAATCAACCGCCCGGTCGCCCCAGGCGCTGTTCTGGATATCATCAATCTTGTAAACGTCCGGGCAAATCTCTCTGTAAGCACATTTATGGCAGGTCGGACCGACCGGCATATCGGCTTTTACCGGAAACGGAATATGCTGCGGATTGAGCACGTCAATTCCGGCGAAAGCGCTGACCTTGACCGGTTTCGGAAAATCCAGCAGCCAGTTGAAAATATCAAAGTCATGGCTGCCTTTATGAATCCAGAGGCCGCCGCTTTTTGCATAAAGACGGTTCCAGCGGGACATGTAGGTACGGCCCCCGTCGTAGAATTCACGGTTTTCAATCAGGAAAACCCGGCCGATAGTACCTTCCGAGATCAGTTTTTTCAGCTTTTTCAGTACCGCGTGATGACGCAGATTGAAGCCCATCATGATGCTCTTGCCGGCCTTTTCGGCGGCACGGATAATGTTCTGGCAGCCTTTTACGGTTATTGCCAGCGGTTTGTCAATCAGGACATTGACCCCGTTGCTCAATGCCGCCACCGCATTGCCCTCATGGCAGAAGTCCGGACTGGTAATAACGACCGCGTCAAGTTTTTCGGCGGCGATCATGGCCTCAACGGAAGTATAGAAATTGGGCTTGAAGCCGAGTTCTTTGGCGGCAAATTCCATTCTGACCTCATTGGGATCGCAAAGCGCTACAATTTTGGCGTCATTACGCTTTGAAATATTTTGACCGAAAGAACAGATGCCTCTGCTTCCTGCCCCGATAATACCGACTTTGAATTTTTGCTCACTCATTTTTTGTCCTTTTGTTTCAGGAGATTGTTAATGTCCTGTTTTTTTATTCCATATTTAAGTTGAACTTCTGATTTTCAGGTTCATTGGAACTCCGACCGCGCCGGCCCGCTCATCGGGCTTAATGATTTTACCCAGCAGCATTTCCGCCGCCAGTTCCCCGGCCTTGAAATTCGGCTGGGCGATGGTTGTCAAGCCGGGGCTGGTGAATGCCGCCAGTTCCCGGTTGTCAAAGCCGATGACCGCGACCTTGTCAGGTATCTTCACGCCGGCTTCCCGGAAACCGGCAATCAGCCCGGCGGCGAGATAATCCGAATAGGCAATCACCGCATCAGGCGGAATTTCCGCCCCGGCGATCTCGCCGGACATCGCAACTCCAAGGTCGAAAATTCTTCCCAGCTCGCCGCCGGAATAATTGTTTTCACTGAAAATCATTTCAGGAAGGCCGAGCTCTTCAATTGCTTTGCGGTAGCCGCGGATACGGTTACAGCAAATGCCGTGAAATCCGGCAAATGCAATTTTACTGCGTCCTTTTCCAGCCAGATAATATACGGCATCGCGAACCCCCTGCAAGCGGTCAACGTAAACGCAGTCCATTTCCGGTATCAGGTCATACGAAATCAACACCGCCGGAATCTTCTTCGCTTCCATCACCCGGTAAATCGACTTGTACCGTTCGCTGTCGCCGATTATTATAATGCCGGCCGGGCTTTGTCCGGCAATATCCTCCAGCAGTTTCAAATCCGCCGGTTCAACATCGTTGTTGATATCCAGAAAATGCAAATTCATCTCATAGCCGGAAGCGCCCAGCCGCCGCTTAATGCCGACAAACTTTTCCATCATCAACTGGTCGCCGCTGATGTTGTCAGCGCCAAGAAAACTGATGACCGCCACCTCAAAATTCTTCCTGAAGCGCAGGCTGCGCGCCGCGCGGTTGGGCCGGTAACCGACTTCCGCGGCAATCCGCATCACCTTCTCCCGCGCATCCTCTGAAACATAACCAATCCCCCGGATCGCCCGGCTGACGGTATTTATTGAAAGCTCTGCGCGTTCTGCGATATCTTTTAAACTGGCCATATCCAAATCTTTCCAATATATCTCAACGTTACCATATTACTATAATTCCAAGGTTTTAAAATGTAAACCCGGGAATTTGAAAAAAAATCAAGAAAGCATTAAACGAAGTGCCGTGAGCTCGGTTTCCGCCGCGTTTCTGACTTGTTCCGGCAATGCCGCCATCAATTTATTAATCGAGATATCGTGAATAATATGATCGGCAATAATTCTGGTAATGCCCCGGCTGGAAGTGCTGATGCATTCAGTCTGACCATTTTCATGAAAGAAGCAAATAACGGCTTCGCGGTTATCCGCCACTGCCAGCAGCAGTCGGCCCGGCATCTCTTTTCTGACCAGATCCGGGCGGCGATGCTGAAAAACCGTACCCATGGCGAATTTGAAATCCTCATAACATAAAACAAACACTCCGGACTTGGCCGCCGCAGTCTCCAGAACCGGACGAAGTTTCTCCAGATCATCCGCCCAGGCGGTTAACAGGAGTTTTTTATCCGCCGAGGCAATTACGGTTTTGATCAAAGCAACGGCTTCTTCACAATTATTTATGACTCTGGCGTTTACTTCAGCCGGTTCGCTGCGCAGCAGCAGCAGCGCCGGTTCCAGCGCGCTGATCTCGCCGGCAATGCTGTTTTTGATGCCGCTCAATACCGCATCCGGAGCGACGGCGCTGTAGTTGTTCTTCTCCGCGCCATCCCCGATGATCGCACCTTTTTGGGCCAGCGTCAGCAGCACCTGATAGATTTTCGAGCTGGGAATTCCGGATTTTTTCGCGATTGAATAACCCGTGCCGGAACCGGCGCGCAGCAAGGCGACATAGGCTCTGGCTTCATAACCGGTGAAGCCCAGCCTGCTCAATGATTCTACAATATCCTGCTTCATGAGTACACTCCATATTCGTCAAGCGCTTCAAACATGGCATAGATGTTTTTCAGCGGAACATCCGGCTGAATATTATGCACCTGGCAAAAGACAAATCCGCCGCCGGGGGCCAGCAGTTCGATATTCTTTCTGACGCTGTCCTTCACTTCCGCCGGGCTGCAGCGGTTCAAGACATGCTGGGTGTCAACGCCGCCGCCCCAGAACGTTATTTCACTGCCGAAGTCCCGTTTCAACTCTCCGGCATCCATGCCCCGGGCACTGATTTGAACCGGGTTCAGCGCGTCCACCCCGCATTCGATCAGATCAGGAATGAATTCCCGCACCGCGCCGCAGGAATGAAACAGCAGCGGCGCGCCAAATGCCGTTTTGGCCGCCTTGAACAATTGACTTTGACAAGGCTTGATCAGTTTGCGATATGAACCGGGGGAAATCATCGGCCCCTGCTGAGTGCCGAGATCATCATTGAAAAGCACGACGTCAACCATTCCTTTCAGTTTCGGCGCCAGACGGTTGATGCGCGCAAGATAACCTTCCAGCAGACAGGACATCAGCGCCTCAACCACATCCTCCGCGCAAACCAGGTCCATCATGAAATTTTCCATGCCGCGCAGCATCTGGCCGGCAGCCAGCAGATGGCAGCACAGATTCAGCACGACACATTCGCCGCGGGCGGAAGCTGCCGCCGCCCGGCGCGTCAGCGCCTCAACCGGTTCATCCGCAAAAAACGGCCAGTCACAGGTTTGAATCAGCGTCCGGGCTCGCTCAATGTCCTGCACCGTCTCCGCGTTTTGCAGCGGAAAATATGCCGGTTCGAAGTAGTGCCCCCCGGCAGGGCGGCGGGCGATGATTGTTCCGTCCGGACCTCTGACTAGAGTGCTGCCGCCATCATGCTCTTCATGCCATTTCTCCGGCAGCAATACTTTGAATCCCAGTGGATTGTCCACGCACTTCCAGGATGCAGGCTCCGGCGTCAGATTGAAAGTATCGATGCTGTATTTTTGTTTGAATTCAGCATCGACATAGGCAACATATTGGTACGGTTCATAAATTCTGGGCATCAAATCGGAACCCGCGTCCCGGATCAGATTAAAATAGGCCGCACCGGTAATGCCGGAAGATTCCATGCCGCCAAAATCACGGGGTATCCGGTCTGGTTCAGAATGATTCAGCGCCGACTTGACTCTTGCTCTGCTGTTCATAATATTCATTCCTTATGTATTAACTACCTGAGTAGTTAATATAATGTGCCAATAGCATCCTGTCAAGATGACTGCATCCAGATTCTGGACAGTCTACTCCTGTCGAGTAGACATGATATGGTCTCCTGCGTTTAGGTTTATTTTGTGACGGTTCCCAAAGGCATAGTCAGAAATCTGCTCTTGTTCGGTGGCTCGCGCTCGGGCAAGACGTTTATTCTGCTGTTCTCGTGCTTAAAACACCGGCAGAGCGACAGATTCCCCCGTTATTCAAGCAACGAAAACACGAAAGCTAAAGTCTGACCCCGAGCCACATATTATTCCAATCCTTTATCGAGGTTGGAATACCGCGTAGTTGTAAAGTTTATTTATTTACAGCTCCAAAGGTATAAATCGGCAAATGTGCAGGTTATTTTAAAGACCGGGGCTGGACAGGGCGGAATTGGGATATGTCTCCGCCAGTAAACCGGCCATCATGGCGGCTTTCTCATTTTCATTCAGTTCAGCCAGAAGTTTTTTTACTGAATGCAGGATTTTCTCAAGCCCGACAGTTTCGCCTTCATATGTGCAGAAGGCGTTATAATAGGCGTAGATCGCCAGGTGTGGACAGTTCATGGCGGCGGCGCTGTGCGCTCCTCGCAGATGCATGTCAGAATTCAGACGGTCAGGATCGTGATAAACCGCCAGGGAATAGTAGCAGAAAACAGCTTTGGCATGGTCTTTTTCCTTGCGCGCCGCCAGAAATTCATCAAGCAGCAGATTGAATGATTCGTCTGAGACAGGCTGCATCACCGCGGCGAACAAATTGACATCGGCCAGACGGTTTTCCTGAAGATGCTTGATATCAGACGTGGAGAGTTCCTGCAGCGCAGTTTTCATGTCGTCGCCGGATTTCAAGGCTTTTCCGGAGTCGGACAAAATCTTCAAACAGGTCTGCTCATACCGTTTTCGCGACCAGAAAAAGATGAACTGATAGGCGGAGGCAACCAGCGCACCGGCGGCGAACCCCGCAATATGGGCCCAGAACGCGACTTCGGCGACGTCGCCAACGATTTTCAAACTGTAAAATATCTGCATCAGGAACCAGAATCCCAGCACAAAATAAGCAGGCGCATGGGCAGGCAGCGGACGCCCGAAAGTCAGAACCAGTATCCTGATCCTGACTGTGGGAAACAGTACCAGAAACGCGCCGAGCATTGCGGAAATCGCCCCGGATGCGCCGATGGTCGGCACATCGCGGTAGAACGCCGAAACGCTGATTACATGGGCTGACACGCTGACGATGGCGCCGATCAGGTAAATAATAACCATCCGGGCTGCCCCCAGCGCTTTTTCGCAGGCGCTGCCGTAAATCCAGAAGAAGTAAAGATTGCCAAGCAGATGCATGATGCCGCCATGCAGGAAAGTGCAGGTGATCGTGGTATAAAATTTGAACTCCGACGGGATGCATCCATACTGGTAGAAAAAGTTGTTCAGTTCAAATTCCGAAAGATAGTTATACGTGAAGAAATAAACGGCGATGCAGGCGGCTGAGATGAAACAGACCATCCATGGAATCCCCTCGCTTTCGTCTTCGATTTTATATGGCAGAAACACTTATGCCTCACTTGCTGATTACTTTTTTCAAAATTTCCACCTTGAAATCATCGTCCGCCGCCGGTTTTGCCTCTTTCCGCGGAACAATGGATTCGTCTTCTTTCGCGACTGCCGCCCGTTTCCACCTGTAACTGCTTTGTTCTTCCTGCACAAGATTATACTTCTTCAGCAGTTCCTGCAGTTCAGCATAGGACAGGTTGGTTTCGCACATCATTTTTACTGAAATAATCATTCTGGCTTCCCGCCTGTCGCCGGTAAGCATTGTGATTAAGCTGTCCATCTGCCTGCCTGCCACCGCATTGGCGGCATTGAGCGATCTTCTGAAACATTCGACTGCATCCGGCTTATTGCCGTTTTTCTCATAGAGAATGCCAAGATAGTACTGACAGGCCGCATAAGCCTGGTCGCCGGGCGGAATTTTCAGAGGAAGCAGCAAGTCAATAGCGCCTTGATTATTACCGCTGCCGGACAACGCCCTTGCTTCGCCAATAACCAGATCATAATAAACCGGAGTTTTTTTCCAGTATTCGGCGGTTTTTCTGAATGAAGCCGCAGCCTGGCGATACCACTTTTCCGCCTCGGCTGGACGTTGTAAATAGTTCAAGGCCGCCGCCCGCTGGTTTTCCCGGCCTCCCTGCGCCAGATACAATTTGCCGAGATCCTGCAGAAACCACGGCCAGGAAATATCTTTTGCCGCTAAAGCGGCCGGCGACGGATTGCCCATGCCCATGCCATAAGCGATACCGGATGCAATTACACATGCCATTACCCATAATGCCGGAAAACGCAGTGACTTTAACGCGTTAATCAGCAGTTTTCGCGGTGTAAGCGAAGATCGGCAACTGGAGCATATCATGCGGGGCAGAGCCGCTTCGAAACAAGTCCCGCACATGCCATGTCCGCATTGCAGGCAAAGCGCGGCGGCGGCGGCGGACGGATGCCGCCGGCAGGTGACGGACACAGCGGCGGCCACCGGTTTGATGATTGCTGCCGCTTTAAGTTTAATTTCTCTGTCGGAAGAATAATACATTGGCTCTCATTTCAGATTAAAGGCGACCAGGCCGGGATATATCAACTCTTTATGGCGGCTGACCGCAGTCGTGCTGCCGGAAGTTCCAGGCCGGCCTTCTCTGCGGTTATACTTAAGGCCGATTACTTTATCGCCGCAAATTACATAAGGCCCCGCCACGCCGACAGCATCTTTCCGGACAAACATCCGTTTGCCGGTGGAAAGGTTCAACTGCTCAATCACGGCATCGCCGTCGCTGGAAGCGCTCATCATGCCTAAGCGGCTGGTTAACGCTGTATCGCGCACCAGCACGGCATGGCGGTTGTCAGCAACCAGATCCCCGTATACTTTGTCGCATTTCCACAGGTCTCCCCCGGTATGCGCATCCAGGCACAGGATCGCGTCTTCAACCCTGAACCTGTCGCCTTTTACAGCGCCCTGCAAGGATTCCATGACCGGATCGCCCTTTTTCAAATCCTCATAAGCCGGAGGCAGCTTCACCTCTTTGCCGTCTTCTATTTTTATCTGCTCCTGACACCGCACATACAACCGTTCGGCGCCGCTGCTGATTACTGAACCGGCGCCGTCCGGCAGTTTCCTGCTCCATAGCACCCTGCCGTTAATCAGGTCGATGGCGCTCAAGTCATTATGATTCAGAAAGTAGACGACAGAATTATTTCTTTCCTGCTCACTCCCGTCATCCTCATCCGTTTTCAGATAATTCCTCGACGGGGCGCCTTTGATCTGGAGCGACCATATTTTTTTGCCGTCAGCAGTCTGGACTGCATGCAGATTGTCATCCAGCTTGAAAACCAGAAAATCATTGATAAACCGCGGTCCCCAGCTAATTCCCTGTTTCAGCTTGATCTGCCATACGTCCTGCCCGGATTCGTTTTCAACTACTTTCAAAATTAACGAATTATATGAATCTTTCACTTTTTCATCATAATTTGACGCCGTGCAGGCAAAATATTTGTCCCCGACGCATAAATTATAAAAATAATCATTCCTGCCGAGTTCTTTTTTCCATAAAATACGACCGTCATTCAAACTCAAGGCCACCAGGGTGCGGATGTATTCAGGATAGTAATGAGGCGTCTGTCCTTTCTTTTTCCTGCTGTTTTCGTCTTCATGCGAGGCCGTCAGAAGAGCAACATTGCCGCCGGCCTTGACCTGGCTGATATTCTCGCCGCTGAATTTGGTCTTCCATAAAATCCTGCCCTGTCTGCTGACAGCGGCAAGGCCGTCTTCTCCGGCAAGCAATATCTTATCCGGCAGGATCTTCGCTGCCGCTCCGGAATAATCCGCCAGTTCCGGGGGGATTGAATATGAGGCAGTTTCCGCTCCAGTTCCGGCGTCGAGCGTTATGATCGTGTCCTTATTGATGAAAATCAATTTACCCGCTGAATTGTCAATTATATGAAAATTTGCGGCATTAATGCTTTTATCCAATTGCCATGCGACTTTTCCGGCGGGATCAAAGAAAAGAATCCATATCCACCAGCCGGTCCAGGCGATCAATGCCAGCAGCGCAAGGCGGAAAGTCCATTTTGCCGTCCGTCCCAGCGTTTTCAATAATTTCTCTTTTCTTGACTTAGCCGCTTTGCCTGCGGCATCAATATCTCTGATCATGGCGTCAAGACAATCTTTGCCGCAAAAATAGCCATGGGATTTAATGCATATGTTGCAGATGGGTGCATTGCATTTGCCGCATACGCCTGTTGCTGTCTGATCCGGATGGATGGAACATTTACCCGGTCCGGTTTTCGCCGGTTTGCCAACTTTGTCCATAAAATTGGTTTTCAGTTGCGCCCTGCCGTCAGGCAGTTGCAGTTTTGCGTTTACCGGTGCGGAACTCCTGACCGGCGCAGACGCCGACGGCTGAACTTCCGGGGATGCCGACCGCACAATAACCGGCTCTTCCGCGATGGATGCTTTGAATGCCGTACAGCAGGAGGGACAGGTAAATTCGAAAGCAGCGTCAGTCTCATCGGCAATTTTAAACTTCTGTCCGCAATTAGCACATACGAATCTCATCCGCGGAATATCCCCCGATTATTATTTCAATGCTGTGTTTCAGGCATCCGGTAAAGTACAGACAATATTTGTTGAATATTCTCAGTCATCCGGTGCTGCCGCAATTTGGTCCGTCGTAGTATTTAAGATAATTTTATCTGTCAAAAAATCAAGATGAAATATACTCTGCACGGCTGAAAATATAAAATAGCTGCGTAAGCGTCCAGCCAGCCACATCTTGAAAGTCTCGGATATTATTTTATTTCCGGTTTCCAAAGATGCGGTAGCAGAGAATCGATTTCATCGGCAGGAGTAGTTTCATCGGGGTCAAATGCAAGCAAAAAACTTGGCGGATGCGCAAACGGCAAAAACATATGCCGCGTTCCTATGGTTTCAACGGACTAAAGTCCATTGCTACAACATGGCTCGCTCTGCCGGAACTGCAAAATCCATTTAAAAAAAACGGCGAAGGCCATAGCAACCGTCATTATGGAATTGAAGGGTATAAAACCGGCCAGGCGACCGGCTTTCGTATTTTTGTCAGGCGCTTTGGCCTGACTTTGGACTGCGGCGCTTTGTTTGGCTGTTCACTGGTTTTATCCTGCTTCCGGGGCAATCCAATTCCAAAGCGGCGCAGGGTCGCCGCAGTCCAAAGATGCTCCGCAATCAGAAAATACAAAATCCTGTTTTATAGCATTATTTTAGCTTATTGTCACCGTTCCGGTTGACAATTTTACTATATATAGATAATTGATTGTTAATATTTTTAATGTTACCATTTTGTTTTTTTGTGGATAAAAAAGGATTTTGTTTTATGACAGACTTTAAATTTACGGACGACCAGCGGACGGCGCTCGGGCTGATCGGTGGAATGGTCAGGAATCTGCTCTTGTTCGGGGGCTCGCGCTCGGGCAAGACGTTTATCCTGCTGTTCTCGATTGTGGTGCGGGCGCTGAAAGCGCCGGGCAGCCGCCATGCGGTGTTCCGGTTCCGGCATGTCCATGTCCGCCAT
>JBAYIO010000012.1:0-73714 GCA_041665605.1 Victivallaceae bacterium | reverse complement strand
ATTGAAGTCTTCTTCGAATGGTTGGAATATTGTGACACTCCGCAAACCGAAAGGGCGGAGATAACAGGGAATACAAAATAAACCTAAACGCAGAAGACCATATTATGTCTACTCGACCGGAATCGGCTGTCCAAAATGGCCCATAGGCCCCATAGGACCCATGAGACCCGGATTTCGAAAAACGTGCTGTGCAGGACGGGTGTCCAAAGTGTCGGAGTCGGCTGTCCAAAATGGTTTTGGTGTAGCGCCGTCCGTGCCGGACGGGGATCGGAACCTCTCTCGCAGAGCGAGCACTACACCGAAATGTGTTGTGCTCAACCGGACTCCAATGTCTCCGGAATCGGACGGTTGTCCGGTTTGTTCTGCCGGCGCAGATATCCGGGATGTTTGCAAAACTGAAAACCGTTGTGCTGAAAAGCACTCTAAAATCTCCGGATAAGGTATTGCTCCATGGTTTAGATGGAGTTAAATTAAGATATGCGAAAAACTGGAGAAGGCAATATTATGAAATGGGTGAAATTTGACGATTCAATGAGGATACCGGTAAAATCCTGGTGCGAAACGGTGGAGCCCGGCGCCTTGAAGCAGGCCGCGAATCTGGCGGCGCATCCGGCGACTTTTCATCATATCGCCCTTATGCCTGACTGCCATGTCGGGTACGGCATGCCGATAGGCGGAGTCATCGCCTGCGAGGATGCAGTTATTCCGAATGCGGTAGGCGTGGATATCGGCTGCGGAATGGTGGCGGTGGAAACCAATGTGCCGGCAGAGCTTTTCGCCGATATGAGCAAACGGCGCACGGTAATGAACGCGGTTAAATCGCTGGTTCCGGTCGGAGAAGGCGTAAGCCGCAGAAGTCCCGCGGAATGGGATGGTTTTGAACAGTATCTCAAGTCTCTGAAGGGTGAAAAACATCCTCAATGGCCGAGTGCGCTTGATTGCTGCAACCTGGGAACGCTTGGCGGCGGCAACCATTTCATTGAGATGCAGCGGGATGAAGCGGGAATGATCTGGCTGATGATTCACTCCGGCAGCCGGAATCTCGGATACCGGATTGACAGCTTCTACCATGAACAGGCGAAAAAGCTTAATCAGCAGCAGCACGTCAATCTGCCGGATTCCGACCTGGCGTTTCTGCCGGTTGAAAGCGAGGCCGGGCGCAACTATATCCGGGATATGAATTTCGCGCTGCGTTACGCGCTGGAAAACCGGCGCCGGATGATGCACTGTTTCAAGCAGGCGCTGAGCGATTCAGCCGGCAGCGTTGAGTTCAGGCAGGAGGTGAACATTCATCATAATTACGCGGCGTGCGAAGAGCACTTCGGCAGGAAAGTATGGGTTCACCGCAAGGGCGCGACTTCGGCGAGAGCAGGCGAAACCGGAATCATTCCCGGCAGCATGGGGACTTCGTCGTATATTGTCCGCGGACTCGGCAATGCTGAATCATTCATGTCATGTTCGCATGGCGCCGGGCGTAAAATGGGACGGAATGAAGCCTGCCGCAGTTTATCCGCGGACGAGTGCGACAGGGCGATGTCCGGCATTGCTTTCGACCGCTGGTCCAAATTCCGTTCAAAATGGAAGAAAGGCGGCGATAAAGGCCTGCTGGATCTAGGCGAAGCGCCTTTGGCCTATAAGGACATTGACGAAGTGATAAAGGCCGAACTGGATTTGATTGAGCCAATCGTGAAACTGAGTCCGCTGGCGGTGGCCAAGGGGTAAAATGGCTGTCAAAATATATTCATTCCCGCCGTTTGCGGACAAAAGCGCTGACAAACTGATTCTCGGCTCGATTCCTGGCGAAGAATCATTGCGTCAGCAGCAATATTATGCCCATCCCCGGAATATGTTCTGGAAAATCATGGGCGCAATTTTTGATTTTGACCCGGCAATACCCTATGAGGCCAGAATTGCCATGCTGCTTGAAAACCGCATCGCGCTGTGGGATACAGTGCACAACTGTCATCGTCCCGGAAGCATGGATTCGGACATTAGGCGGGAAGCGCCGAATGATTTTGAAACCTTCTTTAAAACATATCCCTGCATAACAAAAATCTTCTTCAACGGACAGACGGCCCACCGCTTATTTATGAAGCATGCCCGGACAATGAAACTGCCGGAACTGGAATTTCATGTGATGCCGTCCACCAGCCCGGCCAACGCAGCGGTGAGCTTCGCCGCCAAAGTGGAAGCCTGGAGGCGGCTTAAACTTCCAGATCAATTAAAGCCGGGTCGTTAATCACGATTCTGCCGCTCGTTGTCTTCAGAAGATTTTCATGTCCGGGACTGATTGAAAAACAAGCGCACCGTTTAAGAAATTCCGCGACCTCCGGGATGCCCGGAGCGGGGATTCTGCCTTCGATCCGGCTGAAGTAAAGTGTGCTTTGACTGCCATTTTTTTCAAGGATCAGCGGCTGGCGGTGGGATATCCCGTAAAACTGCAAACGGAATGACTTCAGCCACACGGTTAAAGCCTCATCAGCGGGTAATACCGCTTTTTCCAGTTTGCCGGAGTTCAACGTCTGCGGCAGTTCCGCCGGCGGAATGAACGGTTCCGCCGCCGCTGAGTGCCGCAGCAGATATTCCTGCCCGTCAACCAATAACGGAGTGATGAATTTCCGGTAATTTTCCAGGATTTGCCTGCGGCGTCCGGGCCATTCGTCATTCAGAAACACGGCTTCCGCTTTCAGCGCCGAGTCGAAATACAGCCGGGCTGCTTCCGGGGTGTCCCGGATGCCCATAAACAGCACCAGCTTTTCAGACTCAAGGTCGCTGATTATGTCCCGGAATGCCAGGACGATCCTGTACATGCGCTCCATCTGGCCGACCGAAACGCAGCCGGGCCTGGTGATTCCGTAAACATCAACCAGGGAGAATTGTCCGCCTGACGGGCTGTAAAGGACATTGCCAAGATGAAAGTCCGGGTGAAAAAAGCCGGAATAGATGAACTTTTTCAGGAATCCCGCCAGTTTATCCAGAAATCCGGCATGGTCTTTGCCGCCGGTAATGTATTCACGCACCCAGAAATCCCAGGCGGGAACCGCATCCGGGACAGCCGCGGAAAAGATCATGCTCAGACCGCCGCGCCGTCCCCATCCAAGATATTTGACCACCGGGATGCCGGCATTCTCCAGTTGCATTGCGGTATTGAACTCAGTTTCGGCTTTGCAGCACAAATACGCCCGCAGTTTATGCAGCGGATTCCGCGGGCAGTCCAGCTTGACGAAATACCGGTCGCCGACCTTGAACACCGATCTGACCGGATTGGATTTGACCAGCGAGGATTTCAGGTATTGTTCGTACTGGTCGAACCATGAGTCGAGCAGGCCGGAAGAGCGCAGCCGCCATTGCCAGCCGCGACGCTTTTCCATACTTAATCCTGTGCTGTCTGCCATATAAATCCGATTCCCGGTTAATTGCACCCTCATTCTTTTTATAACTTACACCCGCTGCATTTTAAAGCCAATGATAAAAAATCGAATTCTTTACCTGAATTTTGTGTCTTAAAATTTTAACTCCTGATAAAGCGGTTTATATTACGTCATTGGCTATGAACAACACAGGATTACTATTTATGAACTGGAAGCGGCTTCTTTCGTCAAAACGGCTGGGCAAGGCGGATGCGGATGCGATTTCCATGGGACGGTCGCCGTTTCAGCAGGATTTTGACCGCATCGTCTTTTCCTCCGCTTTCCGCCGGATGCAGGATAAGGCACAGGTTTTCCCGCTGGCCGAGAACGATTACGTCCGCACCCGGCTGACGCACAGCATGGAAGTGGCCTGCATCGGACGTTCGATCGGCGCCAACGCCGGGGTCTTCATCTGCAAAAGTCACGATGTCGGCTCGATTCAGCCCAGCGATATCGGCGCGATAGTCGCCGCCGCCTGTCTGGCCCATGACATCGGCAATCCGCCGCTGGGACATTCCGGCGAGGAGGCAATCCGCCACTGGTTCTGCCATTCCAGCGTAGCCGCTTCAATGAAAGCTCAAATGTCGCCGCAGGAATGTGCCGATATTGAAAGGTACGAAGGCAATGCCCAGGGCTTCAGAGTGCTGACCAGACTCCAGATGCCGGAAAATCCCGGCGGCATGCAGTTGACCTGCGCCACGCTCGGAGCGTTTACCAAATACCCGATGGAGTCGCTGATTGAGAACCCGCCGTCCGGCGTGTCCGCTAAAAAATTCAATTTCTTCCAGTTGGACAAGGAGTTATTCGCCGAAGTCGCCGAGACCACCGGGCTGAAACGCGTCCGCGACAATGCCTACTGCTGGTGCCGCCACCCGCTGGCATATCTTGTGGAGGCAGCCGACGACATCTGTTACCGCATTATTGACTTTGAAGACGCTCATGTGCTGGGAATCATTACTTATGAAGAACTTGAATCGCTGTTCATGCGCATTGTTGACGACAGTGAATTCCGCAAAAAACTTAAAGATCTCAGCGAACCGGAACGCCGGGTTGAACTGATGCGCGCCCGGGCCATCGGCAAGCTTGTAAACCAGCTCACCGGTTGTTTTGAAAAGCATCAGGAACAGATTCTTCACGGCGAACTTCAGGAACCGCTGATCGAGCTGATTCCATCAGCCGAGGCGCTTAAAAAGATCGAGACCCGCAGCTATGAAGATGTCTATACCTATCGCCGTGCGGTGGAGATCGAAGCCGCCGGGTTCGAGCTTACTCAAGGACTGCTTGACGCCTTTACCACCAGCGTCAATGATGTTGCCGCCGCAAAACGCAGCGGCACCAAACCGCTGTACCGCAACAGCCGCCTGATGCTGCTGATTCCCAAGCGCTACCGCAATGATGAAGATCCGCACTGGCTGGACAGTTCCTATGTCCGGCTGATGAACATTCTCGATTATATTTCCGGCATGACCGACTCTTACGCCGTGTCATTATTCAAAAAAATCAAAGGCATTTCCCTGCCTGGACAATAAAGGAACAATATCATGCCCGAACTTCCGGAAGTTGAAACCATCACCAGAGCTTTAGCCGCCAGTCTGACCGGCAAACATTTCACCGTCATCAAAACATTTATTCCCGCAATCCGCTATCCGCTGGATCTGGAAAACCGCCCCGAACTTGTCGGACAGAAAATCGTTTCCGTGCGCCGCCGTGCGCGGTATATCATCATTGAGCTGAAAAACCGCTGGGCATTCGTAATGCACCTGGGCATGTCCGGAGCGATCAGAATAGTTCCGGCGGACGAGGCGAAAAGGAAACACGATCATGTATTTTTCCATTTGAGCGACGGCCGGACCATGCGCTATGAATGTCCGCGCCGTTTCGGCTTTATCAAGACCTGCCTGCTGGACGCTCCCGGCGCGCATCCACCGGTACTGGTTAATCTCGGGGTGGAACCGCTCAGCGATGAATTTACCCCGGATTACCTTTACAATAACCTGAAGAAACGCTCCGGGCCGGTTAAAAACGCGATTATGGACAACAAGATTGTGGTGGGAGTCGGCAACATCTATGCGGCGGAGTCGCTTTTCCTCAGCGGAATCAGTCCGCTCCGCAAGGCCTCCGCCGTGACCCGCGTCCAGTGCGCGAAAATGGTCAAAATCATCAAGGACGTGCTTAAACGCTCGATTGAGGCAGGCGGCACGACTATTTCCGACTATAAACAAGTAGACGGCTCCGAGGGCAAGTTTGTTCAACAGCTCAAAATATACGGCAAAGACGGGCTGCCCTGCCCTGAATGCAGCACTATCATCCAGAAAGCCGTGCTTGGCGGCAGATCCTCATGTTTCTGCCCGAAATGTCAGAAGTAAACATGCCGGAAACATCTGTCAGACCGCTTCAGGACTTGCTGCTGCCGCTGCGGCTTACCGGCGATGGAATCGTTTCCAAAATCATGCCTGGACCGATGGAGGGCATCATGCATCCGTTGTTCTGCAAGGCGGTTTCCGAGCTTGGACTGATTGATTTATGGATCACCCCGTTCCTGCGGATTTCCACCGATGTTCCGCGGGATTCCAGATTGCGGCATTTCATCCGGCCGTTCACGGAAACCGGCCTGCCGGTGATAGTTCAACTGATGGGCAATAATCCGGAACTTATCGCGGCGGCGGCGGCGCGTTTCCGCGAACTCGGCGCTGCCGGCATCAACCTGAATTTCGCCTGTCCCAGCAAACAGGTTTTAAGCAGCGGCGCAGGAGGTTCGCTGCTGCGCAAACCGGAACTCATGCGGCAGATCACTGAGCAGACAGCCCGCGCCTGTCCTGACTTTTCGCTGAGCGTCAAACTGCGTACCGGATATGAAGACTCCGCTGAAATGGAAAGTATTCTCGAACAGTCCGTCTCGGGAATTAAATTGGATTTTATCGCCATGCATTTCCGCACGGTCAAGGAAATGTACCATAAAACCGATCAGGGGTTTGAACGGATTATCCGGGCGGTGAAACTGGCCGGAAACATTCCGCTGATAGCCAACGGGGACATATTCACCGCCGAAGATGCAATTGTAATGTTCCGAGTAACCGGCTGTGCCGGCATAATGATTGCGCGCGGCCTGCTTAAAGATCCTTTCCTCAGCAGACACATCCGTCAGGCCTGCGGCGATACTGACAGCATGGCAGCAACCGGCGACGGACGCACAATCTTCTTCAACAAACTGCTTGACATAGCCCGCCGCGACCCGGCAAAATACTGGTCGCGTCCGCAATTCATGGAGTTAGCCAATTATATGTGGGGCAGCAGCCATCCCTGTTTCGAGGTGTTTAAACAACTGTCCGATAAAGAATTCCAGGCTTACAACGTTACTGAGCAGTAAACTCACTTCTTCGCGGCGGATGCGCTTTTGAAATCCCCGGCCTTGACAATTGACAATCTGGCAGGGTCGAAATGTTTGCGCAATACCGCCAGTATCTGTTCATTGTTGAGAGCAGCCACTTTTTTTTCCAGGTCAGCTTCAAAGGCCATCGTCCGGTCTGTCAGCATGAGCCTGACCAGCCGGCCTGCCAGTTCGCCCTCCCCTGCCCGGCTTACTTCCCGTGCCTGCATCCAGCCGTGCCTGGCGGCGGCGATCTCATCAGCGCTGAAGCCGTCCTTCAGGGCTTTGGCGAGTTCTTCCTGAAATGCCGCTTCCAGTTTCCGGATATTTACCGGATTAAGAATGGCATAACTTACCCATTCCCCGGCCGCATCCTGGCTGGAAATATCCAGTGAACTGCGGACGCCGTAACTCAGGCCGTCCTTTTCACGGATGCGCTGGATAAGACGGTTCTTGAAGGTGCCGCCGCCCAGCATGTAGTTGGCAAACATCATGGCCGGATAGTCCGGGTCGTCATCCCGCATCTTCAAGCCCATGCCGGCGATAAAAAACGCGTTAGCCTTGTCCGGGGTCTCCAGACTGCGGGTCAGCGGCTCCACTGAAAAGAACTGACGCGGAATGCGCACATATGCAACTGCCGGTTTCCAGTCCACCAGCAATCCATTGACGAGCTGCTTCAATTCCGGAATATCCACATCCCCCACGACGGCCATTTCCCCGATGCCGCCGTAAAAGGCCTTGTGAAAGTCTTTCGCCTCTTCAACCGTGGCGGATTTGAGCAACTGGATATCCTGGTCGAAGCTGCCGACATGCCGGACATGATTCTCAGGATAGGGGCGCATACGAGACCGGAGAGCCAGCCCGGCCTGAGCCGCAGGTTCTGAACGCTGCGACTCGATCATTGCAATATTCTCCTGGACCAGGACAGCAAACTCCTTAGCCGGAAAGTCGGGTTTGCGCAGAATTTCCGTCACCAGTTTCATCACCCCGGCGAAGTTTTCCTTTTCCGTGGTGATTTGAACATATACACCCTCAGCGGAACCGCCGATGCTGACCTGCGCTTTGAGCCGGTCGAACTCATCCTTGATCTGCTGCCGTGTGTGATTTTCCGTTCCACGGATCAGCATGGAGGCGCAGAGTTCGCCGGTAATGCGTTTGCCGCGCAGCGTCTTTTCATCGCCCAAATGGAGACGGATGGCGGCACTCACCGCATTGCCGCGGGTTTTCCTGGGTACAACCGCGCATTTGAGTCCTGCCGGAGTCGTGAAACGGACCGTCAGGTTATCAATGGCAGCCGGTGTGGTGTCAAAGGCTTCGCCGCTGGTTATGCCAACCCCGCCCTTGTAGTCTTTTATTATGTCGGCCGTATCCTTTGCCCCGGGAATCTCTGCCCGATCAGGTTTCCCGGTCGGAATAAATTGTCCTACAGTGCGGTTTGATCTTTTCAAATATGTCACAGCGGCCTGCTGGACACTTTCCGGGGTGACCGCTTTCACGCGGTCGCGGTTCAAAAAGAACATGCGCCAGTCGCCCAGGGCAATGTACTCGCTTAAACAGATTCCCAGCATGCCGGAATCTTTAAGCGTCAGTTCCACATCTTTCATGAATTCCCGGCGTGCGCGGTCCACCTCTTCCAGGGTGACGGGCTCTTTAGCGACGTTTTCCAGCACCTTGATCATTTCATCCCGGACATCATCCACATTGCCGCCCTTAGGCAGCATAGCCTCGAACAGCAGGAAGCCAGGCTCGACTGTGGAACTGGCAAAAGCGAATACCATCGCGGCTTTTTTAGTTTCAACCAACGCTTTGTAAAGACGTCCGGACGGCGGACTGGTCATGATCGAAGCCAGCAGTTCCAGACTGGCATGCTGTTCATCACTGGATGCGGGAATCCTGTACACCGTCAGTACCGCCGGGGTATCGCCGACGCGGCGCACCGTGACAAGCCGCTCCCCGTCCTGCACGGGGTCCACGGTATAAGTCTTCTGAAGTTTTCTGGCGGGTCTGGGAATGCGGCCGAACAGTTCGTTTATCAGAGCAAGGGTTTTAGCTTCGTCCATCCTGCCGGCCACGAGCAGCACCGCATTGTCGGGTTGATAGTAGTTCCGGTAAAAGGCGCCCAGGTGCTCAATATTGACATTCTCGATGTCGGCCTTGCAGCCGATAACCGCTTTCCCGTAGTTCGACCAGTCGAAAGCAGCGCTGATGGTTCGCTCCATGGTTACATTGAACGGACTGTTTTCGCCCATCTCGAATTCATTGCGGACCACGGTCATTTCGGTCTTTAGCTGCTCCGCGGCCTTCGCCGTATCCACGCCGACCATGCAGTTGACCATCCGTTCCGCCTCGAGCGCAAGAACAGTCTTTTCATTGTCGTCAGATGCCGGGAAACTGATGAAATAGTTAGTGCGGTCATAGTCAGTAGTGCCGTTGAAACGCGCACCCAGACTATCCAGAATGTCCTTCGGAGTCTTAGTGCCGTTCTCGCCGCTGTAATTCTTAGTAGGCTTGAAAACCAGATGCTCCAAAAGATGAGCCATGCCGGTTTCCCCGTAGTTTTCATTGCGCGAGCCCACCAGATAAGTAATCGCCACCGTCATGGTCGGTTTGCTGTTGTCCGGAAAAAGCAGCACTTTAAGGCCGTTCGCCAGCCGGTATTCGGTGATGCCTTCAACGGAAGTCGCCTTCACCGGAGCAGGAATTGGCGGCGATTTGACCTCCTGCCCGTGCAAGGGTAAAATGCAGAACGCGGCAAGCAGAATCAGGTACTGAAATTTCATGGAATATGATTCCTTTTTATTATGCAATCAGTGTTAATATGCCTCGCGCGGCCGCAAAATGCAACCGAAAATAAATGAGGAATATACCAGTAGGGCACGATGAAAATAACCTTGTTTTTAAGTATAACTCATCGTTTTGCAGGTCAATTACCTGATAGTTAATCTGAGTTTAGCTCCAGCCCGCAAATTATTTGCATGGAACAATTTCTACCGGTCCGGTAAGACCTTTTACGGCGAAAATACTTTTCTGCATAGCGGCGACTTCACCGGCAGAATCCATTTTCAATGCGCGCTGAAGCAAGTCACGGCATTCTTTTTCGGAAAATACTGAAATTGTCTTTTTGATCAGCGGAATGACTTTTGCAGGCATGCTGAAATCTTTGATACCGGCGCCAATCAGCAGCGGCACGGCCAGCGGATTTCCGGCCATTTCACCGCAAACTGAAACGCCTTTTTCCGGTCTGGCACGAAAAACAGCGCCAATATCCGCCATAATCTGCAGAAATACCGGACTCAGGCAATCAGACGCAGATTCAGCGTTATTACCGCGCTCAAGCGCAAATATATACTGCTGAAGGTCATTAGTACCGATACTGACGAAATCCACATATTCAATAAATTTATTCAGCCCGATAAATACGGCAGGCACTTCGACCATGATTCCGACAAGATAATCTGTCGCGTATTCGATATGCTCCCGTTTAAGGCTTTCCTCGACCTCTTTCAGCATGGCGCGGACAAAATGGACTTCCTCCAGTTTTGAAATCATCGGGAAAAGAATCTTAATCCGTCCCAGTTTGCCGGCGCGCAGCACGGCTCTCAGATGAGTGCGCAGAACATCCGGATGCGCCATCAAAAGACGAATTCCCCGCGTCCCAAGCGCCGGATTTTCCTCATGCGGAATGTTGAGATAGTTAAGCGGCTTGTCGCCGCCGACGTCAAGCACCCGTAGCGTCACATCGCCATTGCTTTCGCTGACAACCTTGGAAAAAACATCGTATTGAATATCTTCCCCTGGCAAATAATCCCTGATCATAAACAGGAATTCAGTGCGGTAAAGACCGATTCCTTCGGCTCCGTACTTTTTCAGCAGCGAGGTTTCGCAAATCAGGGAAATATTAGCGCGGAGCGCAATTCCAGTTCCGTCCGCAGTAATTGCCGGCCCCTCAACGATTTTAGTTTCAGCCGCCTCCGACGCCCTCAGCAGATCATCAAATTGCGCTTTTATATTTTCCGGCGGGTTGATATATACCTTTTCAGCATGGCAATCCAAAATTATCTCATCATAGTTATTGACTTTGCTCATAATATCGGCGACACCAAGCAATGCCGGAATCTCAAATGCTTTGGCCAGTATCGCCACATGGCTGGTAACGCCGCCTTTTTCACAGACAATCCCGGACAGATTGTCAATCGGCAGGCGCAAAAGATCAGAAGGCATCAATTCATGCGCTGCAAGTATCCATTGCTTGGATTTGGTCTCAATCAGGCTGGAGTCTTCCAATTGATTACGCAACATTTTCACCGATTCCAGCAGCCGGAGCATAACATCCTTAAAATCAATCAGCCGTTCCCGGAAAGTCTTGTCCGGAAGCTGTAAAAACTTCTTTTCAAAGCGTTTGAATACAATCGCAATGCTGAATTCCAGGGAATGATTTTCTATCGCGATTTCCCGTTTTATTTCATCAAGGATAGTTTTATCTTCAAGAAACAGCAGATGTGCATTGAAAATAGAGGCGTCCGCCTCGGAAATCATTGAAAGAGCACGCGTTTCCATTTTGATTGTATTCTCTCTGGTACGGGCGAGAGCCGTTTCAAAAAGCTCGAGTTCCTTCTTATGGTCATTATGGGTTTCGTGCTCGGCTTCGTTTAACCAGTCCCTGGTTTTGAATTTGAATGCTTCACCGCGGGCTACACCTGGGTTCACCGCCACTCCTTTGAGCATGATACTGTCTTTAAGACCTTTTTCCATGTGTCCGGAAACAGTATCGGATGCCAGGGAGCGCAGCATGCCGGCATTAAGCATCAGGTTGGCCATCTGCGGGCTCAGGCTCCTGGCCATATCCACTACCGAGGACGAAAAAGGTTCCTGTTTCTGTCTCTGGAGGGTCAAAACTCCGACAACCCGGCCGCCGGTAGCCAGCGGGACCCCCATATAGGAGTTTAATTTCTCTTCTCCGGTATTTCCGAAGAAAATGTAATCAGGGTGCTTTGCCGGATTCTCAATGTTGATAATCTCTTTATTTTTAAAACATGTTCCGGTCAGTCCCTTTCCGGGAGCCATCATAACTCTCCCCACGGCTTCAGGATTGAGTCCGCAAGTCGCGGTAAGCACCAGTTGATTGCTGTCTTTGTCATATTCATATACAGAACATACGTCAACATCAAGGTTGCGGGCGAGTATTTTGACAATCTTCGTCAAAACCTCGCCGCTGTCCTCGACTTTGGCAATCACTTCGGAAATATTTCGCAATACAGTTAATAGTTTTCCCATTATAAAAACCTTTTTCAAGTCTAAAATGTGTATTTTTAATAAAAAAACAGGTCAGTAAGTTACTGTTAAATCTCGAAAAATCAATAACTAAGAGTACATTAACACAGAATAAGTATCATTAATATGTTAAAAATCCGGATGTCCGACATATTTCAGTCCGACAATCAGGATTTGGACTGATATTTTGATTAGAATATTTAACTCGAAACAAACAGGCGATTCAATCAATTATGGCTGAAATAAATAAATACTGGATATTTGCCGGAGAAGCTTCCGGCGACATTTACGGTGCAAGGCTGGCGGAAGAACTGCGCATCCTTGCCGCGGCAGCCGGCAGACAGGTGGAAATCTCCGGCATGGGCGGTCCCATGATGAAGCAGGCCGGAATAAACATCCTGGTCGATTCGTCTGAACTTGGAGTTGTCGGCCTTATCGAAGTACTGAAGCATATTTTTAAGTTCATCAGCATTTTCTTCTTTCTGATAAGAAAAGCCGAAGCGGAAAGACCGGACGCGATTATTCTGATTGACTATCCGGGATTCAACCTGCGTTTCGCCGCCGCCATGTTCAAACGCAAAATCCCTGTAATCTGGTACATCAGCCCGCATGTCTGGACCTGGGGGAAAAAGCGGATTCCAAAACTGGCGAAGTTCTGTCGCAAAATGCTGGTAATTTTTCCGTTTGAACCGGAAGTATATGCCAATACCGGACTGGACACCGTTTTTGTCGGACATCCGCTGGTGGATATCGTTGCTCTGCGCCGCAACGAGTCCATTGAACGCGATCCGGATACTGTCCTGCTGCTGCCCGGCAGCCGCGGCATGGAGATCAGCCGCCTGCTTCAACCAATGCTGGAAACCGCCCTGCTGCTTTCCCGCAAGCACCCCGACCTGAAATTTGTCATCTCCACTCCAAGAGAAAAAATCCTCGACCACTGCAAGGAGATTATGGGGAAATTCACCGCGGCACACAGCGCAGAGAAAATGCCGGAAATTAAACTGGTATGCGGCGATACCGCCTACTGGCAGCAGCGGGCAGGCACCGGACTCGCGGCCTCCGGCACTGTCACCGTCGAATCCGCAATCGCCGGACTGCCGCTGGTCGTGGCCTATAAGCTTAATTTTCTCACGCTGGTAGTCGCCGGAATGCTGGTGCGCCTGTATCGCGGTTTCTTTACGATGGTTAATATTATCGCTGACAAGCAGGTATTTGAAGAGTATCTGCAATGGAAAGCGAGCCCCGAAAATCTGGCTGCCGCTGTAGAGCGCATTCTTCCTGGCGGTGAACGCCGCCAGAAAGTTGAAGAAGAAATGCGGGACGTCGTCCGGATGCTCTCCGGCGGAAGCGAAGGCGCCTGCCGCAAGGCCGCACTGTCATGTTTCGATTTTGTCATGGAAGAAAGTAAACGCAAAATGCTGGAGCATAGCCCGAAGTAACGCTGATACATGAGTTTCAAAAACGCATTTTAAGGTCTTAAATTATGCCGGTAAAGCTGGAAATTATACCATTAGCATATAAATTACGTAATCTTTTGTTGATAAGTCAGGCAAGAAAGGGTTGAACTATGTCTAAATATGAAGCAGTAATCGGACTGGAAGTCCATATTCAGGTCAGAACCGAGACCAAAATGTTCTGTTCCTGCCCGAATAAATACGGGGAGCCCCCGAATACGCTGGTATGCCCGGTTTGCATGGGCTATCCCGGCGTACTCCCGACACCGAATAAAGAGGCGATCATGCGAACTGTCGCCGCCGGCGTGATGTGTTCCTGCAAAATCGCCGAATTCAGCAAATTCGACCGGAAGAGTTACTTCTATCCGGACATGCCCAAGAATTATCAGATATCACAATACGATCTGCCGTTCTGCTCGAATGGCCGCATCCATATTTACGGCAAAGGTTTTTCAGGCGCGGAAATGGCGGATAAATACATCGGACTGACCAGGATTCACCTGGAGGAGGACGTTGCCAAACTTACCCATTACGCAAATTGCAGCGGGGTTGACTACAACCGCGCCGGCGTTCCGCTGATGGAATGTGTCAGCGAACCCGACATGCGCACCGCCGATGAAGCCTATGCCTACCTTACCGCGTTGAAACAGATCATGCAGTATGCCGGGATCAGCGATTGCGACATGGAAAAAGGCCAGATGCGCTGTGACGTGAATGTTTCCATCCGTCTGCTCGGAGCTGAGCAGTTCGGCACTAAAATTGAGATCAAGAATCTCAACAGTTTCCGCTCGATCCACCGTTCGCTGGAGTACGAAATATGGCGTCAGGAAAAGGTACTGGAGGAAGGCGGCAAACTCACGCAGGAAACCCGCGGCTGGAACGACGACCGCAGCGAAACCTATTTGATGCGGTCCAAGGAAAACGCCCACGACTACCGTTACTTCCCGGAACCGGATCTGATGCCGATTACGCTCACGCCTGAACAGATTGAAGAAATACGGCTGAAACTGCCGGAACTGCCGGAAGCCACCCGTGACCGTTTTGTCCGGGACTACGACCTGACGCCTTACGACGCCCATGTGCTGACGCTGGAGAAAGCCGTATCAGAGTATTTCGATAAAGGCGCGAAACTGGTCAAAACTCCGAAAATCATGGCCAACTGGATCATCTCTGAACTGCTGCGCGAACTGGCTAAATCAGAAACCTCCATCACTGAATGCAGAATCACCCCGGAAAAACTGGCCGGGCTGGTTAAACTGATTGAAGATAACACCATCAGCGGCAAGATCGCCAAGGATGTTTTCGTGGAAATGTTCAACCTCGGCAAAGACGCCAGAACCGTGGTTGATGAAAAAGGACTGGTACAAGTCACGGATTCTTCCGCAATAGAGACTTTTGTCACTCAGGCCATCGAAATGAATCCTGCTCAGGTCGAACAGTACCGCAGCGGCAAAACCATGGTGCTGCAGTTCTTTGTCGGACAGGTCATGAAGCTCAGCAAGGGCAAAGCCAACCCGCAACTGGTGGTCGAACTGCTCAAGTCGAAACTCGAGAGTTAATAATGGCGACAAGAAGAACAGTTACCCGGCAGGACATCGTCGCAGGCTTGAAAGCGCTCGGTTTGAAGCTGAACGATATCGTGCTGGTGCATAGTTCGCTTTCCCGTACCGGCATGGTGGAGGGTGGCGCGGATACCGTGATTGACGCGCTGCTGGAAGTTATCGGCGACGGCGGCACCCTGCTGATGCCGTCTTTCCAGCAAGGTTCAGAATTTTTACTTGCACAAGGCAAATGTGTTTTTGATATCCGGAATTCGCCTTCCGAGCTCGGCATCATCACCGAAACGTTCAGAAAGCGGCCCGGCGTCATCCGGTCATTAAGCCCTACTCACTGCACGGCCGGCATCGGGCCTAAAGCATGGGACATCCTCAAAGACCATGAACAATGCCGGGTTTCCGCCGGAATTGGTTCGCCGTATCATAAGCTGGTTCAGGCATGGGGCAAAATACTCCTGCTGGGCGTTGACCACAACTCAAACACCACGTTGCATTTAGTAGAGAACACTAACGGTGCGCCGACGGTCTGCCGCCAGTTGTTTGAACCGTCGGTGATTGACAGCAGCGGCAGGACTATTGCGGTTCCCACTTGGCCTCATATGCCGGGACTGCAAAGGAATTATCCGCGGGTTGAAAATGTTCTTCTCGAACATGCCTTGCAGCAGAACGGCAGAGTCGGTGATGCCGATTCAAAACTGATTGACGCCCAGGGCATGTCCGAACTGATTGGCGGAATCATCAAACGCGACCCCATGTTCCTGATAGTCCCGTTTTCCGGCAGTTAATTATTTATCCCTGGAAACCAGATAATCGTTCAATTCCAGCAGTAACCGGCGGTAGCGGTTGTCCTCGAATTGCAGCAGTATGGATTTGCCTTTAGCGGACAGCTCCGCGGATTGGTCCAGCACATATTTCTCAGCGCCGGAATCGCGCATCAGGTTTCTGACGGTCTCAATTTGTCCGGCAGCATATTCCGGCAAACCGAGTAACGATTCCAGTTTTTTGCGGTCAGCTTCGCCGAGAAGTTCAAAGGTCTTCAGCAGAAGAATTGTCGGCTTGGCTTCAGCCAGATCGGCGCCGATACTTTTGCCGAATTTATTAAAATCCCCGAAAATGCCCAGCCAGTCGTCGCGCAGTTGGAACGCAATGCCGGCGGAAGCGGCGAATTCGCCCAGTGCGGCAAGTACCGGTTCGGAAAAATCGTGTGTTCCAGTGCCGATTGCCGCGCCTGCCTCGGCGCAGAAGCGCAGCAGCGCCCCGGTCTTGAGATAGAGCATCCGCATCACTTCATCCGAACTGATATTGCGCCATCCTCTGAGCGGGAATTCAACGTCCAGTGCCTCGCCCGAAATCAGTTCACGGTTCACCAGTTCCTGCATCCGGCGGCACAGCGCCAGCGTGACCGGCGCCGACACTCCGCGTTCCGCGGATTTTAGCAGCATATTGATTGCCCAGCCCTGCTGAATGTCGCCAGCCAGAATGGCGAAATCCCTGCCGAATTTACCTGCCTCAGCCAAGTCTGCACCGAAATGTTTTACGGCATGGTCCGCAAGCTGAATATGCGTGGTCGGCATTCCCCGGCGCACACTGTCATTGTCAATGATATCGTCATGAACCAGCGTCCAGTTGTGGTAAATCTCCACTGCGGCGGCGGCTGGAATGGCGTGGTCAATCTCGCCGTCAACCAGACCGCAGGACCACAGCAGCAGCGCAGGCCGCAGCCGCTTGCCGCCGCGGCAGGGGTAGTCCTTTACCGCCAGACGCAGATATTCCGGCTTTACCGCCGACGGGAAATCGTCATTATCAATCTCCGCGTCAATCAGCGCCGCCACATTCGATAGTTCGTTCAGCATTACCAGTTCCTTATTATGGAGTTTAAGCAATATATACCGTCATTAAAGCATAATCATCTATTTTTCGATGATCTGATGGATGTCAATTTTATAAATCAGCCATTTACCTTCGATTTTCTTCAAAGAGAAGAGCAGTTCCCGGTACTCATTAAAGCGTTTGCCGTCTCTGGATGAACCATCCAGCGATGCGGTCAAAGCCGCGTCCGCGGCATCGCCGTCAACCGTGACTTTTATATTATAGAAGTTAATAACAGCGGAGGCACAGTGATTCCGGCAGAATATCGCCTTTGATGATACCTCTTCCGGAGAAAAACTGCCGGCGAACATGTCAACATTGATGTTTACATGACAGGTTTTGTCAAAAAGCTTTTCCAGCGCTTTGCACTTAAGCACCCCCTGCGCCATGCCTTCTCCAGCGTACTTTGAGGCATTGGAGCGGAACTGATAAAGCTGCTCCTTAATCAGCTCCTTATCGCTTTTATTGAAATAAACATGCCAGATCAGGACTCCGGCGGCAGCGGCAAGCAGCAGTAACAGCGGTTTGATGAATACGCTTATTCTGATCTTATTTACCATAGCGGGGCTCCGTAAATTCTGTCTTTGGCGACCTGTCCGAACTTGTGCTGCTCTATAGGCATGCTGCGATTGTCGCCGACTACATACACATGGTCTTTCTTGACTTTCCGCGGCGGCAGATTCCAGTCGCAGGCGTATTTGACATACGGTTCCTCAAGCATCATCCCGTTGATATATAGATCGCCATTGCGGAACTCGACCGTTTCTCCTTCAAATGCGACGATCCGCTTCAGCAACAGCACTTTATCGGCATAATAGATAATTACAATATCCTTGCGCTGCGGTTCGTGCAGCAGATAGCGCATCCGCCAGCAGAAATTGACTCCGATCCGCTTGTAGGTCGGCTCCATGCTGCCGCCCTTGATGAATGCAGGTATCAGAAAGATTCCGAATACGATATAGGAGACAATGATCAGGGTTATAACGCGGACGAAAAACGCGGCATTGAAAGTCGGGATCACAAAATCGGAAAGGCCGGCGGGAGCCTGCCGGTAGCGATACGGACGCCAGCATTGCAAGTAGAAAATCAGCCAATTCCGCAGCATGTATAATCCCTTCCTTTTCTTACAGGAAATATATCACGGGCGGCTGATTAATCAATACATTCAACGACTATACACAGAGGAACTATTTAACCGTCAGCATTGCTTCGATCTTTTCCATAATTGTAGCAGTAGCGCCGGGAACGCTTAAAACATCGCATTCAGATCCTAATATGAACGGATGGTTGGTTTTTTTCATATTTTCAAGAATAGTGAGACTGAGTTCCCTTACCTGTTCTTTGGCGATATCCCGGTCGGAATAAAACTTCTTGGTCGGAAGGTTACCGAAGAGGACGGTGGATTCGCTGACCAGTCCGGCGTCTTCCCATATCTTTCTGGAACTGCCAAGACTGAGGATTGCCGGATCAAGCTGATTATACTTCGTGACCATTGAATCAACCAGTTCGCCGCAGTCGTGAAAAATAAGGTCGGCGTCATATTCAGCCAGCAGATTTCTTATCTGCTTATTGTAATTAAGCACATAACGGTCGAAAACATCAGAGCCGGCATCAAGCTGCATCGGGGAAATATATACCTTGTTGGCGGCAGGCTCACAAACGCAGATGGCTTTTGCGCCGTGCTCAAGCTGCATTCTGATGGATTTCAGAATTATCGCGATAGACATTTCCAGCGCGGTCTCCACCATTCCAACCTCATCATCTTCCTGCGCAGTCGCTCCGGTACCGGCCATATAAACCGCAGTGATCGGATCGGAAATCAGTGTAGTCATCATCGAGAACGGACCGATGGACATTCCGACCGGCAGATATGTTGAATTCTGAGCTACATACTTGATCGCCTCGCAGTTGGTCTGAATCCGCCTGGTCAGATATTTGTTTTCGTGCAATCCCTGCTTTACCACAGCTAAATCTTCCGGCGAAGGGTTCTTCTCAAAATGCCATTCCCTGATATTGTTTCTGGGGATTCCGAGCAACGCGACAAGCCACTCCTTTTCCACGGTCAGATCCATCAGCGGGAACGCCAGCGGCGTATTGAATCTTTTTGCAGTCTCGACAATAACTTCGCCAAGCAGTTTGCCGTTAAAAAGCCTCTGTTCGTGGTCAGCCTTTTCCTTCAGCACCAGGTCAGAGCCGATAGGCATTCGCAGCCCGTTTAATGCCAGGTCAATATAAAAATTACGGTTCACTTTTCTATTCCTTAGTTTAATTTAAATCATCTATTGTTATATAATAACCCGCAATTTAAGCAATGTCTTACAATAGATTATTTCATCTTTGCCGTATATTATCATTTTAAAACAAGAATGAAATAGAAAGTATCATTAGCCGCAGATCGGGAATAATTTTTATGGAGTTATTCTTCTTCCGCCTGACTGCGGGACCGGAGATACTCCGCAAAGGCATAAACCGGCAGCAGCAGAAGCGCCAGTAAGGGAAGATATAACCAGCCGCAATATAAAGCCAAAGCCGCCTCCGCTTCATATGACATAGTTCTGCGGGTGGACTCGACCGCCGCGCTTTCCGGCAGCGCCTCCAGAATCATCTCGCCGTAGAGATCATAACCGCGAAACGCGGCATTGATCAGAAGCCAGCCGGCAACCGCCAATATCAGCATTAACAACCACCACGGCATATATTTGCGGTCCAAAAAACGTATTGAATAGCAGATTGCCGGCAAAAACAGGAAACTTGCCATGCAGAAAATATAAGCGCTATACATCAACCAGGCCACTTTCAAATCTCCGTGCTCAATCTACTTTTTTATTTTTTCCGCACATAAATCAGCCGCCAGATCAACACAGCCGGCGCAGGATAAACGGCCGGCAGCCTTGATCTCACGGCAGCAGTGCGAACCGGCCTCGCGTTTGAATGTCTCCTTCAACTCATCTATCAGAGTTCTATCATTCAGGATGTGTTCCGCTGCGTAAATTGCGCCGCATACACCATCAGGAGCGCGACCGCCCCCGAACAGCTTGAACTCCTCGATTTTTTCAGGCGACACCGCCGCATGATCTTCAAAGAATTTAAGCACTGCCTGGGCGCAGTTATATTTTTCGACGCCGTGAAATTTTTCTGAAGCTTTCGCCATATCTGTTACCTTATTATTACGTCAATCATAAAATAGTCCGAATTACTCAAAATAGTATCTTAATTTTTATATACAAAACAACAGAGCCGGAAAAATGAAATATTCTGAATCAGAAGAAACATTAAGTGTCGCTCTGCTCAAATAATTTCTCCAGATTATTATTAATTCTTAAATCTGCATTGTCATTGCTATAAATTCAAAAAAACAAGGGCAGGAGGCTTGTGTGCCCCTGCCCTGTGCAAAATCGCGATAATTGAATTACTTACTTTTTCTGTCCGTTTTCGAAGTATTCGATTATATTTTGCGGAAGCTGAGGAATATCGCGCCTGCCCCCGTCGCCGCGCATTGAGTCATGCCCCAGGACGCCGGTAGCAACGGAGTTTCTGGCCGCAATCGGGGAGGTATTGGTTTTAACGCCAAATCGCACAAAATCAACAAAGGTCTGGACAATCGCCGGATCGGAACCGCCATGTGAACCTTCAAGCGGTTTCAAGTAATGGATGATATCCGGTTCGGCGCGGCTGCCGCGGGTCGTCCAGACATGTATTTCGCACTTGCCGTAGTCGCCGATATTTTCAACACGGCCCCGGGTGCCGATAAACGTATAATTACGTTCAGCGTCAGGAGCAAAATGGCATTGTAGATAAGACGCCTGCACCCCGTTGTCCAGTTGCATCATAATCATATTGCTGTCTTCCACATCAATTACCGGTGACATGCCCTGCTGCGCAAGCGGCGGCCAGTGACCATTACTCCATGAGGCAATACCCGGAGTAGACGGATCACGGCGCTCACATTTGTCATAAACAGATAACATGCCCATGCCGACGACTGATTTGGTATATCCGCCGGCAAGCCAGTGGATTACGTCAATATCATGAGCCCCCTTCTGGAGCAGCAGACCGGTGCTGAAGCGCTGTTCGGAATGCCAGTCTTTGAAATAAGCGTCGCCGCCGTAGGAAATAAAGTGACGGCACCATGCATTCTGCACTTTGCCGATAATGCCGGAATCAATGACTTCTTTCATTTTCAGTATTGCCGGAAAATGGCGCATATTGTGTCCGAGATAGAGTTTCGACCCGGTGCGCATGGCGGTATTGAGCAGCCTGTCGCATCCTTCAATGGTGATTGCCATCGGTTTTTCCAGATAAACCGCCTTGCCTGCTTCAAGCGCGGCCAGCGCCTGCTCTTCATGCAGAAAGTCCGGAGAGGTCACAAACACGGCGTCAATGTCTTTGCGCTCAAGCAGTTTTCTGTAGTCGTCTGTAACAAAAATTTCTTCGCCATAAGTTTCTTTAAATTTTATGAGCGCTTTGGGATTGACATCAGCCCCGGCAACCAGCCTGGAGCCCTTCCCTGGATTATGTGCGTTATTAGCTAATTGTCCGCGTCCCCCTGCCCCGATCACTCCAATTCTGAGATCATCCATTTTGTCAATACCTTCTCTATAATTATATTTGATAAACTAAAATATGCTGTTAAGCTATACAATGTAATAAATTTACAGTTTGTACCGTGAATGTAAATAGTATAATTGCATAAATAAATATATTAAATTATCAAAATAATGTAACATATTGATATATATGGACAATAAGCAGACGATAAAAGAACTGACTGAAAAATTTCCATTTCAATTGCTATTTGCTGATTACGGCAATGCCGATACACGCACTCCCGTCATTGAACGCAACAATTACGAATACTGTACGATTGAGTATATTATTGAGGGCGAAGGTTATTTGGAATGCTCAGGAAAAGTATCACATCTAAAGAAAGACAGCCTCTATTTTCTGCATAAGCATCAAAATCATTGTTACTGGCCGGAACCGGCATTGCCATGGCTGAAGATATTTTTCATCATTGACGGCTCATTTATGGAACAACTGCTGAGAATATACGGGCTGGATCAAATCTATTTTGTGGAAAATTGCAGTTCAGTCTTTCACTACTTTAATGAGGTTATGGCGCTTTGTTCATCATCGGCTGCTGACAAAGATTTGCGGGGCTCTGTTCTGTTTCACCGGTTCATAATGGATTTATACGAAATAATCTATGCTGAACACTGGCAGATGCCGGAAGAAATCAATGTATTGAAAAAGTATCTTGACGAAAACACTGAACGCAAGGTTAACCTGGATGAAATATGTCATCAGGCAAACCGTTCAAAGCCTCATTTGATCAGGCTGTTCAAGAAATTCACCGGCAGCACTCCCTATGACTATCTGATGAAAAAGAGAATTGAATATGCCAAACTCATGCTTATCCACTCCACAATGCCAATCAAGGAAATCGCCGGTAAACTGCAATTTTCCGATCAGTATTACTTTTCCAATTATTTCAAAAAAGTAACCGGAACCTCACCATCGGAATTCAAAAGAAGCATCAGTAAATGATTTCTGAAATTTCTGCCGGCTTTCTGCCATAGTACAAACCGAATAGATACGTTTTCTTGCCAGATATGACATCAGCTCCCGGATTCAGCCACAAATCACTGATATTATAGTCAAAATCAACCTGGAAATACTTGCCAATCCGGTATTCAATGTCTTTGCGCCAGATTATGCTTAAAGTATTCTCCTGCGGCCTGAAAGTTTCGCCTTTTATTGTCAACAGATGCTCTGGTGAAACCGGCAACCCTATGGCTAAGCGGCAGAATCGCAGATGCTGTGACAGCAGAGCGTCATTCCCTATAAACTTCTCCAGCAGTTCAAAACGTCTTTCCAGCGCCTCCCTGCCCTGCCCCGAAAAATATTTCTCATTTTCCAGAAAAATGATGAATTTCCGGATAAAACCGTCGATTCTGCGGCAGGCAAGCACGAATGGACTGTTCAACTGACTGGCATTATACCAGGCGTCCAGCACGATGGAGAGCCGGTTAACAGTAATGAATTCAGCCTCGTTGATTTCCTGAGTAGAAATTACTTCATATGGCGGATTTGCATTAAAAACAGTTCCCGGCGGCGGCGTTTCCCGCATAACCGTTCCAGGAAGAAATTTGAGTTTCTCAAGCTGTATTTCCTCCGGTCCAAGATTAATCAGCTCTTCAACGTCGGAAAGAACATCGTCAAAAGACTGGCCGGGAAGTCCGGCAATCAGATCCGCATGTATTGCAAAATTCCTGCAATTGACCAACTGTTTCAAGCCGGTCAGGGATTTTGAACGTGAAGCCGGCCGTCTTATCGCTTTGAGCGAAGCTGCATTAAGCGTCTGTATCCCTGTTTCTATATGCAGCATGCCTTGCGGCGCTTGTCTCAAACATGCCAGCAGCGGTTCCGTCAGCATTGCCGGATTAAGTTCCAGATGAAATTTAAAGTCCCTAAAATCAGTATAAAACATTTTAAGCAATCCAATTGCACGTTTTGAATCGTCATTGAATGTGCGGTCAATCAGCCGCATTTCACGGATGCCGGACTGCCGGATACATTCCAGATCAGACTTTATCCGCTCCGGGGAATAATAGGCCACCCCTTCCGAATTTGCGCTGGTGCAGAAAGTACATTTGCCGATGCAGCCGCGCGAAGTTTCAATCTGGTAGAATGGTTTGCCGCTGTGAATGTAACCCGCTGCATATGGTGACGGCAGTTCGTCAAGCCTGCCCGGATAAAGTGCGATGCCGTTATCGGAACAGGTTCCGTCCTGCATATAACACAGTCCCGGAATATCGCTCCAGTTTTCACGCCGGTGCAGATTTCTGAGCAGCAGATAAAAAGAACTCTCATCACCGCGGATAACTCCGCTTATAAATTGGTGATCCATCAGAAAATTCATATTGCAGCCAAGGAATTCCGGTCCTCCAAGAAAGATCATAGTGTCCGGAATCTCTTTGGCACATCTTTCCAGAATTCTACATAGATATTCAATATTAAAGAGATAGCCGGTTGCGGCGATTACTTCCGGGGCGTGTTCAATAATCTGTTTCAGCAGCTTATCCTCATCAGATTTCAGTGTGGCGTCCAGGTGTCGCCAATGCCACTCCGGTAACATGCGGCTGGTAAATGACCGCAGCAAGCCGTATGAAAGCATTGAGTGCGAGTAGGATGAGTTGATTTCCAGAAAAAGAACTTCATGCTTCATACTTCAGCCCTGGAATTTCAAAGAAAGCATGGTGATATCGTCAGATTGCACTGCGCCGTCAGCATGGGAGGTTACTTTACCGCTGATATAGTCGACAATCTCCTTGGGATTTGCTCCGGCCATGGTATCCAGGTCAGCCTGGAGCCGTTCGGTGCCATATTCCTGATTAGAGCAATCCATCGCTTCGTTTACGCCGTCGGTATACATGAAAAGAATATCACCTTTTTTAAGGTTGAGACACTGAAGTTTAAATGCTGTATTTTCCTGTCTCATGCCGCCGATGACCAACGCACTCTCAAGGCTGATGTATTCAAATGTTTTACCGTCATAAAGCAGCGGCGGATTATGTCCGGCATTGGCAAAAATAATTTCCCCGGTTTTAACATCAAGAATTGCGCAGATTACAGAAGCGAACATGCAGGAAAGATTATTCTTTTCCAGCGCATTGCCTGCATTGGCCAGTATCTGATCCGGAGATATGCCGGAAAGAGCTTCGTAACGGAACAGCGCTCTGGCTTTTGCCATAAACATCGCGGCGGGAATTCCTTTCCCTGAAACATCGCCAATACAGAAATAGAGCCGGTTGGCGTCAATAAAGAAGTAATCATAGAAATCTCCGCCAACCTCCCGTGCGGAAACGGTGGATGCGTAAATATCAAATTCGTTTCTGTATGGAAATGCCGGGAATTTGCGCGGCAGCATTGATTGCTGTATTTGCGCGGCCACCGCTAATTCTCTCTCGATCTGCTGTTGTTCCGAAAGATTTGCCTCAATATTATTGATATGTTGTTTTAAATTACCGGCCATGATATTGAATGTTTCAGCCAGTTCCTGAAGTTCATCTCCGGTTTTAAGTTCGATTTTAACGTCCAGTTGGCCGCCGCCAATTGCCTCCGCCCCCTTTTCCAACGCTTTAATAGAGTTGCGTAATCGTCTTGAAATGTATGTTGATACAGCGGTAATGACAATAAAAATTGCCAGACCGATTCCAGAATCAGTCAGTCGTTTTCCAACGATATAACTGTTGATATAATGGTTATAGTTTTTAGTCTCGGTTTCAATGCTTCTTTGAGTCGCAAATGTTGAAGCAAGAACTGCGGCTTCCGGCATTATTACTCCGACGCTCCAGTCAATGGACGGTACCGGAGCAAAACCGATATAGTATACTTTGCCGTCACGAATATAGCGTTTAACTCCCTTTTGCCGGGCGATCATGGCATCAATCAAATCTTCCCCGTAGCGCCCTTCCGCCTTGTCACCTGAATTCCAAAGTGATTTTTTATCAGACACGCCATTTCTGGCAATAATGCAGCCATTATGATCCACGATAAACGCATCCCCTGCATTCTCTGAACCGACAATCAGGTCCTCGGATATCGTTTTAGGAGAAATGTCCGACATGACAACCGCAACCGTCACCCCGCCCTTTATAACTGCTCTTGAACAGGTGATTACATCCTCCTGCGTGGATGCTGATTTGTACGGGCCGCACCAGACATTCTGGCCGGGATTATTTACCGCCTTTTTATACCATTCCCTTTGACGCGGGTCAAAATCGCGCGGCATCGGATACCATGCGTACTCCAGATAGACTCCGGATTCAGTAGCTATTCCGATAGCTTCCGCGCTGTAATTGCAGACATAAATAAATTTCATGGAATTATACATCATCGACAGCAATTCTATATCCTTGCTTACTTGCGGCGTATTTGCTTCAGGAGCGATACTGAATGGCGAAAATTCATCAGAAGTTGCGGCAATTTTAATTTTTCTCATCAGCGGGTTCTGACTCATTTCCGGTTTAGCCAGCAAGTCGTAATATAAACTGGCGATATTCTGGGTCTCCACCGCAATTCTTTTAAGATGCATATCAGTTATCAGAGCCTGTTCTGCCGCCAATATCTCCAGTTCATCTTTTGATTCTTTATACATTGCGCGTTTGCTGTCTTTGACCGCATTTTTTTCGAGCGTATCGCCGGAGAAGATTGCAAAATCGGCAATACTTTTCAGATTTATCAATCCAAGCAGGCTGATAATCAGAAAAGCACATACCGGGATTAGGATGAATACCAGATGTAATCTTGTTTTCAGTTTTATTTTGGAATTACTCATTGGCCTTTGTTCCGTAACAATTTAAATATAACATGGCGATATCATCGGACTGCGGCTCCTGTCCGGCATAGCGACGGATCTCCTCCCGGATGCATGATATAAATTTATTGCTTGAAGCTTCTTTATGGGAATTAAGAGCCTCCAGCAGTTTCTCTTTTCCGAAAGCCAGTCTTGATTCATTTAATGCTTCTGATACTCCGTCTGAATAAAGGAATATCCGGTCTCCCGGGTTCAGTTGCAGGGTTTCCATCTGCCAGACATTCTCTTTCATCTCGGACGGACCGATAGCAATGCCGTTAGCGGTGTGGATAAATTCGAAATTTCCGCCATTCCGGCAGATCAGCGGATGATTATGTCCGCCGTTACTGAAATTGACAACACCGGTTGCAGTATCCAGAAAACCGCAAAAAACAGTAGCGAACATACTAGCATCATTGTCTTTTTCCAGCACATTATTGACGTTAAACAGTACCTTGGTCGGCGAAAGGCTGCATTCCGCTTCATGAGCCAGCAGAGTTTTGGTCATTGCCATAAACAATGCTGCGGGAATACCTTTACTTGAAACATCGCCAATACAAAAAAACATTACAGTTTCATTAACCATGAAATAATCATAAAAATCACCGCCGATTTCTTTGGCCGGCTCCATCATCGCCTGTACGTCAATGAATGGAGATGCGTTGGATTGTTCCTGCCATGAAGGCGGCAGCAGCGAAGCCTGGATTTCCCGTGACACCGCCAGTTCCCGCTCAATTTTTTCGCGGGAGTGAATGGTTTCCTCCAGACTGGCGATGTATTTTCTCAAATCACCAGTCATCTGGTTGAAAGTATCAGCCAGATGTTCCAGTTCATCTCCTGTCTTCAGCTCGATTTTCAAGTCAAGATTGCCGCGGCCAATCTCTTCCGCCTGTTTCTTCAGAAAAAGAATCGGCGCGGTTATTTTTGCGGACAAATATGCTCCGGCGCCAAGAATCAGCAGCAGAACAATAAAGCCCAGAGAAATGTAAACGATTCTGCTGTTTTCAATATGATTGTTGATAAAGGAACTGTGTTTTAGTGTATCTTGATGAATTATCTTTTCCGTGTTTAAAGCTGCGGCAATAATCACTTTTTTAGGAATGGCGATACCGATGCTCCATCCGGTTGTCATTATCGGATAGTACGCCACGAAATGTACTGGCTCTCCGGGAATTGCCAGGTCATCGCAACCGCGTTTTCCATCTGTCATTTTACGCGCCACTTCGCTGATCCCAGGATCTGGCGATTTTAACAGATTTTCTTTTTTATATTCATTCTCCCAGGAATAGCCGGTTTCGCTGAGTTCCCTGCGGACAAGCACATTGCCTTCGTTATCCAGAAGAAAAACCTTGCCCTGCGGTTCCAGTTGAGTGCTTATCAGATTTTTAAGTATGGACCTGACTTCGACGTCAATGGCACAGACGGCAATAACTCTGCCGTCTTTGTCTCTGGCTGCTTTGGCGCAGGTAAGGACCAGCTTGTTTTCTGTGCTTGAAATATATGGCCCGACCCAAACCGACTCGCGGCTTTTTGCTGCGCCCTGATACCAGATGCGCAGCCGCGGGTCATAACCGGACGGCTGCTGTGTCCAGGGAGATGAAACAAATATTCCGCTCGGCGTTCCTATGTAGATAATATGGCTGCCGGGATTGTTGGAGTTGACGAATTTTAATATCGGCTGCAATCGTCCAAGACATTGCAACTCTTCCAGTACCGACTCCTGATTAATTCCGGCGGATAAATAATAACTGGCATAATCATTCGGATTTCCCGGCTTGTCCTTTGAGAAATATATAGTCAAGTCGTTCTGTTTTTCCTGTGGCGATTCCAGATAACGCGAACACAAGTTGGCCACCAGATTCATCTCGCCCGATACCCGTTTCAATTGATAGTCAATCAGTTGCGCCTGTGACAACACCAGCGATTGCAATTCTTCCCGCGACTGGTCCATCAGCGCGTTTTTACTGTCGAGAACCACGCTCTTGCCCAGCGATGAACAGGCGTCAACGGAGTATTTACCCAGTTGTTTCATGTGCTCGATAGTCAAATGGGAAACCAGAAAGAAAGTAACCCCGGCCAGCAGCGACAGCGCGGCCAGAATCTTAAATCTTAAACTGAATATTCTTACTTTCATTAGTTCTTCCTAAACCAGGCTGCATGCGAAAACAATACCGCCGTGACAATTATTAATTATCTTTGTGCAGCGTAATATGGCGCTGCAATTTGATCTGCTTCAATTCCTCTTTAATATGCTCGACAGCTTCGCCATTGAAAAATGTCCGGATAAAGCGGCCGCAAATCATCCGTACCGCCGGCTCTGCCGGATGCAGCATGTCTTCCTTATAAAAACGATAGTCCCGCAATTCGTCCATAACAATCTCATAAGCCGGGAAATAGCAGCATAATTCAGGGAATTCTTCAATACAGGCATGAATTGCCGTCAGCAGTTGCGCTTTGCTTCTTGAATTTAAAACCAGTTCGCCGGGGTAATGTCTGACCGGCGATAAAGTTAAAATCAATTTGCAATCCGGATTTATCTCATGCAGTTTGATTATCAGCAGCCGCAACGCCGCAATATTTTCTTCAACGCTCAATAACCGGCGCGTGAATTCACTGCCGGGAACTTTATGGCAGTTTGCGGTAATTTTACCGTTCCGGTTGTAAACATAAACAACCGACGAGGACGGCGTGGCGACAAATAAATCAGCCGCTCTCAGGGCTTCTCTGAATTCTGATAATTCTGAATTGGTTTTATGCAGCGCTTTTTCCTGTGTCCGGGCGGAAAACGAGCCATGATGCTCCCAACTGTGCCATAATCCGCCATATTCAAAAAAATCTTCCGCCGCATATGACCTGTTCTCCGCGATACGCACAATTGGTTCCGCCAATGATACTGCGTTATAAATCGTGCCGCATGGATTCTGCCTCCCTTTAAAACCGCAGCCATAGAGCAGCGACAGCAGATTCTCCGCAAAGCACGACCCGGTTCCGCAGACAACACTTGCTGTGGTAAATCCGGAAAAAGGAACTTCCGGAATCTGCACCGGCGTCTGCAAGTTTATATTTTCGTTCAACATATCTGCCCCCCTATCTTTTTACGGCAATCTCTCTTAAATAATCCGTCAGCAAAGTAAAACGCGGTTCAAGACGACTGTTTTTTACCGCCATAGCCACCGCTTTCCGGCTGCCGATCAGTACCAGCAGTTGCCTGGCGCGGGTCATGGCAGTATATAACAAATTTCTTTGCAGCATCATATAATGCTGGGTGAGCAGCGGAATAATTACTGCCGGAAATTCGCTGCCCTGAGATTTATGCACGGTTATTGCATAGGATAAAGTCAACTGGTCAGCCTCGAAAAACTCATATTCAACCAGACGCGTTGCGTCATAAATCACCGCAAAACGATTTTCGTGCATGTCGATTTTCGCGATGCGGCCCATATCGCCGTTGAAAACATTCTTATCGTAATTATTGCTGGTCTGCATGACCTTGTCTCCGGCTTTGAATGTTCGCTCCCCGGCCTTAAACTGGGGCTTGCTGCCGGAATTCAATTCTTTTTGCATAATTTCATTGATTGCCGCCGTGCCGCAGGTTCCCCGGTTCATCGGCGTTAATATTTGAATGTCGTTGACCGGATTCAGCCCGAAACGCTCAGGAATACGCTCTTTAACCATTTTTACGATAAGTTCCACTGTTTTTTCCGGATCGTCTTGTTCAATCCAGTAAAAATCACCAAGAACGTCTTTCTGAGTAGTTGCCAGTTCCGGCATCAATCCGTGATTCACATTGTGCGCATTCGTGATAATCTGACTTCCCGCTCCCTGCCGGAATATCTTTGACAGATGCGTTACCGCAAACAGGCCGCAATTCAGAAAACTGTGCAGCACCTGTCCCGGACCGACAGACGGCAACTGATCTGCATCGCCGACCATAATTACAGTGGTCCCCGGTTTTATTGCGCGAAACAGGCATAACGCCAGTTGAATATCCAGCATCGAAACTTCATCCACGATTAATAAATCGCATGGCAGTTTATAATTCAGTCCGTAAACAAAAGTCTTTTCCACCGGTTCCCATTTGAGCAGGCGGTGAATCGTTCTGGACGGAAAATTGGTTGCTTCCGACATTTTTTTCGCTGCGCGTCCGGTCGGCGCGGCAAGAAAAACTTTAAGTTTGGCGGCAACTGCCCGGCGGACGATTTCCCCGACTACGGTGGTTTTACCCACGCCGGGACCGCCGGTTATGATGTTCAGCGCGGAATGCCCCGCCTGTTCAACGGCCGTCAATTGCTCATTGCTGAGTTTCAGGTCCGGACGCGGCGGAACTTTCAATATCAATTCCCCCCGATGTCTGGATACTTTTGCCAGCGCGGCAATATGCCTGGGCAGTTCTCTTTCCGCACAGTACAGAATTGTCGAATATATCATACAGGAGCCGTCCGGCGCGGTGGTGATAACCATCTGCTTTTTTTCGACTGCCCGCTCAACTCCCAGTCTGGCTTCAGCTTCATTTACACTCAACGTCTCAGCGGAAATCTTGATGAAATCGGCTTCAGGATAGCAGCAGTGACCTGCCTGGATCAACTGGTTCATGGTATAATACGCCCCGGCTGCCAGCCGTTCCACATCATTCTTTTCGATGCCCAGCGAAGCGGCAATGCGGTCGGACATGATAAAACCAATCCCGTCAATCTCGTCGGCCAGCCGGTAGGGATTGGTTTTTATCACTTCCGCTGTCGCATCGCCGTACTGTTTATACAGCCTGCGGCAATATGCCATCGTTATCCCGAGGCTTTGCATAAAAATGAATATATCGCTGCGCGAAGCCTGCTTCTGCCAGGCGTCACGGATCATTTCGATCCTTTTTTTGCCGACGCCGGGTATTTCTTTCAGCCGTGCGGAATAGCGGCTTAAAACTTCAAGTGTTTTATCGCCGAAATGTTCGACTATGCATTCCGCCAGTTTTGGGCCGATACCGGGAATTATGCCTGAAGAGAGATATTTGACAATGCCTTCGCGGGTTGAAGGCAGCACAAATTTAAAGTTTTCGATCCGCAACTGCCGTCCGTATTCCTGATGCTGCTCCCAATGTCCGACGACTTCAATATTGTGCCCCGGATAAGCTCCGGAAACACTTCCGACTGCGGTATGCTCCACGCCCTGACTGTCGCGTATCTTCATGACCATGTAGGAATTGTCTTCATTTTCATAAACAATCCGGTCAATTTCCCCGCGCAAAGTCTGCTCGGTCAAAGGTCCGGAATTGTTTTTTTCGGAAAAAAGATCCATTGTTTCCTCTTTCATCATTATTTTCTGTGCGGAAATACATTATTTCCTGCAAGCACAAAAATCAATTGCCTGACCGCTCAGCCGCAGTTTTATTTCAATGTTATTTTTACCCGGTGCTGCCGGCAGTCATCGAAAATTATATTAATCACGGTGAAACCGGAATCCGCATTTTTCTGAACGGCAAGCCGCGCATCACCGGAAACAGCTTCGTGTTGGGTGGTATTTTTAAGCCTTAGTGTCATCCCTTCGTGGAAATGATGGTCAAAAAGCCTGAAAAACCGGCTGAAGTCAAGGATCAATATTTCATCTTTCACCTGTAAATCAGTTAAGTTGCAGTACGCCAGTTGGGCCCGGTGATGCAAAGTATCCGGCGCAAGTATTTTCGTAAAAACTTTATTATGGTCTTCAAAATATTTAACCCAGCGCTCAACTACTTCCATATTCCGTTCCGGATTTTCATGCAGAATATTGGGCCAGTGCAGTCCGCAGATGCAGCCTTCAATCATTTTATCAGGAACATCTCCGCCAATCGAATACCAGGCAACTCCCGGTTCATTGCCGCGTTCAACAACAAACATGGAATCGTCGATTCCGAACAACTCAAATTGTGGAGTTTCAAATGTCTTCATGCAGTTAAAACCTGTTGAAACATATTCAATTCCAGCCTCCCTCAGCAGACGGGTAAGAATATTATTTCCGCCGAAAATGTATTTAAAGGCGCACGGCACAAAGGACTTCGGGAATCCGCCCAGACCGTTCATTTCCATAATCTTGTAAAAGTAATCAAGGTGAAGTTTGATTTCATTCTCAGACCGGAGGCCGGTATCATCCGCCCATTCCGCCCGGCTGAAAGTTCCGTCCTTATGCCAGAATTCATGACCGAGCCCATGCAGCGTAAACTCAAAATACTTGTTATTGGTACGGATTATCTCCGCGGCTTCATCCAGTTGCGGTCCGATATTCAAGCTGTTATCCCAGTTTTTCCCCATCCAGGTTGCTGACGGGACGTTTTTAAGAATGTTTTCACGGTCCCACTCGCAGAGGATCATCGCCGCCTGCGGCCGCATTCCGAGTTGTCTGCCAAGTTCGGCAATCGCCAGATAGTCCGCCGGGACATGCCTGCGGCTGATCCCTGTTCTGTACGGCCCGTTCTGCCGCGAATCATTTGTTCCCGACCACCAGCCGACATCGTCAAGGACGATTTGCAGCGGCTGCGGTATGCATACATCAAAATCCTGCATCTTAATCCAGTACACTTTTGCTATAATTTATTATATGGAAAAATACTGCATCATAAAAATAAGGCAAATTACTTTCTAATTTATCCTTAAAAATTTGATTTGAACAGAAAAGAATCTTTATTATGTTTTGCTGATTTTGTCTGAATAATTAACGGTTTTATTTAATGAAAAATGAAAAAGAATTTGATGTAATAGTAATCGGGGCCGGCCACGCCGGGTGCGAAGCCGCGCTGGCTTCCGCCAGAGCAGGCGCCGCGACCCTGATTATTACGGTAAATATGGACCACATTGCGCAGATGAGCTGCAATCCGGCGGTCGGCGGCATTGCCAAAGGCCAGGTGGTCAGGGAGATTGACGCCCTCGGCGGAGCACAGGGCATGGTTACTGACGCCGCTTCTATCCAGTTCCGGATGCTGAATTCAGCCAAAGGCCCGGCAGTCTGGTCGCCGCGCTCTCAATGCGACAAAGTCTGTTATCAGCGGGGAATGAAACTGGTGCTGGAACGCCAGCCCCGCCTGTCGGTAAAGCAGGCAATGGTTAAAGGATTCATCATCGAAGACGGCAGACTCCGCGGCGTGAAAACCGATTTCGGTGACAAGTTTTATGCTAAATCCGTGGTGATTTCCACCGGCACTTTTCTTTCCGGCACACTTCATTACGGAATGAGCAGTTTTCCCGGCGGCAGAGCCGGAGACCCGCCATCCGTCAGTTTGTCGGAAGCTATCCGTGAGCAGCTCGGCATCCGGCTCGGACGGCTGAAGACCGGTACCCCGCCCCGCATCCTGGCTAAAACTATTGATTTTTCAAAAATGGAATTTCAGGCGGCGGACGAGGTTGATGAGCAATTCAGTTATTTTGCGCCGGCCGACTATCTGCCGCGTGCACAAAAGCGCAATATGAACTGCTGGATGGTATACTCCACTGAGCAGACGGCTGAAATTATCCGGAACAATCTGCATCTGTCGCCGATGTACCAGGGTAAAATTAAAGGTATAGGAACCCGATATTGTCCGTCTTTTGAGGACAAAGTTGTCCGTTTCCCGCACCATGAACGCCATCTGCTCTATCTGGAGCCGGAGGGCGAATTTACTGACGAATATTACATTAACGGCATTTCCACCAGTCTGCCCCCGGAGGTGCAGGTACAGTTGATAAATTCAATTCCAGGCATGGAAAATGCCGAAATTTCCCGCTATGCTTACGCCATTGAATACGATTTTGTTTTCCCGGATCAGCTTACCCGGACTCTGAGCGTGAAAAAATGGCCGAATCTGTTTACTGCCGGCCAGGTCAACGGCACCAGCGGTTATGAAGAAGCCGCCGGCCAGGGACTGGTCGCCGGCATGAATGCCGCCCGCTCAGCGCTCGGACTGGAACCGGTCGAACTGGCGCGCGACTCTTCTTACATTGGAGTAATGATTGATGACCTGGTGACGAAAGAAATCGTCGAACCTTACCGCCTGTTCACCAGCCGCGCCGAATACCGGCTGCGGCTGCGTCAGGACAATTCAGATCTGCGGCTCTGCGAATTCGCCTATAAAAACGGCATTCTGCCGGAAAATAAATACCGCAGCTTTAAAGTTTATCAGGAGCTTTATGAAAAATGTGAAGCCGCTGTAAAAGCCTTGCGCATTCAAGGTAAAACCGCCTGGGATATGTTGAAGCAGTTCAAGGGGCTTTACACGGCGGCAACAGATATACCGTTCAATACCGTGGACATCGGACTGGATCTGAGCACTGATAACGGGAAAAAAGCTTTCCGTCAATTGGTTGTACAGTCGCATTATGAAGGTTATCTGGAACGCGAAGATTCTTCGATTAATAAATTGCAGAAGCTGGAAAACTGGCGCATCCCGGAAGGCTTCAATTACGATGCCATCAACGGATTGCGCAACGAATCGCGTCTGAAATTGAAGAAAGTAACGCCATCCACCCTCGCCCAGGCCGGGCGGATCGACGGCGTTACTCCGGCGGAAATCGCTCTGCTCCAGGTGCATTTGACCAGATTGTATAAAAAAGATAACGATGATTGCAGTAATAAAGAATGAATTCTGATATATTATATTTCAAAGACGTAATGCGCAGACTGTGCAAGGAAAAGCTCTCCCTGTTCTGCCTGATTGTGGTTGCCGCCTATTTTGTGATGGCGCTGGGAGTGGAAGGGTACAGTATTTACTGCCGGAAAGTCAATATCCAGCCGGTCTATGACATTGGAAAGATGGCGGAACGTTTCCAGCCGCCTTCGTCCGGGCATCTCATGGGTACTGACTATCTGGGGCGGGACGTATTCATGCGGGCGCTGGCGGGAACCGCCACGGCGATCAAAGTCGGTGCGCTGGCTTCGCTGATTTCCGCTGTAATCGGAGTTCTGCTGGGAACGGTTGCCGGATATTTCGGCGGCTGGATCGATGAACTGGTCGTCTGGCTTTACAGCACGTTCGATTCCATGCCGACGCTGCTTTTTATTCTGGCCTTCGCCCTGCTGGTGTCTAAAGGCTTCCTGTATCCGCCTCTGGCCTCGTCGTTTGCGGCACTTTCGGCAGCGTTGAATACCGACCCCGGCATGATGGCGGTTTATCTGGGAATCGGGATTACCGGCTGGGTCAGCCTCTGCCGCGTTGTCCGCGGGGAAACGCTTAAACTGCGTGAATGCGGTTACATCCAGGCGGCGCAGGTCGCCGGACAGAATTCCATCCGCATCATTACACGCCATATCATCCCGAACTTGTTTCATCTGGTTATCATCTATTTTACCATGCGTTTCGCCTTTGCGATCATGACTGAAGTCATTGTAAGTTACCTCGGACTCGGCGTTCAGAGAGTTCCAAGCTGGGGCGTAATGATTGCCGACGGGCAGGAACGCCTCTGGCGCGGCATCTGGTGGGAAGTCGCCGCCGCCACTGGTTTTATGTTTCTGCTAGTCCTCTGTCTGAATATGCTGGGCGACGCACTCCGCGACACACTGGACCCGAAACTAAAGGACTGAATCGATTAGGTCTTTAAAATAGTATATATATTATATTTTGCTTGTGATTATTGTGATGAAAAGTTTTACAAAAAAAATAATTAATATAATTTTCAATACATAGTAAGACTTATCTGATTATCAACAACTCATTGCCGCCGCGCTGAAACTCATAGTTCACTTTTCTTATTTCTATTGTTTTTGTTTTAAAATCAGCAAGAATTTTTTGAACATAAGGAGATTTTACGCCGTTTACGTCCAGTAAAGGGAATATCCTTATCTCGCCGGCTACTCGCAGCATTTCATTGATCGCTTCTGCATGAAAGGCATAAGATAGATTGTCCGTATATAAAAATAGGAAATGCGAACTCAAGGCAAGATCGAACGCTTTGTCCGCAAACGGCAGATACGGCAATTCGCCCGGAATGTATTTCCTGTCGCGTTTGCCCGCTTCATACGAGTCCAGAAATATTTTCATTGCTTCCAGCCTGATTCTGCCGAGTTCATCAACAGATGTAATGGTGTTCCAGATGAATTTCTCTTTATTACAGGCCGTTTGTCTTAAAACTTCTTTGCAGGTCTCATCAATCCGCCGCTGAATCTGTTCTTGCGTTAAATTATAAATCGGATCGATCGAGACAACGTTTCCACCCCGGCTGTTGCATTCGAAGTTAAAGCTGGCCGGACCGTCACCGCAACCTAGAATTTTTTGAGTTAATTCAGCATCGCTAAGATCGAACATCCGTCTATATTCATCAAAATTTCTGCCCCACGGCACAATCTCTTCATATTTTATCGACATGGAATTATCGCTTTATGTATTATAAGTAATATTTAATTTAACCAAAAACCATATATTGGTTTTATAATATTACAATTTATTGATCAATATGATACAGATGCGTATTGATTATCCTGCGGCTTTTTCAATGCATAAAAGTCAATATAAGTCTGACTGCCTTCCGGTACGTCACCGCCCTTGCCTCTTTTTTGAAACGGGCCTATGGTGAGAACCGGTTCGGCATTTTTCAAGTAATCCGGTTTCTGCCGTCCTTTGCCATCCTGACGGATGAAAAAGTTGGTAAGCCCGAGAGCGAGGGTTTTTCCGGTATTTTCAATGGCGGATGTCGTATCCTGCCAGACTCTTTTCTCGATCGGATTCGCGGCATTGGAACCGTCAGCATGATAGATTGAACTGTTTACGCTGCGAATTTCGGCGATAAGTCTTCTGGCCTCTGCCAGCATCCGCGCCGAATCAGGATCGTAACCGGCAGGATCATACAGGCTCGGACGGGCAACATCGTTTTTAAACTGCGGAAACAGATTGCGGGTTTCGCCGTAAGCGGCCTTGAGTCCCTGTTTAATATTCTTTTGCAAGCCGGACATCTGGCGCTTTTCATTTTCCAGCGCGTCCAGTATATCCGCTTTTTCACTGTCATTATCAGTTGATTTTAATATTTCTTTAAGCTCATTGATTTGGCGTGCTGACTCATCCGCCTGTTCCTGCCAGCTTTTGTAATTCCGGCATAACTGGTGAATCGCTTCTATATCCGCCGGGTCAGATAATTGCGCGGCTATGAAATCAACAGCGCTGCAGGCCGGATAAAATCCGCCGCAGAATAAAGACAATATGACTGTTGTTACGAGTTTTCGCATAATAGTAATATGTCATCAAGTGTTTAAAAAGCAAAGAGATGCGACTTTATCAGTATTTCTGCCGGATACGTAAAAAACTGATTTAACCCATGATTTACCATTGCCGGTTTTATGACACCGCAATATGTTGTGGAATAAAAAAAAATTAAAAAAATCAGAGAAATGCAATTCCCGCCGCCCAGGATTGCCTGATTTGGTCTTTCAGAATCAACGATCCCGATTAACTGGCATATTAATGGTGGATATTTATATTGCAAAATTTCATTTGGTTTTTTGATTATCATAATATATACTATTATTAACAAAGTGATTATGGGCTGGCAGGACAGTCTGGCAGCGAGAGGACGAAAAGAAATCAAATGAGTAATGAAGCAGACCGTGAGAATTCGACCAAAGACGCTGTATTTAGTAGCAGGCAGACGGAAGAGGCATTACTGGCTAGTGAAAAGAAGTATAGTTCTCTTTTTAATTCCATGCTGGAAGGGTTTGCGCTTCACGAAATTGTCTGCGATGCCTCCGGCAAGCCAATGGATTATCGTTTTCTTGATATGAATCCGGCATTCGAGAAGTTGACCGGATTAAAAAAAGCAGATACTGTCGGAAAGACCGTTTTAACAATTCTGCCGGAAACAGAATACTTCTGGATTGAAATCTATGGCAAAGTGGCTTTAACCGGCGAACCCGTCAGTTTTGAAAACTATTCCAGTACATTAAACCGACATTATCAAGTCGCGGCATTCAGTCCGCAAAAAAATCAATTCGCGGTTATCTTTAACGACATCACCGAGCGCAAACAGACTGAAGAGAAACTCCGGAACAGCGAGGAACGGTATCGTACTATCCTTCAGACGGCCATGGACGGTTTTTGGGCTGTGGATATGCAAGGACGTGTGCTGGAAGTCAGTGAAACCTATTGCCGGATGAGCGGCTACAGTGCGCAGGAACTGCTGAACATGCATATTTCCGATCTGGAGGTTAACGAAACGCCTGATGATATTGCCGCCCGCATCCGGAAGCTTGCGACGCAGGGCGAAGATCGTTTTGAAACCCGGCACCGCCGCAAGGACGGAAGCATTTTCGATGTCGAATCCAGCGTTCAGTACCGGCCGGACGAAGGCAGGATTGTGGCTTTTATTCGCGATATCACCGGGCGCAAGCTGACGGAGGGGGCGTTACAATCAAAAACAGCTTTACTTGAGTCGCAGGTGAACGCTTCGAACAATGGAATTTTGGTGATAGATGAAAATAATAAGCGCGTGCTGACTAATCGGCGAGTTATTGAAATGTTCAATATTCCGCCGCATATTCTGTCTGATGAAGATGACACCTCGTTGCTTAAGCATGTTGTAAGCTTAACCAGATATCCGGAACAATTTCTGGAAAAAATCACGTATCTGAATAATCATGTTAACGAAATCAGCAGTGACGAGATCGAATTTAAGAGCGGGATGGTTCTGGACAGATATTCCGCGCCGGTTTTTGGCAGGGATGGAAAATATTATGGCAGAATTTGGACATTTAATGATATCACCGAGCGCAAACGGGCCGATACATATAAGGAAATGGGGTTGGCAATACTGAATATACTGAATGAACCGGGCAATCTTCAGGACTCAATCCGGCGGGTACTTGCCATACTGAAAACGCGGACCTGTTTTGACGCCGTGGGCATCCGTCTGAAAGAAGGAGATGACTTCCCTTATTTCGTCCAGCAAGGTTTTTCCGGTGATTTTCTGTTCAAAGAAAACACGCTGATCAAGCGTTCCGGTGCTGGCGGAGTGTGCCGGAATAAAGACGGCAACATCAATCTTGAATGTACCTGCGGCCTGGTTATTTCCGGCAAGACCGACGCGTCCAATCCGCTATTCACCCGGGGCGGGAGCTTCTGGACGAACAATTCATTCCCGATTCTGGACATTCCGGCCGATCAGGACCCGCGGTGGCGGCCGCGCAACGAATGTATTCACCAGGGGTATGCTTCCGTGGCGCTGGTGCCCATCCGTAACAAGGATGCGATTATCGGGCTGATCCAGTTTAACGACCGGCGCAAAGGATGCTTCACCCTGAACACGGTTGAAATCCTCGAAGGAATCGCCCTGCACATCGGGGCGGCGCTGACGCGCAAACAAACCGAAGAAGCCTTGCGTCTGAGCGAAGCGCGGTTTCGCAGTTATTTCGAACTGCCCTTCACCGGACGCGCTATCACTTCGCCGGATAAAGGATGGATGGATGTCAATACCACGTTATGCGATATGCTCGGTTATACCAAAGCCGAATTTACACAGATGACCTGGACGGAACTGACTCATCCTGACGATCTGTCCGCCGATTTGACGCAGTTCAATCGACTTTTGACCGGCGAAATCGAAGGCTATACGCTGGATAAGCGTTTTATCCACAAAGACGGCCATAGCGTTTTTACCCACATGGCGGTTCAATGCTTGCGTCATTCCGACAGATCGGTCGATTATCTTGTGGCTATAATACTGGATATCTCTGAACTAAAACGCACGGAAGAAGAACTTATCAAAGCCAAAGAGAAGGCGGAAGAAAGCGACCGCCTGAAATCAGCCTTCCTGGCCAATATGAGCCATGAGATCAGAACGCCCATGAACGGTATTCTGGGATTTACCGAACTGCTTAAAGAACCGCATCTGACCGGCGAGGAACAGCAGCAGTATATCAGCATAATTGAAAAAAGCGGCGACCGCATGCTCAATACGATCAACGATATAATCAGTATCTCTAAAATCGAATCCGGACAAATGCCCGTTTCAGTTTCAGAAACAAATGTGAATGAGCAGATAGAATACATCTATTCCTTCTTTAAACCGGAAGTCGAGCAAAAAGGAATCAGGATTTCCTTTAAAACGCCTTTACCCTCAAACGAAGCTGTCATAAAAACCGATAAAGAAAAAATTTATGCCGTTCTTACCAACCTGGTTAAAAACGCCATAAAATTTACATTGGCCGGTTCTATTGAAATCGGCTATGAGAAACAGGGCGAATACCTTGAATTTTTTGTAAGAGACACCGGAATTGCAATTCCCAAAGGCAAACAGGAGGCTATTTTTGACCGTTTCATTCAGGTGCATTCCGGCGATAAAAGAGCTTTCCAGGGCGCCGGATTGGGCTTGTCCATATCGAGGGCTTATGTGGAAATGCTGGGCGGCGGAATCCGGGTGGAAAGTGAAGAGGGCAAAGGCTCAATATTCTATTTCACCATTCCTTATAATACTGAACCGGAAGAAAGAAATGTGACTGTGAATGTTATTCCGGCAGATGCGGAAGGGTATCAGATTAAGCCGCTGAAAATATTGATTGCCGAAGATGACGAGAAATCAGAAATACTGATTACTATAACAGTCAAAAAGTTCGGCAGGGAAATTTTAAAAGCACGAACCGGTGTTGAAGCTGTTGCAGCCTGCCGCATTAACCCTGACCTTGATTTGGTGCTGATGGATATTGAAATGCCGGAAATGGACGGTTACGAAGCCGCCAGACAGATCCGGCAGTTTAATAAGGATGTGATTATTATTGCACAAACCGCCTATGCCCTGGCCGGCGAACGGGAAAAGGCAATAGCGGCAGGGTGTAATGATTATATTGCCAAACCGTTCAATAGGATCTCATTGACTGCGTTGCTGAAAAAATACTTTTGAAAAAAGAGAATATCTCCTGTAATTCATTCATGATTGCGTACATTCAGTACCGCATAACGTTCCTCATAATGATCTTTTGGGTTATTCTCAATATTTCATCTTGCAATATTTGCACCGCGCAATTATTATATTCACAGTATGAAAATGGAATTTTCTATCAGTCAGTTATCAATTTGCATATAGTTCCTCAGTTTGGGTGAATGTATAGTATTGTGACAACGGAACGGTCGATAGAATCTGAAGAGTAGTCGAACGACAGAGGGGCACAATGAAAACCAAGGCTAACCAGGCCGGACAGTCGGCTGAACTGCGCAAACGGGCAGAAGAGATTGTCTCCAGAAAGACGACTCCCCGGCCGGAACCAAATTCGCCGGAAGATATGCAAAAGATTATTCACGAACTGCACGTGCATCAGATCGAACTCGAAATGCAGAATGAAGAACTGCGCCGTATGGATGTCATGTGGACGCGCTATTTCGAACTATACGATATGGCCCCGGTGGGATATTTTATACTTGGCGAGCAGGGACTGACTATCCTGGAAGCCAACACCAACGCCGCCGCGCTGCTGGGGGTGCCCCGGAGCAGGCTGGTCAAGCAGCAATTCAGCCGGTTCATCCTTGCAGAAGACCAGGATATTTACTATCTGTTTCGCAAACAGCTTGTTAACAGCGAAAAACCGCAGACCTGCGAACTGCGGATGATAAAAACAGACGGCACAATATTCTGGGGCCATCTGGCGTCCACGACAACCGCGGATACCGGTGGAAGCATCGTGTGCCGCATCGTGCTGAGCGACATTACCGAGCGCAAGTTTCAGGAAGAGGCGCACGAGTTGACGGCGCGCCTGATCACACTGGTCAATACGCCGGGGGATTTCCGCAAGCTTATCTCGGAACTTACCGCGTCACTGCAAGACTGGTCCGGGTGCGAAGCCGTCGGCATTCGCCTGCGCGACGGGGACGATTACCCGTATTGCGAGACCCGCGGTTTCCCGTCCACATTCGTTCAAGCGGAAAATTACCTTTGTGCATACAACAGGAACGGTGAAATCCAGTGTGACAGCGCAGGCTCCCCCGTACTTGAGTGTATGTGCGGCAACATCCTGAGCGGCCGTTTCGATCCTTCCAAGCCTTTTTTTACTGCTCATGGCAGTTTCTGGACCAACACCACCAGCGCCCTGCTGGCCGGGACCACCGAAGCGGACCGCCAGTCGCATACGCGCAACCGGTGCAACCAGGAAGGATATGAATCGGTGGCGCTGATACCGCTGCGCAGCGGTAATAAGGTTTTCGGCCTGCTGCAATTCAACGATCATCGTCCGGACCGTTTCACCCCCGGTCTGATTAAACATTTCGAAAAAATGGCCGACAGCCTGGCCATTGCCATGCACCAGCGCGAGTCCGAAGAAGCGCTTAAGAAATCCCAGTTGCTTCTGGTGGCCAGCCTGGAAAGCCAGAAAGATTCCATCCTTCTTTCAGTTGACCGGAATTACCGTTATTTGTATTTTAATAAAGCCCATTCAGGCGCAATGAAGGATGGATATAATAAAAATATCAAATTAGGAATGAATATTCTGGAATGTGTCACTTCAGAAGATGACAGAAAAAGGATTAAGGAGAATTATGACCGTGCTCTGAAGGGTGAGTCCCATTCAAGTGTGCGAATATACGGTGATGTCAAGCATGCATGCTACGAAAGCTTTTACAGTCCTATCATAAATGATAATAAAGAGATTATCGGAGTCACAGTTTTAGCTAGAAATATCACCGAACGTAAACAGGCCGAAGAAACCCTGCGCCAGAGCGAAACTCGTTTTCGCAGTTATTTTGAATTGCCTCTGGAAGGGCGCGCCATCTCGCTGCCGGACACTTCCTGGATCGACGTCAATACTACGCTATGTGACATGCTCGGCTATTCCAAAGCCGAATTAACACATATTAGTTGGGCCAAACTGACTCATCCCGATGACCTGGCTGCTAATTTGACGCAACTCAACCGGGTACTGGCAGGCGAGATTGACGGCTATACGCTGGATAAACGCTTTATCCACAAAGACGGGCATACGGTCTTTACCCTCCTGGCCGTTCAATGTGTGCGCCGCGCCGACCGCGCGGTTGACTATTTAATGACCGTAATCCAGGACATTTCCAACCGCAAGCAAGCTGAGGAGGAACTTAAAGAGAGCCTCAGTCTTTTACGCATTGCTGGAGAAGTAGCAAAACTGGGAGGATGGAGCGTCAATCTTGGAGAAAATCGTGTTACCTGGTCTGATGAAGTGGCCGCTATACATGGAGCGCCTGCCGGATACTCGCCGTTAGTCGAAGACGGAATCAGCTTCTACGCTCCGGAATGGCGTGATAAATTGTCAAAAATATTTGACGATTGCGTGAGAAATGGAATCCCCTACAATGAAGAAATGGAGATTATCACAACCAGCGGAAAAAGGGTTTGGGTGCAAACTATCGGGAAAGCAGTTAAAGATGATAACGGAAAAATTATTAAAGTGCAGGGAGCGCTACAGGATATCACCGAGCGCAAGCGGACGGAAGAAGCATTGCGGGAAAATGAAAAGAAATACGGTTCACTTTTCAATTCCATGCAGGAAGGATTCGCGCTTCACGAGATTATCTGTGATACATCGGGCAAACCAATAGACTATTGTTTTCTGGACATGAATCCGGCATTCGAAACGTTGACTGGACTCAAAAAAGCAGATGCCGTCGGCCAAACCGTCTTAACTCTTCTGCCGGAAACAGAATACTTCTGGATTGAAACCTATGGGAAAGTGGCTTTAACCGGAGAACCCTTCAGCTTTGAACACTACGCAGGTGCATTAAAACGACATTATCGCGTCGTGGCATTCTGTCCGCGGAAAAATCAGTTTGCTGTTACCTTTAATGATATCACCGACAGCAAGGTTCAAAATGAAGCATTGATAAAAAGTGAAAAGTTTCTAAAAGAAACTCAAACTATTGCTAAACTTGGGACCTATACTTTAGATATTACTGCTGACAGATGGCATAGTTCTGAAGTTCTTGACAGTATTTTTGGAATTGACGCTGATTTTGACAAATCATTTACCGGCTGGACATCAATTATCCATCCTGAATGGCAGAAAATCATGTCTGATTATTTTATTCAGGAAGTAATAGGCAATAAAAGCAAATTTGATAAAGAATATAAAATTATCCGGCAGCATGATCACGCGGAACGCTGGGTTCATGGAATAGGGGAGCTAAAATTTAATGATAATGACCAGGCAATAGCGATGGTTGGCACAATACGCGACATCACCGAACGCAAGGTGATGGAAGACGCGTTACGGGAGAGCGAGGCACGATTCCGTTCTCTGGTCGACTTGGTACCCGTACCGCTGGTGTTCGTCAATAAAAACGGGGCTATAACTTATTTCAACAAACGCTTCGCTAAACTTTTCGGCTACACGGCTGCCGATATCCCGACTGCCGATGAATGGTTCCGGCGGGCTTACCCTGACGAGAATTACAGGCATTCGTTGACCGAAACATGGAATAAATCGGTCGCAAAGGCGGCTCGTGAACATACGTATATCGAACCGATTGAGTGTAACGTGACTTGCAAGGACGGAACGATACGGGTAATGGAGGTCTCCGGCATCACTATTGGGGATGATTTACTGGTAAGCTCGATGATTGACCTGACCGAGCGCAAAGAGATGGAGCTGAATTTGAGAGAGGCGCTGGCAGACGCGGAGCGCTTCCGCAAGGCGCTTAATCATGTGCCGGCCTATGTCTTCATTAAGGATACTCAGTTACGCTACATCTATGCCAACCGGCAGACATTGGAATTTTTTGGTTGCGCAGCCGGGGAACTGGACGGTCGCGATGACACTTGTTTTTTCGCTCCGGAAACCGCAAAACGTATTCAGAAAACTGACTCGTCCGTATTGCGGGGCGAGCAGATAGCCGGAGAACTGGACGCCATCGATAAAGAAGGCGGGCGGCACGTCTACTGGCAGGTTAAAACTCCGATCTTCGCGGAACCCGGTAGCCGGACAGTTTTAGGTTTGCTGGGCATTGCAACTGACCTCACCGGCCGCAAAATGATGGAGGAAGAGATAAAGCTTAAAAACGAGGAACTCTCGAAAGTCATCGCGGAAAAAGACAAATTCTTTTCAATTATCGCCCATGATCTGCGCAGCCCGTTCCATAGCTTTTTAGGATTGACAAAAGTAATGGCGGAAAAAGTGTCACGTTTGACCATGGACGAAATACAGGAAATAGCGGCAGACATGAGAGATTCGGCCGCAAATATTTTCCGCCTTCTCGAAAATCTGCTGGAATGGGCAAGAATAGAGCAGGGATTGATTTCTTTCCATCCGAAGGTTGCGCCATTGCTTCCGGACGTAAATGAAAGTATTGCAATGATACTGAAACCGGCTCAGGATAAAGGAATTGAAATCATCTGCGAAATTCCTGATGGAATAATGATTTTCGCCGACAGCAACATGCTTCAAACTGTAATCCGCAACCTCGTTTCAAATGCCGTTAAATTTACCCGCAAGGGCGGAAGAATAAGTCTTTCGGCTAAAATTGCCAGTGACAAAAGTGTTGAAATAGCCATTAAGGATTCCGGTATTGGAATGAGTCGCGCAATGATTGATAAATTATTCCTGATTGATGTAAAAACCTGTAGAAAGGGTACGGAGAATGAACTCGGGTCCGGAATCGGCTTATTGCTCTGCAGAGAATTCGTGGAAAAACACGGCGGTAAAATTCGAGTGGAAAGTGAAACCGGCAAAGGCTCGATATTTTATTTCACCATCCCCGGCAGGATGGAGCCGGAAGAAAAGCAAGTAATCAAAAACATTGTTCCGGCGGATAAAAAAGAGCCGCAAATTAAAAATCTGAAAGTCCTGATTGTCGAAGACGACGAAAAATCGCAATTGCTGTTTGCATTGACAGTGAAAAAGTTCAGCAGTGAGATTTTAAAAGCAAAAACCGGAGTGGAAGCTGTTGAAACTTGCCGCAATGCACCTGAACTCGATTTGGTGCTGATGGATATTGAGATGCCGGAAATGGACGGCTACGAAGCCGCCAGACAAATCCGGCAATTCAATAAAGATGTGATCATTATTGCACAGACCGCCTTTGCGCTTACTGGTGATAGAGAAAAGGCAATAGCGGCAGGATGCAACGACTACATCGCAAAACCCTTCAAGCAAGCTGCCTTGACAACGCTGCTTAAAAAGTATTTTTAAAGAAAAGTCAGGTAACAGCATTTTTCTTTAACCGGAATGCATAATGTTTAAAATGTATTTTAAAAGTTCGCTATCATTAATTTAAAAGGATACCGGGTAATGCAGGATATCGCTGATCCAGTACGAAATATAAGATTCAGCGGATTATCATCCGATGAAATAATTCAGAACCGCAAAAAATATGGCGCGAACATTATGCCGCCGCCGGTGCGGGAACCATGGTGGAAACAGTTTCTATCTAAATTTCATGATCCTGTTATCAGGATATTGATTATTGCCGCGCTGATTGCAATCTGCACCGGCGAATTCATTGAAGGTTCCGGTATTGTTGCCGCCGTGCTGCTGGCGACTCTGCTGGCGTTCTTGAATGAATTCCGTGCTGAAAAAGAGTTCGATATTTTAAATCAAGTCAACGACGACATTCCGATTAAGACCATTCGCGAACGGCAGTTTTCCACGGTTCCGCGCAAAGAACTGGTGGTGGATGACGTGATATTTATTGAGCTTGGAGAAGAATTTCCTGCTGACGGTGAAATACTGGAAGCGGTAAATATGCAGGTCGACCAGTCCAGACTCACCGGTGAATCCGAACCGGTAGTAAAAGCTGCATCAGGCAGTCCGGAATCAGCCGGAATTGAAGAGTCTGTTTACCCGTCAAACAACGTTCTTCGCGGCACTCTGGCGGTGGACGGGCATGCATATATCAGGATAACCGCAGTCGGCGTTAAAACCGAGATCGGCTGCGCCGCGCAGGCAGCTTCCGAGCAGGTCAAGGATGAGACCCCGTTGAACCGGCAGCTTGAAAAGCTCGGCAAGGTCATCAGCGTGCTCGGCTTCGGGGTTTCGGCGATTACATTCTCCGCTCTGATTGTCAGAAGCGTTTTCAAAGGGGACATTACCCAGACTGCCGGGCAATGGGCTGTGGCCGGCCTGCTCCTTACAGGCATGCTTGTCGCCATGATCAAGGTCTGGCTGCCAGTTGTGTATAACGGAATTGAATTGCTGAAAGGCAGGGCTGAACAGCCGGGATGGCTGCGTAAAGAAGGCATCAACACCTGGCTTGCGGTGCTCGTAATCAGCCTGCTGCTGACTTCCGGCGGATTGACGGTGCTTTTTTTTACCGGACAACTGCCGGCGGATATCAATAACTGGCTGTCGCCGTCCGCGGTGCCGAAATTCATCAGCTTCTTTATGGTTGCCGTAACCCTGATTGTGGTCGCGGTGCCGGAAGGACTGGCAATGAGTGTTACGCTCAGTCTGGCCTACAGCATGCGCCGCATGACTGCCGCCAACAACCTCGTCCGCAAAATGCATGCCTGCGAAACTATCGGCGCTGCAACGGTTATCTGCACCGACAAGACCGGCACTTTGACCATGAACCGGATGCGAGTTCAGAAAGCTGATTTTCCAGCACTTAACGGCAGAACGATGGAAGAGGCGCGGAATGAACCAGTCGGCAGAATGATTGCCGAGGCGATTGCGGCGAATTCCACCGCCAATCTGTCTTCAGTCAAGCCCGGCGAACCGGAGCCGATCGGCAATCCCACTGAAGGCGCGCTGCTGTTGTGGCTGAATGCCTGCAAGCAGGACTATGAGCTTATCCGCGAGGGATTCAAAATTTCCTGTCAGTGGACATTTTCCACTGAAAAGAAATTCATGGGCACCAAAGGAATTTCAGCGGTAACCGGCGAAACCGTGCTGTATGTCAAAGGTGCGCCGGAAATCATTCTGGAGCGCTGCACTTCAATCAAAGAGCATGACGGCAATAAAGATTTGACTGCCGGCGGCCGCGAACAATTACTGTTGAGACTAAAGGAATATCAGGCTAAAGGCATGCGGACGCTGGGTATTGCCTGCCTGGAGGCAGTTAAGGAACACGATAACCTTGAGAATATTGCTGTTGACATGACCTGGATGGGGTTTGTCGTAATCGCCGATCCTGTTCGTCCTGAGGTACCACCGGCAATTATCGCCTGCCGCAAAGCCGGAATATGGGTCAAAATGGTCACCGGCGATAATCCGGAAACAGCCAAAGAGATCGGCCGGCAGATCGGCTTGTGGGATGATCAGGACGCCGAAGGCAGAATCATCACCGGCAGGGAATTCATGGCGATGCCGGAAAAGGAGGCAATTGCCGTCTCGTCTCGTCTCCTGATCATGGCCCGTGCCCGGCCAGCGGATAAACTGAAGCTGGTTAAATCACTGAAAGCCTCCGGCCAGATAGTTGCCGTTACCGGTGACGGCACCAATGACGCCCCTGCCCTCAACTATGCCGACGTCGGCATCGCCATGGGAAAAACCGGGACTGCCGTGGCCAAGGAAGCCAGCGCGATTATTCTGCTGGATGATTCTTTCAGCAGCATTGTCAACGCTGTCATGTGGGGCCGTTCGCTATACCAGAATATTCAGCGCTTCATCCTGTTCCAACTGACCATCAATGTGGCGGCGCTGGTTATCGCCATGCTCGGACCGTTTATCGGGGTTGAACTGCCGCTGACGGTGATTCAGATGCTGTGGGTTAATCTGATTATGGACACTTTCGCCGCGCTGGCGCTGTCCACCGAACCGCCGCATCCGGAAGTGATGGAACGACAGCCTAGAAAAAGCGGCGACTTCATTGTGACTCCAGTCATGACCGGGTTGATCCTGAAAACAGCCGCGGCGTTTCTGGCTGTCTTTATCGGCATGCTGATCGTTATGAGACATAATACCGCCGCCGGAGAAGACCTGCTCAGTCCGCGCGAACTGTCGATCTTCTTCAGCGTCTTTGTGATAATGCAATTCTGGAACCTGTTCAATGTCCGCTGTCTCGGTTCAGCCCGTTCAGCGTTCAGCGGCCTGACAAATAATAAAACATTCCTGCTGATCGCCGCGATAATATTTGTCGGACAGGTGCTGGTCGTTCAATTCGGCGGCAAAGTATTCCGGGCAGTCCCGCTTAAGCTTTCCGACTGGATATTGATTACGCTTGCCACTTCCATCGTCCTCTGGGGGGGAGAAATTTTCCGTTTCTTTAAGCGGCGCAAAACAGCCGGAACAACACGGGAAACAGCCGGACTATAAACTGAGAACCTGTTCCTGCTTGAGAATGCTGAGCCCCTGCTCCTTCAGGATGCCGGCGGCTTCTTCGGTATTGTTTAAACGCATGATCATTATTGCGTTGTCATGCTTCTTCTCGGGCAGAGAATACATGTAGACAATATCGAAGCCGGAATCGCTGATAATGTTCATTACTTCAGCGAGGCCGCCCGGTTTATCCGGAACTTCCACGGCGACCACGGAGGTCAATGCCGTGGAAATATTATTCTCTTTCAGGCATTTCAGCGCCGTATCAAGCTTATCGACGATGAGTCGCATTATGCCGAAGTCTGAGGAGTCGGCCAGGGTCAACGCACGGATATTTACATTGGACTGGGCAAGCAGTGCTGCGATTTCCCGGATTCTGCCGGTTCTGTTTTCGAGAAAAATTGAAAGCTGTTTGATAATCATTTTCAAGCCTCTATGATAAGATTGCGGTTGTCTATAACTCGTTTGGCCTTGCCTTCCGACCTGGCGATGCTTCTGGGCTCAACCAGCTTCACCAGCGCCTGAATCCCCAATGTGTTGCGTATTTCGGAAGTGATGGTCTTTTCCAGATGTTCCAGTTTGCGGATTTCATCCGAGAAAATAGTTTCATTGACTTCGACGTGCACTTCCATGGTATCCAGCATCCCTTTGCGGTCAACCACGATCTGATAATGCGGCTCAATGCCTTCAATGCAAAGCAGCAGTTCTTCGATTTGAGACGGAAAAACGTTAACCCCGCGGATGATCATCATATCATCATTCCTGCCGAACAGCCGGTGTATGCGGCGCATCGTTCTGCCGCAACGGCATTTTTCCCGCATGAGGTAAGTGATGTCTCGCGTCCGGTAGCGAATGACTGGCGTGCCCTCTTTGGTGAGCGTAGTGATAACAAGTTCGCCTTTTTCGCCATCCGGCAAAGACTCTCCGGTTTCCGGATCAATAATCTCCGGGAAGAAATGATCCTCGAAGAAGTGCAGCCCGTCTGCCTCGCAGCATTCCGCGGCAACGCCGGGACCGATGATTTCAGTCAGCCCGTAAATGTCAAATGCCTTTATGCCGAATTTATTCTGGATGTCCCGGCGCATTTTGTCGCTCCACGGCTCAGCGCCGAAAAAACCGGCTTTCAAACCCAGTTTGCTGATGTCAATGCCTTGATCTTTGGCAAACTCGGCCAGATACAGACAGTATGACGGCGTGCAGGTGAGAACGGTTGTTCCGAAGTCCTGCATCAATTGCAATTGTTTTTTTGAATTGCCGCTGGATGCCGGCAGAACTGTGGCGCCGATACGGTGTGCTCCGTAATGTACTCCCATGCCTCCGGTGAACATGCCGTAGCCGAAAGCATTCTGAACGGTATCAGAGCTGTCAATATTGCCCATGCCTAAAGTCCTGGCCATGACTTCGCCCCAGAGTTCAATGTCGTTGCGGGTATAGGCGTCGACTACCGGTTTGCCGGTGGTGCCGGAAGAGGTATGCACTTCGACGATTTCCTTCCGGTCCACCGCCAGCAGCCCGTACGGATAAACGTTGCGCATTTCATGCTTGCTGGTAAACGGCAGTCTGGAAATATCTTCAATGCTGGTAATATCGTCTGGCGTGATGCCATGCAGATTCATTTTCTCGCGGTAAAACGGAACCCGGTCATATACGCGCCGGATCAACGCTTTAAGGTTTGCGCTCTGCTCTTTGCGGAGCTGCGGGACTGGCATCTGCTCTTTTTCCGGATTCCACATAATATCTGCTCCTTAATATGACAATAATTGCTTTCCTGCTTCAAAAGCTTTTATGTTCAATTCTTCAGTACCTGCGGGAACAAGTTCGCGGATGGCTTTGATCCAGGAATTGTCACTGATATCAATCATTTTTGACAGGGCGCCCAATAATGCCACATTCAGCACTTTGACATTATTAAGTTCCTTTTTCAATATTTGAGGATCCATAATGTAAAGGTTTTTGTAGTTTTTCTTCAGAAACTCCAGTGTGCCTTCAGGATACGCAGTCTGGTTTGACGGCAGGATTTTCTCATCAAGACAGATAATTGAACCTGCCGGTTTCAGAAATTGCAGCCAGCGCAATGTTTCGATTTCTTCGAGCGAAAAAAGCACATCGGCTTCACCTTCCGGAATGACCGGGGAATAAACTTTTTTGCCGAAGCGGATATGGCTGAATACGGAACCGCCGCGCTGGCTCATCCCGTGAATTTCGTTTTTCTTGACATCATGTCCGTCAAACATTGCCGCAAGCGACAGAATATTGCTTGAGAGTACCGTCCCCTGCCCGCCGACGCCGATCATTAATATATTCGTTATTTTATCCTGCATTATATTTTGTCTCCGTCAACCGTTGCCGCTTGTTTCTTTTTACGCTGATTAATCATGCACGGGCCCTTAATCACCAGCAGCGAAAGTTCGTTGCGTTCAATTAACTCGTTCAACGCTTCCTCCACTTCCGCTTTTTTATATGCGTTGACAATTTTGATGTTCTCGTCCTTCAGCCCGACCGCCTCGGCCAGCTTGCGATAATCAAGCGTCCAGGTCGGCAATCCGCTGATGGTATTGCCTGTAAGCGGATTCGGCTGCATGCCGGTCATCGCGGTCGTGCCGTTGTCCAGCACGATATTCAAGGTATTCCGTTTGTTATACGAAGCGTTTATCAGCCCGGTTATGCCGGAATGGGCAAAAGTGGAATCGCCGATTACCGCCACCGTTTTTGCTGTTTTCTCCCTGCCCATGGCAATTTCCATGCCCTGCGCCACGGTAATGCTTGCCCCCATGTCCACGCAAGTGTCCATAGCGTGGAAAGGCGGCAGTGCGCCAAGCGCATAACAGCCGATGTCGCCGGAGACAGTCGCTCCAATCCTGCTGAGAATTTCATAAATGGTCCGGTGAGGACAGCCGGTGCAAAGGCTCGGCGGACGGGACGGCAGCGCGAAAGGCAATGCCGCAGCGGCGCTTTGCTTCGCTCCGCCAAACGCCTTGCGGAGCATGGACGGAGTATATTCACCGGTAACCGGCAATATGTCTTTGCCGCGCGTCTTAATTCCTCTGGCTTTCAAATAGTCTTCGATAAACGGGTCAAGCTCTTCAATCACAATCACTTCATCGAATTTTGCACAAAACTCAAGCAGTTCCTTTGCCGGCAGCGGATAAACCATCCCCAGCTTGAAAACCGGCATCTCCGGAAATACTTCCTTTACATAGGTGTAACAGATACCGGCGGTGACAATACCTGTCCCGGCATGACCTTCAGGCAGATTGTCGATCTGGTGCATGCCAATCCTGCCGGCGTTTTTCTCAATTTCAATCAGCCGTTTTTCAACCACGTTATGCCGTTCCCTGGCAAACCCCGGAACCATTACATATTTCCGCAGATTACGGGTGAATCCGGAAACTGCTTTTTCATGGCGTTCGCCCGGTTCGACCACTGTCATGGAATGCGCGATCCGGGTTACCAGACGCAAAAATACCGGTGTATCGAACTCTTCGCTGATTTCAAAAGCCTTTATGGTATATTCCTTTACTTCCTGCGAATCAGCCGGTTCCAGCATCGGCAGTTTCGCCGACCTTGCGTAATTGCGGTTGTCCTGCTCATTTTGCGAGGAATGCATTTCCGGATCATCGGCGGTGACTATGACCAGTCCGCCGTTCACTCCGGTATAGACGGCGGTGAACAGCGGGTCCGCCGCGACATTCACCCCGACATGTTTCATGGTGACCAGCGCCCTGGCTCCGGCGTAGCTTGCGCCAAGTCCGACTTCAAGGGCCACTTTTTCATTCACGCTCCATTCGCATTCCACCCCGGCATATTTATGGAGGCTTTCCAGTATTTCGGTTGAAGGAGTTCCCGGATAGCCGGTACCGGCTTTTACTCCGGCTTCCCAGGCTCCGCGGGCAACTGCTTCGTCGCCTGACATCAACAGTTTATCTTTACTCATTACGGCCTTATTTTCCTGTGAGGTTAATTATCAATATAAATCAAGCTATACAATTTAATACAAATTCGATGAAATCAAAGTGTTGAAACATAAGTTTTAAAGCTTCTGTTGATTCATGATGTTCAGGGGGTAAATTAGAAGCGCTAAAAATGGAGATGCTTTATATGAAAATGTGGAATATCCAGAAACTTTTTAAAACGCCGGAAACTTATGATGCGCCGGGGTTCAATTATCCCGGCATGACTCCTGTCTTCTATGACGGACTGCCGTATCATGGCAAACCTACCCGTATTTTCGCCTGGTACGGGATGCCGGCCAGCGCGACAAAAAAGAAAAAGGTTCCCGGCATCGTACTGGTTCACGGCGGCGGCGGAACCGCTTTCGGCGACTGGATCAGACTGTGGAACTCCAGAGGCTATGCCGCGATCGCCATGGATACCTGCGGCGGCGTTCCGGCATGGAGTGAAAGCTCGCACTGTCAGAACCTCTGGCCGCGCCATGCACACTCCGGACCGGCGGGATGGGGCAACTATGCCCAGGCGGAACAACCCGCACATGAACAATGGATGTATCATGCGGCAGCCTCGGTAGTACTCGGACATTCCCTTTTGCGCTCATTGCCTGAGGTCAATCCAGACAAAATCGGACTGACTGGCATCTCCTGGGGCGGTGTTCTGACTTGCGTCGCCGCCGGAATCGACCCCCGCTTTGCTTTCGCCGTTCCGGTGTACGGCTGCGGTTTTCTTGACGACGGATGCTGCGGCCTCTACAACCGGCTGACTGATGATCAAAAACTCATTGATAAATGGCTGAAACTGTGGGACCCGGCAATTTACCTTAAAGCCGCCGCCATGCCCTTCCTCTGGGTTACCGGAACTAATGATTTTGCGTTTCCGCTGTCAGCGCTGCAGAAATCGTACCGGCTGACCAAAGGCGAAAAACGTCTTTCCATTCAAGTCCGAATGCCGCATGGTCACGGCGGACTCGGCGAAAACCCTCCTGAAATCTTCGACTTTGCCCAATCGGTGATCGCCGGCGGGGAACTGCCGCCGTTTATCGGAGAGATCCAAACCAAAAATAATACAGCCTCGGCTTCATTTAAAAGTTCGCGTCAGATAGTCAAAGCTGAGTTCAACTTCACCCGCGCCTCCGGCATGTGGCAGGACCGGACCTGGAATACCGTCGCCGCAACCATGGACTCCAGGCAATCCGTAATCTCTGCCTCAATCCCGTATGCCGCGACCGCTTACTACTTTAACCTGTATGATGCCGAAGGCCGTATCTACAGTTCACCGGTGATTCTATAAAAATAAGGTGAAGATTAGAATTGATGAAAAATATTATAACGATATTTTTATGCATAGACTATGCGTTTTAGAGTAAGTAGGGTTGACATTATGTGTAAATACATTATAATTATATTACAGAACAATTTTCAGGTAAAAAATTGATACAATTTATATGAGACGAGAACAAAAACCAGAGTAATAAACGTAAACATGGCATTACGTTTCACGAAGCCAGTACAGCATTTGCGGATGAACACGGCAGGGTGATTTTTGATCCGGAACATTCAGAGGAAGAAGACCGTTTTATTCTGCTGAGGCTTGATTGTTCATTGCGCTTATTGCTGGTATGTCATTGTTACCGTGAAAACGCAAACACCATCAGAATTATATCGGCAAGAAAAGCAACCCGAAACGAAACCAGGCAATACAGGAATTTTCAACTATGAAAAAAGAATATGATTTCAGCGAATCAATCAAGAATCCTTATGCGGCAAAACTGAAAAAGCAGGTTACTATCCGGCTGGAAACGGAAACTGTGGAGTATTTCAAAATATTGTCTAAAGAAACTGGAACACCATATCAGACTTTGATCAATTCATATTTGACCGATTGCGCCAAACGTCACATCAAACCCCATTTTCGCTGGGCATAAGCTTGAATCTGAATTCTGCAATTTAACAAATGCAATAGCTTTAATATAGCAAAAAGAGTTAATGAAATGTACTTTAAAATCATAGCTTGCAATGTTTTTTTCCGGGAACTCAGTTACTGCGCGGCGCAAAGTCCGCATACGATTGATCTGGAATTTTTTGAACTGGGCGAACATATCCACTGCGATAAACTGCATAAAACTATTCAAGCCGGAATTGACCGGGCGGAACAGGCCGAAAAACACTATGACGCCATTCTGCTGGGGTTCGGGCTTTGCGGCAACGCCGCCAAAGGCCTTCATGCGGCTAAAACCAGACTGATCATTCCGCGCGCTCATGACTGCTGCACCATCCTGCTCGGCGACAAAGCCAGATTCAAGGAAAATTTCCAGGACAACCCGAGCACTCCGTTCAGTTCCGTCGGCTATATGGAACGCGGCGAATATTTTGTGCGCCAGGATGACGGGCAGATCATGTACGGCGACGCTTACGCCGAACTGGTCAAACAGTACGGCGAAGACGATGCGAAATATATATGGGATTCCATGCATCCGAAAATGGAAGGCATGGAAGACCGGGCCGTATTCATCGACATCCCGGAAATTCACTTCCCTGAAAAAATAGAGGTTTTCAAACAAAAGGCCGAAGCCGAAGGCAGAAAATTCGTATTGCTGCAAGGTTCCCTGAATATCATCCGCAATCTGGTCAACGGCAATTGGCCCGATGCCGATTTCCTGACAGTTGAACCCGGACAGCAGATAACCGCGGTCTATGACTGGGACTGTGTATTGGGAAGTTGTTAAATTAACCGCAGAAAATAAAATCTGAATATATTTTATAAAGCAGTATTGACAATTCCGGCGGCATACAATATACTATAGATACATACAAGCATATACAGGTATAGACAATGAATGCGCTGATTGATAAAAACAATATGAAACCGATATATTTGCAGGTGAAGGAGTCAATCTCCGCCGCCATCAAGCAAGGCGAATTGACTGCCGGCAGCAAAATCCTTTCCGAAAATTCCTTAAGCAAAAAATATGGCATACACCGGCACACCGCAAGAAACTCATTGCAGTTACTGTCGGAAGAAGGCTTGATAACCAGCATTCCCGGTCGCGGCTGGTTCGTAACTGAAGCCACAGCCGCGAAACCACCCAAAGCGGAAGTAATGCCGCCGCCTGTCGTCAGCGGGGTGATTGCGGTTTACGGGGTCCCGCTGGATACGATTCAAAGCTATTTCACTACCTCGTTTCTGAACAGTCTGCTGAACAGCGGCGCCACCCGTCATTACAATGTCAGATTTTTAAGCGATGAAGACATGCATGATATTGAAGCTCAAGGCCGTTGCTCCGTAAAGTTTGACGCTATTATATGGATAGGCCCATCTCCCGAAGAAATTTCTAAAATAGAGAGGCTGGCAGATTCAGGAATAAAGATTGTCGTGGCCAACCGTCATTTGTACGGCTCGACGCTGCCGTTTGTCTCCATAAATCAATACTCCGGCACGCGGGAATTGACCAGCCGGCTGATTAATGCGGGTCATCGCAGAATCGGCTGCATCACGTCAGATCTGCCTTACCGCTATCTTTCAGAACGGTGGCGCGGTTTTTGCGATGCGCTGTATGCTGCCGGAATCGAACCTGATGAAAAACTTGTCCTGCATGTAATGGATTCTTCAGACATCAGCATCGGATTGAAGAATTTATTTGAATCAAACCCGGATATGACCGCACTGTTTCTGGCCGGTGAAGTATTTCACCGGCAGACATTTGAATACATCAAAAATACCGGCAGAAAAATTCCGGATGATATCTCGTTAGCGGTATTCGACACGGTAAATGTGAGTGATTTTAAAGGCAAAATAGCTTCGGTGGAGCAGCCGGTTGTTCAAATGTCCGAGCAGTTGTTCTCTCTCGTCGCCAAATTGCTGAACGGCGAAAAAATTGAAACCGGCCTGATTGTCGAACCGGTAATCCGCCAGGGAGAAAGCATAAGGAAAATTAGTTAACTGCTTAATGCATCAGCATGAAGCAGATTTATGTAACTAAGGAAATATTAGACGTAAATGCTTTTATAATAAAATCATCATTAAAGAAAGGAAGAAGTATCATGAAAGAGAAGACGGTAAGGTTCGCTCGAAACTGTTTCACGCTCATTGAATTGCTGGTTGTCATAGCTATCATAGCTATTCTTGCTGCCATGCTGCTGCCGGCGCTGAATAAGGCCAGAGCGACTGCGCAAGCTTCATCATGCGGCAACAATCTCAAGCAGATTGGAACAACTACGGCGTTTTACCGGAATGACTGGACCGGATACTTCCCTCCGGCGACAAATTATCCGTACAAGGCAAGCACCTACAAATGGCATAATTATATGATTGATAATTATGTGAAAAATGACAAGATTTTCCAATGCCCGTCCTGCCCCAAGCGTTTTCTTGCCAATTCATCAGCCATTGCTTATGGTTACAATTACCATCACATCGGCACCTCTTACTTTTATCAAAACGGAGGTACGGTGACGGCCTCCAACTATATGTATATTCCGGCCATGGAAAACCAAATCAGGCAACCGTCCAAAACACTTGCCTTTTGCGACACCTGGAACCTTACCACCGGGAATGTTGACGAAGGCAATTACGGGGTGAATTCCTGGTATCTTACCTCCGGCGGCGTCGGCGGCGGCGCTTATGCCAGACATACGTTCTCGATCAACATCTCCTGGACCGACGGTCATATTGCTTCAATAAAGTGCGCCAATCCGCTGAATCCATACTTGCAGATCGGAAGCGTTTCCGGGGCCGCGCAAGTAGGCAATAAAAATGTATGGGACAGATCAAACACAAAATAGTCCTCAATATCTTTTGATGACATATTTTAAAAAATTAAGGAAGACAAATGAGCAGGAAAACATTTTTAATTTTCGCCGGTCTGCTGGCTTTGAATGCCGCTGCGGCATCGGCAGAAATCAGCGATGCCCAAAACATCATCCTGAAATCCGGGGCATACCGGGTAAGCATCAATCCCGGGCTGCGCTATACCATCCGCAGCGTGGAATTTGATAACTGTCGCCTGGGAACACCAACCGGATTTTACGGTACGGTCATGGCCCCTCAAAGCGGAAAATATATCGGTTCCGGCCATACCGAAGGCGGGTGCGAACAAGTTATTAAAATCTCATTCACGGCAGACGGCAAAGAAATAAATCCGGCCCCCGGCAGCACCGTTGATGCGGCTAAAATCACTATGTACAAACTTTCGCAACTGGATAATCTTCAGTTCCAGATTGAAATCACGGTTTCAGATGATGGCATAGTCGAACAGAAAAGATTCGTCGCATTAAAAGATCAACCAATCCAATTGCTGTATATCTTTCAAGCCTGCTGGTCAAATAAAACTACCCAGTGGCTGGCGGAGACCGCCGCAGGCAAAACGTTAAGCGGAGAGTTCGACGGCAAGTTTGAAGGCGCCAGCCGCTGGCATCTGCAGGAAGATGTAAAATGGGCGGCAAATTACGATGCTGCGGCAGGCAAAGGCCTGCTGATGTTTTTCCCGGAAGTGATTAAAGGAAAAAGCCGCAAAACAGCTTTCTGGGAAGTGAAAAAAGCATACAACAAGTTTTACGTAATGTCGGACACTCCGGCAGCATACCCCGCCGGTTACAAATCTCCAGCGTACGCGTTAATTCTAAAAGGCTATAGCGCTTCTGCGGAAAACTGGAAAAGCGTCGTAATCGATACAGTGAAAGCGGCATCCTTACTGAAAACAACCGCATTGAACGATGAAAACATTGCTGCACCAGCAGTCAAAAATGAAAAGGCGGCAAAAAGTATCACCGATTCAATCTGCTTCGAACTGGATATGACCAAATCGCTGGACCAGGTAATTCCGCGCAAAACCGCCGGATCAACCGCCGTTAAAACTCTGCTGACAGACAAACCGGTTTTTGATTTCGACACCATGGCGCATACCAATCTCGGTCTGCTTACCGGCCAGGCGGGAAGCTCCATTCAAATCAATTCTGACAAGAATCTGCCGGCCGGTTCCGGCACAATTGAGATGGCAGTCAAAGCGTTCGACTGGGAATGGAATGACAACAGCGTTCACACATTGCTGGAGTCAGTCGGAACAACTGATGCCGGTACAGCTAAAATGTATTTGTATAAATACAAGACCAGCGGACTGGCCCTGTATCTGGAACTGTTCCAGACCGGGAAAAAGGTCTTTCTGACTTGTCCGGTAAAAGATTGGGAGAAACAATCATGGCATCATGTGGCGATTGTTTACACTCCTGAGACGGTTACTCTGTATGTTGACGGCGTAAAATGCAAGTCAGCCGATTTTCCGGAAATTAAAAAATGGCCGGCGACTTTCACTGTCGGTCCCGCGACAAAATCTCTCGGCTGGAGCAATGGCCGGACCACTATCGCCAATGTTACCATTTTCGATACGGCGCTTGCGCCTGCGGAAGTCAAAGCCATTGCCAAGGAACGCCTGCCGAATTTAAAAATACAGGTTTCGAACGAAGAGAGCGCGCATATCGGCAGCAAGACAATTGCTCCGCCCAGTCCATGGTTCAAAACCAGACCCAAAATCGGAATGGAAGCGCTTGCGCCTGAAACTGTCCTGCCGCCCTGGACCCCGGTTACAATTGAAAATAATACTGTTGGCGTATGGGGCAGAAGCTATGATTTCAGCGGCAGCTCGCCGCTTAATTCGATTGAGTCAAATGCCGGACATTTACTTGCCGCTCCGCTGAAGCTGCAGATTAAAGTCAACGGAGAGGAAGGAATGCTGACATTTGAATCTCCGGCAATTTTGCAAAAAAATAAAGGACGGGTAATGCTGAAGCGCGAGTCCGGCGAATTTAAAGGAATAAAAGCTTCAATAGAATACGCAGTTGAATATGACGGCATGATGTTCTGCAAACTGGTAATATTACCGTCCGGAAAAAAGATCGGCAAACTTACCGCTTCAATTCAGTATTCGAAGGAAACTGCCGCATTTATTCATTATGTCGGAGCTCCGACTGCTTACGAATCGCAGGATCTGCCGAAAAATTCCTGTTCCATAAAACTGGACGAAAAGCCTGGCACCATATTCAGGAGCGGCTTTAAGACTAATGTCTGGATCGGCAATAATGACCGCGGATTGCTATGGTTCGCCGAGTCGGAACAGTATTGGTGGCCCAAGGATCGCAATGATATGATCGAAGCAGTCAGAAACCCGGACGGTACAGTTAATCTCAATCTGAATCTGGCAACTGCGGAAATTCCTTACGGCGGCAGCAAGGAACTGGTTTATGAATTCGGCCTGATGGCGACTCCGGTCAAGCCCATGCCCGCCGGATGGCGCGGCATGACCGTCACAGCTCAATATGACGCATTCAAAGGTGACCTTCGCGGTAATTATCTGATTTACTGGCCCAACGAATGGCGCTATATGAGCCTTGATCCGGAACCGACCAGAGCCCTGAATGTAGATAAAGTTAAAGCGAAAATCAGCAAAGATATGGCTGAAGGCAGAAAAATCATACCGTACTGGACCAGACTGCATTTTGAAACAAAAGACGAAAGCAAGGTTAATACCGATGCGCTGGCGGTACAGGACAAGTGGGCTGCCGAACCCGGACGGCCTGGCGGCGGCGCTCATCAGATGTACCGGGCGTCATGTAATTCCGAGTGGGCGGATTATATGGTATGGTGCGTTGACGAATGGGCAAAAATCATGGGCCACATTGACGGCATGTATATGGATGAAACCCAGCCGATTCCCAATACCAGCGAAGCCAGCGGCGGCGGCTATACTGATTTCAAAGGCGTCAGACGCCCGACTTTTGAGGCGCTGGGCAGCAGAAACATGATCAAACGCATCACCTACAATATCTGGATGCGGAACAATAAGGAACTGCCGTGGTCAATCGCGCATTGTTCAGCCACGCACACGGTGCAGAATTTAAGCATGTATACCGCGATGCTGATCGGCGAACAGATTTATTCCGGTTATTTCTTCAACAATCCGGAATATCTGCCGCCGGAGAATGACAAATTGTATTATTACAGCTATGCGCTCCCGATGGACCGGGTGCGTGCAGAATGTTACTGGAAGCAATGGGGTGCGGTCATGATCTGGCTGCCATGCCTGAAGAATCAGAAAGACATAATGACCAATCCGGCCACCACCCGTGACATGCTGTCACGGGTCATGCAGGCGGATATGCTGGTATGGCCGTTATTCTGCAACCCGGCGGAAGTCATGAAAACCTGGAAATTCCGCAAGGAATTCGGAGTTGCCGATGCCGAAGTGCAATTCACCCCCTACTGGGAAAACAGCCGGATTGTTTCCGACAAACAGGATGTTGCAGCCGGATACTACCGGAACGGCAATAAATATCTGGTACTGGTGTCCAACCTGAACCGGACCGCCGTGGAAACAGTCATCTCATTTAAAGGAATTAAAGCAGACTCAGTGAAAAATGTCGAAACCGGCAGTAAAATTGAGTTAAATAATAATTCCGTGAAACTGAATATCCCGCGCAATGATTATATTGCACTGGGCATTAACTATTAGGAATTGGATTAAACATGTTCATCATCGCCAATACAGAAGACTATAATCTATTTCTGCCGACTCAAAAGGCCAGACAATACGCGGAGCCAATGATCGCCGCAGGCAAGCAGGCCAACCTTAAATATCTGTCCGAACATAAACCGGCGGCGCCGCAAATGCGGATAACCGGTTCTTTCGTTTATCCGCATCCGCCGAATTACCGCGGAGTCTGCTCGCTGCATTACGGAAAGCGTGAATGGGCGGACATGCTGAACCGGCTTAAAGAAATGGGAATGGACACGATCATCCTTCAGGCCGCGGTTTGGAATGAACTCGGAGAATGTTATTATCCGTCTAAATATTTTAATGGATTCAAAACATGGAATGTCGTTGAACCCATGCTGGAAGCCGCCCGGGAAACCGGATTGACCGTTTTTCTCGGCGGTTATGGTTCAGTCACCGGCTGGGAGGAAAAACTTAATTCAAACATTATTGAGCAGGAAAAAAGCAGTCAGAGCGCCTGTTACCGGGAACTGCTGAAATACCGTCAGCTTTTTGACGGCTTCTATTTCGCGCCGGAAACCGCATATTGCGGCACACGGAACATTCAGCGGGAAAAATTTCTGAACAGCGTGTACCGGGAGTTTTTCTGTGAAATAAAAAATAAAACCCCGGAGATGCGGATACTGATGTCTCCGGCCACCAAGTATTTTCCTGGTAAAATGGATGAAATGAAAGACTCCTGGCGGGCATTGCTGGACGGGGTTCCGCTTGACATCATGGCTCCGCAGGACTCTATCGGTTCGTGCGGCAATCAGTTGCTTCATCAGCATGAAACTTATCGGGCATGGACGGAAGTATGCCGGGATTTTAATATCATTTTCTGGTCGAATATCGAGATTTTCGAAAGACAGGATCACCTTGACGGAGATTGCTATAATTATACGGCTTCGCCGGAAAGAGTTTCGTGTCAAATCAACAACGCCGCGCCATATGCGGAAAAACTGATCTGCTGGGAGGCTCCATATTATCTGGGCCGGGATTCCGGACGGAAAGGCGCAATTCTCAGAAAATTTTTAAATGAAGCAGTCCGGCAGAATGTTCAATCATCTGTAATCACGTCTTAAAGCGATTTAAAAGCACATGCCATAAATCAGTCAGCTCTTGCCTTTCCACATTTTTTATGCTATAATTAAAAAAGATAAAATGAAAAGGTGAGAATTTTATGTTTGGGAAAATACGTTTTACGCTCGTTGAACTCCTGGTCGTGATCGCCATCATCGCGATTCTCGCAGGTATGTTGCTGCCCGCGCTGGGCAAATCAAGAGAAAAAGCGCGCCGCATAGCCTGCGTGTCGCACCTGAAACAAATCGGACTGGCATTGAAGCAATATTCGCTGGACTATTCCCAGCGCTTTCCGGAGAAAGGCGCCTGCGACGGGCTTGAAGAGTTGCACAAATACAGTTTTTTAACCAATTACAAGATATATACATGTCCGACTACGGCAACGCTTCAAACTCATCCCGGAAACACTTATACAACTCTGGACGACAGCAATACCGACTTTTCGCTGGCGCCCGGCATGATGGAAGGTAATTCAGATCGATACGGACGACCGGACTCGGCCATTTCCTCAGACAGAACGTCCAACCCGCAACTGGTGCCTAATCATATTGATTACGGCAACGTCCTGTTTATCGGCGGACATGTCAAGGGATTTGCTCAAAAAGACTGGTATGCCCCTGTAAATCGCGGCAGTTCTTTTCTGCCGCCCAATCTGTAGTTTACGGCAGAAAACGGACGCAGACCGGCTTGCCGATAGTTATCGGGCTGCCTGCCGGTTCCAGCGCTCCGGTTTCGGGATTTACCCGGAAAGTGCAGACACTGTCGGAATCCTGATTGGCAACCACACAGAAACGGCCTGACGGGTCCAGATTGAAATTGCGCGGATTTTTAATGCCCGCATTCTGGAATCCGGTCAGCGTCAATGTTCCCTTTTCCGGATCAATCTTATAAATGGCGATCGAATCGTGTCCGCGGTTTGAACCGTAAAGAAATTTCCCGTTGGGGTGAACTCTGACCTCGGCACACCAGCTTACGCCTTTAAAGCCGTCCGGCAAAGTGGATATGTGCTGAATTTCAGTCAAGGCGCCGGATTGAGCGTTGTATGCATAAGCGGTTATCGTCTCATCCAGCTCATTGATGACATAGGCGAACTTGCCGTCAGGGCTGAAAGTGAAATGCCGCGGACCGGCTCCCGGCTGTACTGTGGCAAACGCCGGGGTGTTCGCTTCCAGCCTGCCGGTTGCGGAATCCAGTTTATAGATCATTATTTTATCCAGTCCCAGGTCGGCGGCAAAGGCGAAACGGCCGTCCGGACTGAGATTGATGCTGTGCGCATGCGGCTCTTTCTGGCGCTTGGAATTGACACTGGAGCCTTTATGCTGGATAATGCTGGCCGGCGCTGACAAAGTTCCGTCTGCATTAATCGGAATGGACGCCACGCTGCCGCTGCCGTAATTCGCGGCCAATAGCACCCTGCCCCCGCGATCAATGGAAATGTGACAAGGCCCGTTGCCGCCGGACGAACACTCATTCAGCGTCGTAAGTTTTTTCGTCGCCGGATCAATTGCAAACGCTCTCACCGTTCCGGTCTTGCCTTCAGTCACGGCATAAAGGAATCTGCCGCCGGGGTGAATTTCAATAAAACTCGGATTCGCGACCTTCGCCGCCAGTTCCGGTTCCGATAATCTGCCGGTTTCCATATCCAGCGTGGAGCGGTAAATGCCCTCGGATTTGGTTTTATCGGTGTAAGTTCCGAAATACACATCAAGCGCCATTCCGCCGCCCAATGTCTGCATTGCCAGTAATGATGCCGTCATAATTATCTCCATAATTCAATGTCCTCATTTGGGTTCCAGCAGGATCATGGTTTCCAGATTCGGAGAACCGGGAAACATATCGAGCGGCAGAATACGTTTGGGGATATAGCCGTTCTTATTCCATTCCTGGAGTTCGCGCGGAATTTCGTCGGTGCCGCAGAAAATATGCAGAACGCGCAGCGGCTGGCGTTCCGCGATAGTTGCGATAACGCCATGAGCGGTGCCGCTGCGCGGCGGATCAAGCAGCACGACTTCTTCGGGCCCGGGCGGCGGCAGTTTATCGCTCAGGGAATCCGCGGTGACGGGACTGGCGATGAATTTGAGCGGCTTGCCGGGAAAATGATATTTGGCGTTCTCAATTGCCGCATGAATGGCCGGCCCTTCGATATCCATCCCGATGACCGGTCCGGCATAAGGCGCTGAAGTCAATCCGATCAGGCCGTAACCGCAATAAAGATCCAGCATGCGGGTATCCGGAGTCAATTTAAGCAGTTCCCGGATGGAGCCGGTAAAATACGGCAGCATGGATTCATTGACCTGCGAAAATATTGTCGGCGGATATAACAGGCGGATGCCGTCAACCGTGATGTCGATGTTTTCCGGACCGAACATTTTTTTCAGGGCGACGCCTTTTTCCGGACGTTTGCTTTCCAGGTAATAATCGGATTTAGTGGGATCAACATACATAAAACAGGAGATGATGCGCGGATCATTGTTTTTCAGCGTTGCGGCGAACTGCTTGATTTTACGCACCACAATACTGTCAACGGTATGGACGTTCAAAATTACGGAACAGCGGGTGTAGGAGCCGCGGATAATACAGAAATTAAGGCTGCGCGCCAGCATCTGATAATTGACATTGGACAACAGATCGAGCAGCAGTTGATAGATGGACAGATGCAGCGCCGGTTCCAGCGATGACTGCTGAAGCGTTCCCGGTTCGCAGCGACTCTGTTCCAGTACCAGCGAGGTCTTGCCTTTGTAAAATAAGACGCGCCGCTTCGAGTTGGTACGGTAACCGCGCGACAGCGGCGAAGGAATTATTTTTTCCGGCATTCCCGGAATATCATTCTTTTTCCAGAAGAGTTCCAGCGCCTTCTGCTTGATCAGGCACTCATCCGGGTAGGTGAAGCCGGCCAGCGGGTCGGCCGCATGGATATCGAACAACACCTTATTCGGAAACTCCCGGCACACTTCCCCCACATACTCGGCATAGCCCATGACCTCCGGTTTTATTTCAGCGGTCTTCACGGGCGAAGCCGGACGCGGACGGCTGTCTGTCTCGTATCGGCTGGCCGCCGGGGCATAGCCTGAGCGCGGACGCGGACGGTTGTCCGTTTCATGCCGCAACGGCCTGACGTCACTTTTCCTGACGCCGGACGGAACCGCCGGACGGCGGAACGTCTCTCCAGGTTTACTGATGCCGGACGCCGCAGTGCGCGGCGATTGCGGACGCGGACGGTCATCCGGTTTATTGCGGTTCGCGGCAGACGGCTTCACGCCGTCCTGCTGCCACGGCTTATTGTTCTTTCTATGCTTGATTTTCCTGATCTCTGCCATATTAATTCTTTCAAAAAATGTTTACTCAATATGCTTCAATTATGTGCTAAATGCAAGCAGATAATTGAAGAGTTTAGCGGTTCGCGGCCGTTGCTGATCCGCCGTTCGTCCGTCAGCGCGGCTTTGCCGCGTTTTGCAGCAGTTGCCGCATGCGGTCGCTGGTGGCATAGTCCAGCGCGGTTTTGCCCTTGTTGTCGCGACGGTTTATGTCTGCGCCCTGTTTGATCAGGAATTGCGCATGTTCCGGCAGGTCCAGCATGGCACACCACATCAGCGGGGTTTGCACGTTGACGTCTCCGGCATTCAAATCAATTCCCGGCTGCTGCGCGATAAACTCCAATACCTTTACCGGCAGTTTGTTGGAAACCGCCAGATGCTGCGCCGTCCACTTTTGCTCGGACAAAGCGTTGATTTCGGCCCCGCGCGACAACAGAAATTTTAGCATGGAGATTTTGGATGCGGCATAAGCTTCCTGATCATCCATTAAACTGCCATCCATAGTCAATGACCGTTGCAACAAGGTACAGTTATCTTTACCGCGCATATTCACGTCGTATTTGGCATCCAAAAACACCCGTACCCCTGGAATCGAACCGTAACGGGCTAAAATAAAAATACCACGGTCTTTAGAGTAGGCAGTGTTGCAGTCCAATATGAAAAGCCGCGCGACACGGTATTCCAGAAAGATATACTCCATAGGCGTGGAGGATGAGGTTATCAAGCTTAGATAAAGACGTGCGGCCTTTTCAATTTCGCCGACATCAATAGCAGTATCAATCTGCTTTATGATTCCAGCAGACGGCCCCGTCGCCAACGCTATTTCCAGTTCCATTGTCCGCCAGAAGTCTGTGAGATAGTTATTCGCACTTAGAGTATTACAGCCGTTGTCACCTGGGGCGACGTTGGCCAGCGCGGCCTTGGCTCCTGCATAATCGCCGCATAACAGCAGATGCTTGGTCAAGATCGCATACATATGCCGGGAGCTGACCCAGTTATTGTTTCGGCGGTCTGCCGCGATTTTTTTCTCAAGCACCCGGCGTACATTCGGCAATTGCTCCCGCAAAAATGCGCGGCGCCGTACGATATCCATTTCACCAGCAATATCCTGTACCGCCCATACAAATGCCAGCGGAGCCAGCGTATAATACCAGGTGTCGTCCATATCCGCGGCTTTCTGACCGACGGCCAGCATGATATGCCAACTGCCGTGCCAACGCGGACGCAATCCCCAAAACAGGTATTCATAAGCTGGAGTGTAATCAATCTGAGCCGCCACTGTGCGATTGAACCACTGCACCATATCATTTCCATCCAACCCGCAGGCGACATACACCAGCAACCCGGCGGCTTCCGGCCATTCCGGATGCATTTTCCACGCTTCTTCCAAATATTTATAAGCCAATTCACTATGTTCATTAAACTCTTTCCAGCCATTTTCTTTAACTGTATAAGCATAGCCGCCGCCGCGCGCTTTCCAAGCAATGTTCAACTCGATTTGGGCGGCAATCATCCTGGCAATCCATGTATCAATTTTCGATTTTTCCAGCAGCAGCAAGGTTGGCTTCAAGGTCGCAGCGGTGTTTTTGTGTTCAGTCAACATGCGGTAAATAAATTGCGGCGGTGCCTTATCAAGTTCTCCGCTGACAATGGCTTGATTCAGCAGCGATACAATCTCTCCTCCGGTGGCGTGATTATAAATCATGTGCAACAAAGCAGGCAGTTTTTTATCCGCAAGAAGTTTTCTCGAGGCAGCCTCCATCACTGCGTGTCTGAATTTGGCATCCTGTTCAGACAACGTCCACAAATAACATGCCAAGAAATAAGAGGATACCGCAGCGTTTTCTTTTAAATAAATCTCTCGCCCCGATTTTTCCAGTTCGGCAGTTTTAAGATAGCCAGGTTGCCAGAAATAGCGAGTTAACATGGCAGTAATCCAGTCGGCTTCATTTTGCTTGATTGCCCCCGAATTTAACGGCTCTGTCACCAGGCGCAACTTGTAAAAGTCAAAACATTTTCGCAGATAACTCCAATTGTCGGCAGATTTTCCTTTGGGGGGAAAGACTATGGAATCATAAAATTTGACAACCTCCAGTGGTGCGCGTTTGCCTTCCAGCGGCGGCACCGGCTCCCGCCGGGGCACCATCATCCGCGCACGGTTAAGCTCGATAATAAATGCTTCAGGGGTTTGACCGCTGTAACCGAATTCTTCCAGAACATTGCCGCCGGCATCAAGCAGAATCACTGTCGGATAGGCTTTGACGCAGAATTTTTTCTGCAATGCTTCATTGGACTGTACCTGTGCTTCCGTCAATTTCTTAATCCGCGGAAAATCAACCAATACCGCGATTAGATTCTCATTCGCGAATGTCTTGAATTCCGCGCTGTTTAAAATCTGCTGTTCCAGCGATTTACACGCCGGACACCAATCAGAACCGGTAAACAATAATAAGATGTTTTTTTTGGCGGCGGCGGCCGTCTTTAACGCAGATGCATAGTCATTCTGCCAGTTGACGTCCGCCGCCGGCCCGGCGTGACAAACTGCCATAATAAACATCGCCAGCATGAAACTGATCCCTGATTTCTGCATAATTCGCATTATTTTCTCCAATGGTTAAAATATGAAGCCGCATCAGGTGACGGAATTCAACCCTGATATCCTCCTCCGCTGTACGGCAAAATTCAAAAAAAACGCCTTACGTTACCTCAACAAGACGGCTTTGTCAACTCGCTAATCAGACGCTGATTGATATTCAAGAAAGACAATACGGCGAAAACCGCTAAGCCGGGCTGAAAGCATCCAGTAATTCACGGTTTGAGTTTCGCACGCAGCGGGTTATATTTATTAGACGAGGCGGGTGGCATTAATATTTCAAATAACACGGAAAGCGGCGCTCCTATGAATCTATTAAAGCAGAGAACCTTCAATGTGGACATTGTGTTTGTGTTTACTTCACTGATCGTTACGACCGTGCTGATTATTACCGCATTCATCTATTTCAAAAACAAAACATCAACCCTTGAACTGGTCAAAGACAGTTTCCAGCAGCAGGCGGAGTCGGTCACCCAGAAAACCGACAACTACCTGAAAGCCGCCCGGTTCACTACGGAAATCGCGGCCGAGGTTTTTGGCGGCGGCAACCTGAAATTGGGTTTAAAAACCGGGCAGGCGGCATATCTGCTTAAAGTAATCATGACCCAGAAGCAGATAGCATTCTGTTATTTCGGGAACGAACAGGGGAATTTCCTTCAGGCAGGCGTCATCGGCGACGACATTTACATCAAGCATATTTCCAGACTGGACGAAAAGGCCTACACCGTTTTTGATTATTATGACAAAGATTCAAAAGTAATACGGCAGGAGTCTTTTGCCGACAGCAAATATGATCCGCGGACCAGACCGTGGTATATCGGCGCCAGGACTGCCGGAAAAACTTTCTGGACTGAACCGTACATCTTTTTCGAAAACGGCAAGCCGGGCATCACAGTCTCCTGCCCGGTTTACAATCAGGATAAAAGCATCAAAGGCATCATCGCCGCGGATATTACGCTTGACGGACTTTCTGAATTCATCAGAAAGGCGGACATTTGTAAAAGCGGGATTGCTTTCATGGTGGATGAAAAAAATCTGCTGCTGGCCTTTTCCGATCCGAACCGGATGGTGACCGCCGAAAGCGGAAGAATCCGCAGATTGACTCCCGAGGAATTAAACATTCCGCAAGTGACAGACGCCGTCAGGAAATATAAAGACAACGGCGGCAGATTGTTTTTATATGATACTGACAACACTTCATACCTCGCGTATTTCGCGCTCTTTCCCAAAGAGTTCGGCAAGGCATGGCGATTCGTTTTTATTGCTCCGGAAGACGTTTTTCTCGGCCCGATGAAAAATACGCTGAGAATGACGCTGCTGTTGTCGCTGGCGGTCATGCTCATCGCGGTGGCCGCGGCAGTAACTCTTGCCCGGCAGATATCAAGACCGATAGAGAAGCTGGCGCAGGAAGTGCTCGAAGTTAAAAACTTCAATCTGGAGAACCGGGCGCATATAAAATCTCACATCCACGAGATCCAGACCATGGATTCAGCAGTTAAAACCATGAAAAACAGCCTGAAGGCGTTCAAGCGGTATGTGCCGTCCGTGCTGGTCAATCAGCTCATTGCTTCGGGCGAGGATGTCACCGTCGGCGGCAGAGACCGGGAGCTGACGCTGTTCTTCTCCGATATCGCCGGCTTTACCGATATTTCCGAAAGCATTCCGCCCAAAGAACTTATGCTGCAACTGTCGGATTATTTCGACCGGGTGACGCAGATCATTGAATCCGAGAAAGGCACCCTGGATAAATTTATCGGCGACGCCGTCATGGCTTTCTGGGGCGCCCCGATTGCCAATGATGACCATGCCGTCATGGCCTGCCGGGCGGCTTTGAGATGCCGGAAGGCGATCAGCGAATTGAATACCGGATGGCTGAAAGCCGGGAAATATCCTTTCCACACCAGAATCGGGCTTCACTCCTGCTACACGGTTGTGGGAAATATGGGGTCAAGACAGCGCCTCAATTACACGGTCATCGGCGACGGGGTCAACCTGGCCAGCCGCCTTGAAGGCTTGAACAAAATTTATCAGACCGGAATCATCATCAGCAAGGCAACCCACAGGTATGTGCAGAATATTTTCATTTGCAGAATTCTTGATCAGATCGCGGTAAAAGGCAAAAGCCAGAGTGTGGTCATTTACGAACTGCTGGCGGACAGGGATTCGCCGGATTCCGCCGCCATGAATACTCTTGCCGTAGATTTCCAGGCCGCCTACAGTTCATATCTGAAAAGAGAGTGGAGCAAGGCAAAGGAGATGTTCCAGGCCATCCTGAAGAATTTCCCGGAAGACCATGCCGCGGCAATTTATGTCGAGCGCTGTGATAAATATCTCCTGAATGAACCGGACGAATCCTGGAGCGGCATCAGCCGCGTCGATACGAAATAAGGAAAGTTTAATTATTTCCTGCGTCAGTTTATTTTCCGGACGGCGCTGCCGCGTTTATTTCTATTTGCCGGTTCGGGCGGGAAGATGCTTCCTGCCTGGCGCCGTCCGGCCAGATAATGGTGAGTTTTAACGGAGCGTCGCCGGCTTTGCCGAGACCGAAATGCAGCGTTGGCTCGTTCTGATTGCCGCTTCCGGTGCCGGCTTCCACCTGACGGATAATTTTTTTATCTCCGGTATCAACTATAACTCTGGCTCCGATAGCCATGGTGTCCGGCGCTTTTCCGGAAAGTTTTACTTTCAGCCAGTCGCCGCCGCGGGAAATGTTGCGATAAAGCCTGCCGCCGGTAATCAGGTCAATTCTGCCGTCGTTGTCAAAATCAGCGAATGCCGCCTGGTAAGTAAGAGCGGAACGCGTTCCGGCAACCTCCGTGACGTCACGGAATTTCCAGTTGCCGAGATTGCGGAACAGCCTGCTTGAATCGCCCTTATATACCGTGGTGAAGAACAGGTCGATTCTGCCGTCATTATCCACGTCCGCGGCGGCGGGAGAGGCGTATGATTCCTGCCATGGTATTGCCGCCGCGGCGCTTTTGTCAACAAAACGGTATTTGTCCGCCGGGCCGCTGTTTTGTAAAAATTGCGGACGGTCCTGCCATTCAGGCGGATGTGAAAAGTTGCCGACAAAAAGATCGAAATAAGTGTCATTGTCGAAATCAGCCCAGACGGAACCGATGGTATGCCCTGAACTGCCGTAAGCGAAGCCGTGTTCATTTTTTATTATGGCATCTTTGCGTTCACTTCCGGCGCACCCGTATTCCCTGGCTTCGTTCAGAAATTTCCAGTTGCCGTAGTTGACCCACAGAAAGTTGGGCGCCAGCCGGTAGTTGGAAACATAGATGTCCATTTTGCCGTCATTGTTGAAATCGCAGCAGGTTACGCCGCGCCCGGGCATTGTGTGTCCGCCGGACGCAACCCATTGCAGCTCCAGCGCACCATGATTGTTGCGCAGAATAATATCGGGGAAATATAGATGCGCCTCCCAGTCTTCATAATTAGCCACATATAAGTCCGGATAACCGTCGCCGTCCAGATCCGCGGCGGCGGCGGCCATGGGATACTGCGGATACGGATTAGCCGCAGCTTTGCCGGGAATAAAGCGAAAACCGCCCTGATTCAGGTAAAGTGCCCCCTGCCCTTTTACAAAGTACAAATCAATTCTCCCGTCGCCGTTGAAATCGGCGGCAACGCAGGGACTCAAATCATGATTGGCAATCCCCGACATATCGGTAACGTCGGTAAAATATTTGCCGTTATGGTTGCGCCAGATTCTGCCGTCCGCAATCAGATCAACCCAGCCGTCATTGTCCAGATCAACCCAGGCCGCGCAGCGACCTTTGCTTTTCAAGCCCGTCTGTTCCGTAACATCTTCAAACTTCACATGTTGATCTTCCGGATCAGTATCAGCCCGCAGCGCGAAAGCGGGCGACAGAATAATCATGATTAGAGCCAGTAATAATATTCTCATTTCAATCCCGCATCTGTGATATTAAAAAATAATTGGATAATTTGTATTCAACCCACATGCACAAGTTTAAACAGCGCTTAATTTAGGAACTGGAACAAAATCTCAATCGGGGTACAAAACTTTAGCTTTTGTGTTTTCATGCAATAATTCATTAAATTTTCGCCTGTTTTTAATCGAGACTAGCTTTAACCATTCCGGATCGCCTGCCGCAATGGATTCGCTTTAACATGCTTTGTGTTCCGCGAAATGCAAGCGAAAAAATTCAACGGCGGATATTGATTATGGAATTGAATGGTATAAAGCCGGTCAGACGGCCGGCTTTAGTATCTTTGTCAGGCGCTTTGGCCTGACTTTGGAGTGCGGCACTCCTGCGCCGCTTTGTTTGGCTGTTCACTGGTTTTATCCTGCTTCCGGGGCAATCCAATTCCAAAGCGGCGCAGGGTCGCCGCAGTCCAAAGATGCTCCGCAATCACAAAATATAAAATCCTGTTTTATCGCGTTATTTGAGCTTATTGTCACCGTTCCGGTTGACAAAATCACTATATGTAAAAAGAGAGAAGTCAGGAGACAGGAGCCAGGAGTCAGAATGGGAACCGGAAAAATCAGAAGCAATTGAGAATTAAAAAACCGGGGGCTATTATCCGGAATTAAGGATTGGGTTAACCTTTTGGGAATAGGATTTACAATTATGGTTAAAGGCTCATCCCCGGGAGCACCGGTCGTCTGACCGGCTTTTTAAATTTATTTGCTCAAAGTGGAAACAGCCGAAAGCCGGTCAGACGACCGGCGCTCCCAGGCTTTAGTTTCACGCCTGCGGCGGATAAATTATTTTCGGCAAAAAACTAATTTAAGTGATTAATTGATAATCATTAACAAAATATTTGATTGACAAAATCACTAATAGTATAAAGAAAACACTTATAAAACAAGACT
>JBAYIO010000011.1:0-74847 GCA_041665605.1 Victivallaceae bacterium | reverse complement strand
CTTCTTCGAATGGTTGGAATATTGTGACACTCCGCAAACCGAAAGGGCGGAGATAACAGGGAATACAAAATAAACCTAAACGCAGAAGACCATATTATGTCTACTCGACCGGAGTGAGGAAGCCCGCGAATGCGGGAGTGAAAAGTTGAAAGCGAGAAAAGCGAGAAAAGTAGTGAACCGTTATGCTCAACGGGGCTCCAATGTATCGGAGTGAGGAAGCCCGCGAATGCGGGAGTGAAAAGTTGAAAACGAGAAAAGCGAGAAAAGTAGTGAACCGTTATGCTCAACGATACTCCAAAGTATCGGAGTGGTTATGAAGAATGAAAAGCATTATGCTCAACTGGACTCCAATGTATCGGAGTGTTTATGAAGAATGGAAAGCATTGTGCTCAACTGGACTCCAATGTATCGGAGTGTTTATGAAGAATGGAAAGCATTGTGCTCAACTGGACTCCAATGTATCGGAGTGAGGAAGTCCGCGAATGCGGGAGTGAAAAGTTGAAAGCGAGAAAAGCGAGAAAAGTAGTGAACCGTTATGCTCAACTGGACTCCAATGTGTCGGAGTGTTTATGAAGAATGAAAAACATTATGCTCAACGGGACTCTAAACTCTCCGGAATGAACAAAATTCCATTTTTGTAATTAGTTAAATAAAACCTTAACCTGACGTCTGAAGTGCAGTTTTAAATGTTGTTAGATTCTGAACCCCGTTGTGCTCAAAGGTTCTCTAAAAGCTCCGGGATATCGGACAATTATTTGATCATTTTGTGCTCAATAACTGTCCAATGTGTCCGGAATTGCAGAAATGTAATTAGTTAATAAAAACCTTAACCTGTTGCCGAAACCGGGGTCACATCGAATTATAGATCAGGCATGAATTACAATCGGTATGGCACTTGTCGCAAAATTCCTGAAACAGATGAATCACGCCCTGCCTGACGGCTGCGCCGGTGAAAACCTGATCCGCGGCATCCTTTTCGCTGAACCAGCGGGCGGCAGCCACTCGGGTGATGCGGTTGTCCTGCGTTGACGGCAGGCCATTCCAGATCGCGGCGGCGTAAATATCATCCGTCCGTCCATCGATTTTGGCTGCCGCCGCCATGCCTGGCAGCACGACATTGACCACCGTTTCGAGTGCGCTGGCCGCGCCGAACACCGCGCCCGGACTTGGTTTTTTGGACAGTTCAAAAGACGTGTACTTATCCCAGAGCGCGTCATGCAGTGTAAGCAGTTTTACCAGTTCCCGTCCCGCCGCTTCAGGATCGGCGATGCCGGAAATACGCATGTACAATGTGCGCAGCGGAGTCTCTCCGAAGGTGCGGTACAGGCTGACCACGGCGGCAATGCGCCGTTCAGGACTGTTCACCGGTCGTCCGCCGTTGCGCCGCCAGTCAATGCCGGGACGCGAGCCGATGCGGATTTTCCACCACTGCCGCCAGGTGTTTTCAGAGAAGCGGCGCATCTCGTCAGAGAGTACGGCTACGGCGGGATCGGGCAGCAGGCCGGATTCACCCCACAGAATGGCTTCAAAAAACTCTCGTCTGAGCTCGGCCGGGTATTCGCGGAAGCGGTTGAACAGTTCCAGGAAACATTCGCGGTTTTTCTTGTATCCGGCCGCCTCGAACATCAGCCGGAGGCAGGTCTGCTCCGTGCCGGCAAGCAGCATCTGGCGCAGAATCCGGCCGCTTTTCAGGTAAAAGCGCTCCATGCCGGCGGCGGTAAGCATTGCGCGTATCTGGCTTGTTTCCAGGCTGGAGAAATATCCGGCGCAGCGGCCGGAGATGATTTTATCGGCGTCCGCATCGAGACCGGCCGGTTTGATAAGCATTGCCGGCGGCAGCAGCTCTCTTTTGCCCGGCGGCAGATCTTCATGTTCCACCACATGCAGAATCACGTTGTCATAGGCGGAATCCCTGTCGTGGTGGTGGTTGAACCAGTCGGAAGAGCTGCCGTGCACCTCCACGTCGCCGGTCAGAATCTTACCGTCAATGCTGATTTTAGCATTGGTGAAATCCGGCCCGGCTTCAACATTCCAGGTGCCGGGCGAAAAAATCCGCAACTGCCTGCCGTCTTCAGTAAGGTATTTGCCGTCAATCTCGATTCTGTTCCACGCGTTTTGCAGGAGAATCTCCCCTGCCGGACAATTTTCCGTAGTCATAACTTTCTCTTATCAGTTTGATTTTTGTACACTTGAGGCTAGTTTAGAGTTATAATAATACAATAAATATTCAACTAAAAACCATGAAATCAAATTATTTATTTAAAACTGCAATAATATTTTTTGCCGGCGCTTCATTTCTGCCGCCGTCCGGGCATTGCGCGGCCGGCGACGACAGCGAGTCCCGGCAGAGCCGGATCACGCCGACAGTACAGGCCATCGCCAAAGTCCTGCCTAGCGTTGTCAACTTGAGTACGGAAAAGATCATCGATGCAGTACCGCAGAGCCTGGAAAATCCGGGCAGCATATTCAATAATGCTCCGGAAGAGACATTATTCGACAAGCAGAAAGGATATTCTCTGGGCAGCGGCTGCATTATTGATAAATCCGGACTGGTGGTGACCAATGCGCATGTGGTTTACCGGGCAATCAAGATCAATATCACGCTGAACGACGGTAAAAGTTACTTCGCGGAGGTGCTGGCGGCAGACGACCTGAACGACATCGCTTTACTGAAAATCAACGGGATAAACGGCGATTTGAAGCCGATTCCGCTGGCTGACCCCGGCGATCTGCTGCTCGGCGAAACCGTGATTGTCGTGGGCAATCCGTTCGGCCTCGGCAGCACCATTTCACAAGGCGTATTAAGCGCGGTCGGACGTAAAGTAACCCATAATGAACAGGTGGTTTTTTCTGATCTGCTCCAGACTGACGCCGCAGTGTACCCCGGCAGCAGCGGCGGGCCGCTGATTAACATCACCGGCGCGATGATAGGAATAAATACCGCGATCCTGAGGGATGCCAAGGGCATCGGTTTCGCCATTCCGCTGCAGCGTGTGGAAAACGTACTGGCGGCGTGGCTGATTCCGGAGCGTTTCGCCAATGTGTCGCTGGGGATCATTCCGGCGGTGCAGCGGATGAAAGACGGCGACCTGGTCATCTTCCTGAAAGATGTCATCAAAGATTCTCCGGCCTGGGAAGCGGGGCTTCGCACCGGCGACCGGGTTGTCAAAGCTGACGACGTCGAACTGGACGACCTGATGAAATTGTCCGGCAAATTATGGAAAATGCAGGCCGGGGATAAAATTATGATCACCACCGCCGGCAATAAATCATTCAAGCTTAAAGTTGAAAAAATGCTTCCTGCCGATGGCGGCAGACTGTGCGAAGTCAAACTGGGGATCACGGTTCAGCCGCTGACTAAGGACCTGGCGCTGGCGCTGCATTATCCGTTTTCCGGAGGTTTGGTAGTCAGCGGACTGCCGGAAAGCGGCATCAAGGACGTGGAGCGCGGCGATGTGCTGCTGCGGCTAGGAGATATTGCGGTCAATAATACTAACGATATAACCCGTGCCATAAAAGACCGCCATTTCGGAGATACGATCCCCGCTCTGCTGGTCTCCGTTCACAATGAATACGGACGCTATTTACTGCAAAGGAAAATTGTTGAAATGCAGATAAAGTAGAAGACTATTTGCTTTTTTCCTGGACTGCCGGAGTTTTCAATTCTTCAAGCTGTTTTGAAATGTCCGCCGCTTTGCTGAGCAGAATGCGCATCTCTTTCTTGCTGTCTATTTTGAGCGCCAGTTCCTTGTGAAGTGCAATAATCTGTTTATGCAGTTTAAGCAGGGCAGGGTCTTTTTTGATCAGTTCCATCCTCACCTTGAACATTTCCGCGGCAAGCTTTTTATCCTGATCCTCAAGTTCACGAATTTTATCGGCTGCAGCCGGTTCGTCCTTGGCCGCCACTGCGAAAATTGCAGCACAGCATAATATCATAACCAGTAAAATGTTTTTCATAAGATTCTCCGTCACAGCTATAAAAATTCAAATATAATGATGTCCGTTAAAATAACCCTGCAATCAGCACTTTTCCAATTCGTCTTTAGTTTGAACCGGATTTTTCGAGCCAGCCGGCGATTTCAGCCGCCATTACGGGAGCAGTAAAACCGGCATGCTCTCTTACTGTCTCAATCGATCCGTGCGGCACAATCTGCGTTCCCCAGCCGAAATGCCTGATGCCTTTATGCGGGAAATTAATCAGTTCCTCATCCACCTGCGACGCAACGCCGCCGCAAGTCTGGCCGTCCTCAATCGTAACTACCGGCATAATCGCCGCCTGTGATTTCAGAAGTTCATTGTCAAACGGCCGGATAAATCTGGTATTGACCACTGTGGCGGAAATATTATGCTCCTGCTGCAAAATTTCGGCGGTTTTGAGTGCGGTATAAACTTCCCGGCCGCATCCCCACAGCGCCACATGGCTGCCTTTTCTGAGTATCTCGGCCTGTCCTGCGGCAATATCTTCAAGCGGAGAGGACATTTTAAATTCAGTTCCGGAACAGCCGCGCGGATATCTTATCGCAACCGGCGACTTCATTTTCCAGGCAAAGTGAATCATTGACCTCAGTTCATTTTCATTTTTAGGCATCATGACTGTCAGGTTCGGGATGGCGCGCAGAAACGACAGGTCGTGAATGCCGTGATGCGTCGGCCCGTCTTCCACTATTCCGGCCCGGTCCAGGCAGAAAATCACCGGCAGATTCTGAAGGCAGACATCATGCAGGACGCAATCCAGCGCCCGCTGGACGAATGTGCAGTACATCGCCACCACCGGCCGCATTCCGCCTGCCGCCAGGCCAGCGGCAAACACCACGGCATGCTCCTCGGCAATGCCGACATCAAAAAACTTTTCCGGATGCTTCACGGCAAATTCGCTGAGCCCGGTTCCGGCACTCATTGCCGGAGTGATCACGGCGAGATTCTTATGCTTTGCGGCAATTTCCAGCATCGTTTTCCCGAACGCGGAGGAATAAGAGATGCCGGAACCGCATCTGCATTCGCCGGTTTCCGGGTTGAAGGCGGACAGCCCGTGGTATTTTTCCGGAGCCGCTTCCGCCGGACTGTAACCATGCCCTTTTTCGGTGATGACATGAACCAGCACCGGACGATGAAATTCCTTTATCCCTTCAAATGTTCTGATAAGTTCATTAAAATCGTGTCCGTTAATCGGTCCGATATAACGTATGCCCAACTCTTCAAAGAATACGCCGGGCAGAAACATGCTTTTAGTGGCTTCCTCAAGGCGCTGGATTTTACGGTGTATTTCAGAGGCGTGGGGAACTTTTTTCAACATCATTTTAGCCAGCGCTTTAAAGCGGTTGTAACCTCTGCCGGAAATAATGCGGTTCAAGTAGGAAGGAATGGCCCCGACATTTTCTGAAATCGACATTTTGTTGTCGTTCAGCACAATAATCAAGTCCCTGGTGGTATCGCGGACACTATTGAGCCCTTCCAGTGAAATGCCGCAGTTCAGTGCTCCGTCGCCTATGACTGCGACCACTTTATGTTTCTGCCCCTGCTTTTCAGCGGCGGCGGCCATGCCGACGGCTGCTGAAATTGCGGTTCCCGCATGCCCGGCGCCGAAACAATCATATTCCGATTCCTCTCTGGAAAGAAAACCGAGGCAGCCGTTGAACTGCCGCAGGGTTTTAAAGAAATCTCTGCGTCCGGTAATGATCTTATGGACGTAAGCCTGATGTCCGACGTCCCAGACCAGCTTGTCCTCGGGCGTATTGAACACATAATGCATGGCCATGGTAAGTTCCACCGCGCCAAGATTCGGAGCCAGATGCCCGCCGTTGGCGGCCACGGTATTGATCACCAGCTCGCGGATTTCACCAGCCAGTTGTTCCAGTTGACTCACACTCATGCCGCGAATGTCGGCGGGGGAATTCACTTTGGGCAAAAGCGGTTCGCCGGTTTCTTCTTTTATGTTATCTTCACTATTCATAATATCATTTAATCAAAAATTTTATTGTCATGGCAACTGAACCAAAAGGAAATATAATATCAGAATAATTTACTTTTACAATCATTGGTACTATCTTAAAAGCAACATAATACATCCGTAAAACCAAAAGAAATTTGAAATTTAGTCTATATCAGGATAAAATACCTGATTAAAATTATCGGGAGTATACATTCTATGATCAGATATCCGGCTGTAATACTGATGCTGGCCATGCCGCTGCTGAGCGGATGCTTTTTCGAAACATACCATGAAACCCAGACTTTCGACCTGGAGCAAGCCAGACCCTGCTGTCCGGCAAAAACCGTTATTGAGGTAAAGGACTTTGAGAATCTTTCCGGGGCCGGACAGAAAATGCGCTACCGGGCCGAGCAGTACCGGATTGTGATTGACGGGTACAATAAATGGGTGCAGGCCCCGGACATAATGATTTCCAGATATTTTATGACCGCATTTTCCCAGTCAGGCGTCAATATGCTTGATGAACGCAGTTACATTCTGTCCGGAACCCTGAACTCATTTGAGATAAACCTGACAACTAAGACCGTGTATATTCAAATCACCTGCCAGTTGAAGGAACGCAAGACCGGAGAGATCAAGCTGCGGAAGGAGCTTTCAGTCTCCGCCGCGTTCAAACAGGATTCTCCGGTTGAATTTGCGGAAGCCGCGTCAAAGGCAGTGCGTGAACTCACTGAGAAACTCAGCGCCGAAATTGCCGCGGTTACAGCATCCCGGCCGGCGGCAGGAAAAAACTGATATGCACGAAAAACAACTCAGCCAGCTTTTTCTGCAAGTGGGTGAAGGCATCTGCATTGTCTGCCGTGAAGTGAAAGTGCTGATGTCATTCACCGGCGAACTCATGCACGCCATGGCCGACACCATACGCCATCCGAAAAAAGTCAAATGGCAGACCACCGCCTATTATATGGATAAATCCGGCAGCGATGCCGTTCCGATCGTTTCCCTCCTCGGGTTCCTGGTCGGCGTCATTCTGGCGTTTCAGGCTATCGTCCAGCTTTCGCGTTACGGAGTGGAGAATTATGTGGTCAATCTGGTCGGAACGGTCGTGGTAACGGAACTTTCTCCGTTGATCACCGCAATTGTTCTGGCCGGCAGATCCGGTTCCGCATTTGCCGCCGAAATCGGCACGATGAAGGCGACTGAAGAGATCGACGCCATGATCACCATGGGGTTCGACCCTTCGCGCTATCTGGTAATACCCAAAATCCTGGCGATGCTGGCGATCATGCCCTGCCTGACAATCTTTTCCGATATCTGCGGGATCCTGGGCGGAATGGTGATCACCTGCAGCAAACTCGATCTTTCGCCTACCGAATATTATTTCAAGACGCTTGAAGTGATCCATCCGGTGGACCTGGTACAGGGGCTGTTCAAAAGCCTGTTCTTCGCGGTTATCATTGCCGCTATCGGCTGTATGAAGGGACTGGATGCGGGAAAAGACGCACAAGGCGTCGGAAAGGCCTCGACCTCCGCCGTAATCAGTGCTATATTTATGATCATCCTGGCTGACGCGATCATCACCGCGGCATTCAGCATATAAAAATAAGGAACTATAATGGAACGGGCAAACAAGATCAAACTGGGCGCTTTCGTAATCATCGCGGCTACGATGATTGCCGGCAGTTTTTTCGTGGTCGGCATCACCAAGCTCTTCGAGCCGAGATTCCACGCGATGACCGTCCTCAATACCTCGGTTGAAGGCCTCTCTGTAGGGTCTCCGGTAAAGTACATGGGCGTTCCGGTCGGCCGTATTTCACGCATCAGCATGCGCGATGTGGACGGATTCATAGATGTCTACTTCAGCCTGTTCCCGTCTTCGATTGACATGGTTAAAAAGAACACTTCAATCGCCCCTTCAGACTCTCAGACCATAACCAGCATCATCGAACAGAAAAACCTGGCCTGCCTGCTCAACGCCTCCGGCATCATGGGCGGCGCCTACCTGGAACTGACGGTCAGCGAAGGCGACGGCTACGCCATGCCTGACCTCGAAGTCGTTCCCCCGTCCGGCATCTTCTACATCAAATCCCGTGTCTCGCATGTGACCAATGTGATCCAGAACATCAGCCAGACGCTCGAGCAACTCAAGAAAGTTAACTATGTCCAGCTCGCGGATAAATTTAAAATCACTCTTGACTGCGCCGAAAAAATCCTGAACAACCAGGACATGACCGATATGCTTTCCCGCTTCAACCGGATATCTAAAGATATTGAATACAGCACCGGCAACCTCCGCGAAGCCTTCACCCAGGACAGAGTCCAGAAGCTGATTGAAACTGTGGATTACCTGGAAAACGGCACCAAAGCACTGGCCAAGTCGCTGCCGCCCGAAAAGATTGAGAAACTTGCGGATTCCCTCTCCAAATCGCTGGAGGAAATCCGGGAGTTCCTGCACAACAGCGAAACCGGCCGCGACAAAGTTGTCGGCGATGTCGGCGAACTCAAAGACCGCATGGTTCTGACGCTGTCCCGCCTTGACCGCTCATTAAGCGCCATCGCCGAACTCATCGGCAGCGTCGAGAACGATCCCAACCAGTTTTTCACCGGCAGAAAAGAGAAACCCGTATTCATTGTTCCGCCGCCCCAACTGAAGAAATAACATCCGGTTTAAGTGAAGCCGCACTCCGGATGCATTAGACTTTTATTCCAGAATGTATGGAATACAGTAACTTTTGAATTCCCGGAACATTCTGAAATTTGCCGATTGCTATTTGAAAATCATTTTCTTCAATAGTATTGTAACAGGTTTATAATTAATCAAAAACAAACATGGATTGAGTATAACTATATGAAAGCTGTAGATTTACGCAAAAAGTACATTGATTTTTTTGTCAGTAAAAAACATAAAGTCATCAAAAGTGCGTCGCTGATCCCGGACAACGATCCGACCTGTCTGTTCACCACGGCCGGCATGCATCCGCTGGTGCCGTTTCTCCAGGGCGAAAAACATCCGCTCGGCTGCCGCCTGGTCAATGTGCAGAAATGTATTCGTACCGGCGATATCGAAGAAGTCGGCGATCCGGTTCATCTGACCTTTTTCGAAATGCTCGGCAACTGGTCGCTCGGTGATTATTTTAAAGAAGAAGCTATTCAATTCAGTTTCGAATTTCTGACCAGCCCGGAATGGTTGAATATTCCAATCAATAAACTGGCCGTCACTGTATTTGCCGGAGATGATGACGCGCCTTTCGACGACCTGGCTTACAATCTCTGGCACCGACTCGGAGTTCCTTTGCCCCGTATTGCCAAATGCCCCAAAGCCGACAACTGGTGGGGTCCGGCGGGGCAAACCGGCCCCTGCGGTCCGGATACTGAGATGTTCTACTGGACCGGCCCCGGCGAAGCACCGGAAGTATTCGATCCGAAAAACCGGCTTTGGGTTGAAATCTGGAATGACGTTTTCATGCAGTACAACAAAAATGCCGAAGGCAAATATGAGCCGTCGAAACAATTGAACGTAGACACCGGCATGGGCGTGGAACGTGTAACCGCCGTGCTGCAGGGCAAAGCCAGTTGCTACGATACTGAAATTTTCCAGCCGATTCTGCGCAAAATAGACGAGCTGCGCGGCGTACCGGCGCCGGAAGTCCGCACCAATTCAGAGCGCATCATCGCCGATCATATCCGTTCTTCAGTATTCATCATTGCCGACGGCATCACGCCGGGCAATGTGGACCAGTCCTATGTACTCCGCCGCCTGATCCGGCGGGCCATCCGCGAAGGGCGGAAACTCGGTCTGGAGCAGGCGTTCATCGTGCCGGTGGCGCAGGTTGTAATTGATAATTTCTGCGATGTTTATACTGAGTTGAAGCAGAGCGAAACCAAGATCATCGAGGAACTGCATGCTGAAGAGAGCCAGTTTGAGCTGACCCTGGAAAAAGGCTCGCGGGAATTCGAAAAACTGATTTCCAGAGTTCCGGAACATGTTGTCAGGAAAGTCGTCAGCGGGAAAAATGCCTTTTTCCTGTATGAAACTTACGGATTTCCGCTGGAACTGACCGAAGAAATGGCCGCGGAAAAAGGTTTTCAGGTTGACCGTGAAGGCTTCAATGAAGCCTTTGCCAAACATCAGGAACTTTCCCGCAAAGGCGCCGAGCAGAAATTCAAAGGCGGGCTGGCGGACAGTTCCGAAGCCACCGCCGGACTGCATACTGCCACTCATCTCCTGCAGGCGGCGCTGCGTAAGGTACTCGGCGAACACGTTGAACAGCGCGGCTCGAACATTACCGCGGAACGCCTCCGCTTCGACTTTTCACATAATGACAGGATTTCCCAGGAAGACCTGGATAAGGTAGAGCAGATTGTAAATGAAGTCATTACCAGAAAACTGCCGATCGACTGCCGGGAAATGACCGTGGAAGAGGCCCAGAGCGAAGGCGCAATCGGGTTGTTCGGCGACCGCTACGGCGAGAAGGTAAAAGTTTACACCATCGGCGACTTCAGCAAGGAAATCTGCGGCGGTCCGCATGCTTCCAATACTGGTGACCTCGTTAAATTCAAGATTTTGAAGGAAGAGAGCTCCAGCAGGGGGGTCAGAAGAATTAAAGCGGTATTGATTAAAGAATAATATGTGCTATAGTTGTTATCTGTAAATTGTCAGGCAAACGATGATTTTGCCTGAATCCGGTAAAAAAGGTTACTGTTTGCATGAAAAGAGCTGATTTGCTGATAGCCCATAACAAGGGCGTTTATAATATAAAAGTGGAAGGACGCGCTAATTTTGAGTACGGACTTCCCCTGCGTAATTTTGCCAAAAATCTCGAGGGTAACTTCGAGAAAGTCTGTATTGACCTGACAAGCTGTACCGGCATGGACAGTACCTTCATGGGGGTGCTGGCGATGATCGGGCTGAAGGCCCGCAAAGTCTGCGGAACAGTCGAAATCATCAATGCCGACGCCAATAACCGCCATCTGCTGATTGGCCTTGGTCTTGAGAAACTCTTTCTGTTCATTGAGCGACAAGATGTTCTGGAGAATGCCGACTGGCAGCAAAGCGAATCGGACAAAGACCGTTTGACAACTGCCGAAACCGTGGTTGAAGCTCACCAGACTCTGATGGATGTTGATCAAAAAAACATTCCTAAATTCGAAAAAGTTGTAGAATTCGCCCAGGAAGACCTCGATAAGATCAAAAAAGACTCTCAGTAATTCCTCCAGACCATAGATATTTCATCTGAAAAATATTGCTTCCACCTGTTTACCGTGACATATATCCTGAATTATTTACCTGATCATTTCTAGATAACTGCCGCAAACAGGTGTATAATATAATCAGTATATGACAATTCCGCCCGTCCAGTTTTAAGATGAGGCGCTTGCTATAGAATAAACAGGAGAGGTTAATCTATGAAAATGAGTAAGGTTCTCGCAGAAAAAATCAGCCGCAATCATCCGCCGTTATACAGCATCTGCCAGTGTGCTACGATCAGGGATGCCGCGCAATATTTTCAAAGAGAGAATATTGGCGCTGCAATGGTGGAGAAGGAAACTCCCGAACCTGGTTTTTTCGATGGCATTATAACCGCAAAAGATATCATTAAATGCATTGCCGAAACCGGTAACCTGGATAATGTTTTGACCTCCCATATTATGACGCGGGAAATGATTACCGCGGATATTCATGACGATGTAAGTTTGACCGTCAGAAGAATGCGCGAACATCACGTCCGGCATATTCCACTGAAAGAGAACGGCAAAATCATCGCGCTGATCTCGATTCGCGACCTCATGCACTGCATTGATATGGAGCAGGATAAGACTCTGAGTAATATTAACGACATGTTTGGAGCACACCGCAGCGACACCAATTTTTAAGGAGGCATACCAATAACATGATTATTTTTGCGTGGAAACCGGTAAAAAATGAATTGCAAAAATACGCTGGTGTGTTATTTTGCTTAATAACAAGGCAATGGCCGCTGCGGCGTCCGGATTTTGTTATCAACGGCTTAACCGTTTTCAGGGGGATTGGCAATAAAAAACGACTGAAGGCATGTTCTGATTCCAACTTTAAAACTCTGTCTGGATTAATAACTGCAAAATAAAAATCGGGAGGGATGGCAATATGAAAATGATAAAAGTTCTCGCAGAAAGGCTGAACCGCAAAGTTGCGCCAATGCATACTGTCAATTATAATGCGACAATCACCGAGACCGCTAAACTGTTCGTAAAAGAAAATATCGGCGCTGCTCTGGTTGAAAAAGAAGTTCCGGAACATGGAGCTTTCGCCGGTATCATCTCTGAAAAGGATATTATCAAATGCTGTGCGGAAAAGATTGATATAAGCAATTTTCCGGTAAATCAGATCATGCACAAAAATATGATTATTGCCAACATTCTTGACGATGTCAAATCGACTGTAAGGAAGATGCGCGAAAATCATATCCGCCATATTCCCCTCGAAGAACATGGAAAAATTATCGCGCTGATATCGATCCGCGACCTGATGTACTGCGTTGACATGGAGCAGGAAATAGCCATGAGCCATATCAATGACATGTTTGGAGCAACCCGCCGCGACGTCAACTTTTGATTTTACATGGTTTTAAGCGGTAGCGGTGTATTCTTTTTCACCGCCACGGCAGAATGCGGCTTATTCATTTTTTACTGAATGATTGGATTCTGCGCTGCCGGTAAGTTCTATTCGAAAATCTTCATAGCTGGACAGCATCCACAGCTATATATAAAAATAAAAGCATTTATTTTTAATTAAAACAGTTGCATGAACTATTTTGAGTAGTATTATAAAAATAGTAACTATTATCAAAAGTAAAGGTTCTGATTATTAAATTAAGCAATACAATTCAGCGAAGAGTGATTCTTGAGGAGCTGAATAAACTCAAGACCCATCCTACAGCGGATGAATTGTATGTCATTGTCAGGGAAAGACTGCCTCAAATCAGTCTTGGAACAGTTTATCGCAACCTTGATCAGCTCTCGGCGGCCGGCACTATCCAGAAGCTGGAAATCGCCGGTAAACAAAAACGATTTGACGGACAGGCAAACAGGCATTATCATATACGGTGCACAAAATGCGATTGCGTGGAAGATATACCTGATGAGGAAATGACTGAACTGGACCGCAAGCTGAGTGAAATGATTGAATCAATGCAGTTTGAAGGTTACAGGCTGGAGCTAAACGGCAAATGCAGCAGGTGCAGCCGTAAAAGATAGCATTTGATGTTATTCACTAAACCCATAAACATTGAGGAGAAATTCTATGTCAAGCATTAAAGGAACCGAAACTGAAAAGAACCTGTTAAAAGCGTTTGCCGGTGAATCTCAGGCCAGAAACCGTTACGGCTATTTTGCCTCGCAGGCCAAAAGTGAGGGGCTGATTCAAATTGCCAATATTTTTGACATAACCGCAGATCAGGAGAGGCTCCATGCCAAACGTTATTTCAGTTTTCTCGAAGGCGGCGATTTGGAAATAACCGCTGCTTATCCGGCAGGCAAAGTCGGAACGACCGCAGAGAACCTGAAAGCGGCGGCAGCCGGCGAACACATGGAATGGGAAAGCCTGTATCCGTCATTTGCCGATGTGGCGGACAAGGAAGGATTCCCAAGCGTAGCAGCAGCTTTCCGCTCTGTCTCCAGGGCTGAAAAGCACCATGAAGCGCGTTACCTGACTTTGCTGAAAAACCTTGAGGACAACACGCTGCTGGAGAAACCGGAAGAAACTACCTGGGAATGCTCAAAATGCGGTTATTTACACAAGGGCAAAACCCCGCCGAATAAATGTCCGGCATGTCAGCATCCCAAAGAATATTTTGTCGTTCTTTCAGAAAACTATTAATAACCCGGGTTGCAGGAACAAATATTAAGAAGGAGAATAATCATGACTATTAAAAGAAGCCAGATTTACAAATGCGCACATAGCGGATTAACCGTGGAAGTGCTTACCTCCGAAGATCAGTGCGTCAAGCTGGAATGCTGCGGCGATGAAATGCAGTTGCTTCAGGCTAAAACCAGCGATGCCGGCAAGGAGAAACATGTTCCGGTATTGACCGGCAGTGAGAAAGGCATTAAGGTCGTCGTCGGCACCATTCCCCATCCGATGGAAGAAAATCACTACATCATGTGGATTGAAGTTGCCAACGGCCCTTACGTTAATCGCAAGTATTTGAAACCCGGCGAAGCCCCGGAAGCGGAATTCTATGTTCCGATGCAGAGTCATCTGGAAGTTCGTTCGTACTGTAATCTGCACGGTCTCTGGACTGGCGGGAAATAATTAACCATTCAGTTCCCGGTTCCCGATTTGAGCCGGGAATGTAATCATTAAAAACAGAGGTGTATCATGCTGAGCAAGGCAATGGAAAAAGCGTTAAACGATCAGCTCAATTTCGAGATTTATTCTTCATACCTTTACATGTCCATGGTCTCCGCGCTTGAAGCCATGAATTACAAGGGCGCCGCGCATTGGATGCGCATTCAGGCTATGGAGGAACTCTTTCACGCGAACAAGTTCTTCAACTATATAATTGACCGCGAAGGCAGGGCCATTCTTCAGGAGATTAAAAAGCCGAAAACCGACTGGAAGTCATTTCTGGAGATATTCGAAGACGCGCATAAACATGAGAAAATCGTCACTTCCAGAATCTGCAATCTGGTCGATTTGGCGCTGACGGAAAAGGATCATGTGACCAACAGCACACTGCAATGGTTTGTCACTGAACAGATTGAAGAGGAAAGCAACGGAAAAACCATTATTGAAAAAATCAAGAGAACTAAAAACTCTACAGATGGTTTGATGATGATTGATACGGAACTGGGCGCTCGCGTGCTCTCGCCGCTGGCCAATGTGACTGCGGCCATTTCGACTCCGGCATAATTCAGTTCCGCGTAATTGATTCATGCGCCTGATTTACTAAAACAGGCGCATCCTGTTAATTTGTAAGGTTGGAGAACAACGATGAAAGAATTATTGAATGCCGTAAAACTTACGGATAAAGTTTACTGGGTTGGCGCTGTGGACTGGGAAATCAAGAGTTTTCACGGTTACGCCACAGAGCGCGGCACTACTTACAATGCCTACCTGGTAATCGACAAGAAAATTACCCTCATAGATACGGTTAAAGCGCCGTTCAGGGACGAACTGCTGGCCAGAATCAGTTCCGTTATAAACCCGGAACAGATTGACTACATCGTCTCCAACCACTCCGAAATGGACCATTCCGGATGTCTGCCGGAAATGATCAAAATCGTAAAGCCGGAAAAAGTCTTCGCCTCGTCAATGGGGGAGAAAAACCTCAAGGCGCATTTCGGCAATGATTTGCAGATCGAAATAGTAAAAACCGGCGACTCGGTCTGCCTGGGAGACAATACGTTATCATTCGTCGAAACAAGAATGATTCACTGGCCGGACAGCATGTTTACATATCTCAGCGGGGAGAAAATACTATTCTCACAGGACGGTTTCGGCATGCATCTGGCTGGCCTGGAACGTTTTGCCGATGAATATCCGGACTATGTCATTGAATGGGAAGCCGCGAAGTATTACGCCAATATCCTGATGCTTTACGCCTCAAAAATTCTTGCTGCCATTGAAGCACTGCCGGGGTTTAATTTCGATATCAAAACAATCGCTCCGGATCACGGCCCCTGCTGGCGGAAAAATCCGGAATGGATTATTGAGCAATACCGTAAATGGTCTGTGCAGAAGCCGGAAAAAAGCGCAATTGTAATTTATGATACCATGTGGGAATCTACTGCGACAATGGGCAAGGCCATTGCCGACGGCATCAGCAGTACCGGAGTTGAAGTTGAACTGATCTCGCTCAAGGCCAGAGACCGCAGTTATATCGCAACCATGGCGTTGAAGTCCGGTGCGCTGATTTTCGGCAGTTCCACTCTCAACAATCAACTGCTGCCGACAATCGCGGATATCCTGACCTATCTCAAGGGGCTGAGGCCGTTGAATAAAATCGGATTCGCGTTCGGCTCCTACGGCTGGAGCGGCGAGTCCATAAAACAAATCAACGACTACCTCACGGCAACTGACGTGGAACTGACCTGTGAAGGCGTAAAAGCCAAATATGTGCCGGATCAGGCGGCGCTTCAGGAATGCTTCAATGCCGGCACGGCGGCAGGCAGACGGTTGATCGAGAAAATTGAAACCGGCAGTAAATAACCGGCGGACAAATAAAATAACAAAGTAAGAACACCCCAACAAGGAGAATGAGAATGCAGAAATTTGTGTGCGATGTTTGCGGCTACATCTATAACCCGGCAGTCGGCGATCCGGATAACGGCGTTAAACCGGGAACAGAATTTAAAGACATTCCGGAAGACTGGGTCTGCCCGGAATGCGGCGTCGGCAAAGACAGCTTCAGCCCCGTAGAATAAGTAATCGCAGAACAGACCCGCCGGAGAAGCATTTCTTACGGCGGGTATTCTCCCTTCATTTTTAACCACTCGGGATACATCCATGACCGTCTTTTCCAGACAGATATTGGATTCACCTAAGCCCGTCGGCATGAACAATATCACATTTTGTCTATTTGGGACATCAGTTGAACAGAAAGCATTTGCAACTGATCTAATATCCCGGAGATTTTAATATTTCCCGTCTTTTCATTTTAAATTTTCAATAGAGACTAATTCATTGGTATTTTCACCTGTCAATATTTTGCGGGCTGAATCTCCGCATGTCCGGCGTGAATTTTGCTTACTATAGTAAAATCATCAAGGTCACTATTGGTTTTCCCACATTTTTTCCAGTCCGGCATATTCGAAGAAATCAATGCCGCGGAATGATGGATATTTTTCTGAGTTCCTGGTGACATATTCCGCGGCTTCAATCAGCTTGTCCCAGCCTTGCGGCTGCAGCGAGGTTTCAATCGCATCGTCATTAAGGGTGCCGACACTGGTTTTCAGGCAGATTGCCACACTGCCCGGGCGCTTGCTGTTTTTCAACTGAGCCTCCGCCATCCGGCATATTTTATCCGGTTTGTTGGCATAGGCCATCAATGTGACAAAGGCGCATGGTTTAAGAAAATTATTGATTGAGGCGCTGGGCAGCTCGCCTTTCTGATAGCGGGTCTCGAAAAAGCAGCCGAGCGCTTCGGCAATCTCCAGACCTTTTAAATCCTGTTTTGCCATGGTTAAGATGGCCTGTGCCTGCTTCACCAGTTGGTCATTGCTTTTATCCGGACCGTAACCTTTTTCATCCCAGTAATACTTCAGGTCTTTGGGCAGATATGAACGGCCTTTTTTCAAGATATGCGGTTCGAGGTCGGCGACAACCGCGTCAAAGCGCGATTCTTGTTTTACGGTCTGATTATAGTCAAGCACGGTGCCGGCTGATTTTTTGACATAAGCATCGGAGGCAAAAGCTTCCCCACCGTCATATTTCAGCGCATGAACTTTCAGTCCGTATTTATGGAATGCCGCGTTGAACGCCGCCGCCCGGCCGCTGTATTTTTTATCTGCTGCATGTTTGTCGCTGAAACTGTAATAAATATCTGTAAGGCCGAGCATTTTGCATCTGGCGGCCAGTTTTTCAGGGTTCTGCTCATATACGGATACTGTGCGGTCATACATAAACACGCCGCGGCGATATTCCGGCTTGCGGTTCAGTATCCGGCTGAGAGTGACCGCCCGTTCCTGCATTTGCGGAGTAGCCTGGTCAGGCGCGGCAATACCGGCGTCGGAGCTTTCCGCCGCCTTTAATGAAATTCCGGACAATGGCGTCAAAAGCATGGCCGCCATTAACATTGATCTGGTCTGTTTGTATTTTTTTAACATTACGTACTCCTTCTTCAGCTATTTCCAGATCATGACCAGGGTTCCGGCGGTAATCAAGCCGCCGGCAATGATGGTTTTAACGCTTAACTGTTCTCCCAGAATAAGAAAAGATAAAACCAGGGTAAGCGCGATGCTGCATTTGTCGACTGGCGCTACTTTTGACACATCGCCGATGGAAATAGCCTTGTAATAGAACAACCATGACAACCCGGTGGCCAATCCGGATAAAAGCAGAAAGGTCCAGTTTGTTCTGCTCAGTTTGATGATTCCATGATGACCGCCTTGAGCGAAAACAATTCCCCAGGCTAAAAGGATGACCACTACTGTACGGATAGCGGTTGCCAGATTGGAATCAACGCCTCTAATTCCGATTTTGGCAAGAATGGCGGTCAGCGCCGCAAACAGCGCGGCCAGTAATGCGAATAGTTGCCACATGATTTTAACCTTCCTGAGTTACTATTGTGAACATGGTTTTAATTTTTAGTCTCAGAATCTGCATTTTAAAAATTTTTCATAATATACGATGAATTGCTCAAAATTAAAAATAACAGTTAAAAAGTTTATCAGTAATACTCCGGCGCCGTTAGGGGTTGTTATCGGGAAACATAAGCTTGCACTTTTGTCATACCCGGGGTGCTGTATCCGGATTTATGAATAATTCAGGCTAATGTTATAGATATTAAACTGGAAAATTATTAATCTTAAATTATATTTATAAATGTAATCATAAATATGAGACAGTGTTTTATAATGGCTCGAAATTGTAGTTTTTACTATTTGAATACGGGAGGAGAGAGATGAACTCACTGTGGCTGCCTCCCGTGTTACTTGCCGCAATCATGGCGACCTTGCTTCTCTCGCTGGCTTTCCTGTATATTTATATCATTGAACGGAAGAAATATCTGCTGGTCTGGACGTGCAGCTGGATGTTTTATACCATGCATCTGGGGTTTGCCCTTGCAACTATCAAGTATCCCGATTTCAGTTTTTTTACTGCCGGATATTACTGCGCCAGCGTGATCAGCGTCGTGATGCTGGCGATCGGGATGTTCATGTTTCTGTCCCGGAAGTACAGCATCGCCTGGTATGTGGTGGCGGTATTGATGCTGGCCTGGATCGCGTTCGGCCTCTCCTGCGATGTAAATGATGTTTTGATCGTCATTCCAATATATGTTTTAATGTCGATTATCTACATCTGGATCGGTTCGCAGTTCTTCATTTTGAAAATGCCCAACCGGACAGACAGCATCGTGCTCGGGGTGTTGTTTATTCTCTGGGGAATGCACAAGCTTGACTATCCGTTTCTTACCGGTTACGAATGGGCGGATGCTTTCGGATATCTGCTGGGGATGTTTTTTTCATTCAGTGTTGCAGTGGCGATGCTGGTATACCATTTTCATAAGACCAAAATTGAGTTGTATGAAAGCGAAGAGCGGTACGCCAGCCTGTTTGAAGACAACCATTCAGTTATGCTGATTACCGATCCGCAGACGGAAATGATTGCAGACGCGAATCAGGCGGCATGTGATTTTTACAAATACTCGTCAGAGCAATTAAGAAACATGAGCATTTTCGACATTGTCGTGCTTCCACGGGAGCATACGGCGGAAATGAAGAGTGAACCGGCGCAGAATAAGCGGCATTTTTATTCGAAACACAAACAGTCCGGCGGTTCGGTGGTGGATGTTGAAGTATACAGCGCTCCGATCAATATCGGCGGCAGGCAGTACTATTATTACATCGTGCATGACATTACAGACCGGATCAAGGCTGAACGTGAGTTGATTGCGGCCAAAGAAACCGCCGAACACGCAAGCCGGACGAAGAGCGTGTTTCTGGCCAATATGAGTCATGAGATCCGCACTCCGATGAACGGCATTATCGGCATGACCGAGCTTGCTTTGTCCAAATCTGCGGATGATGATCAGAAAGAATATTTGAAGCTTGTGCAGAAATCAGCCGAGTCGCTGTTGCGGGTGGTAAACGATATTCTTGATTATTCGAATATTGAAGCCGGACAGATGAAGATGGAGAAGATGCCTTTTCATCTGCAGGAATGTCTCAAGGAAGTCATTGATCTGTTCCGGATTGGAGTTAAGCAGAAAGGGCTTGACATATCTTTGGAGTATGATCCGAAAATACCGCATAATGTGCTCGGCGACCCGGTAAGGGTCCGTCAGGTGCTGGCCAATCTTATCGGCAACGCGGTAAAATTCACTCATATCGGCAAAATCACTGTTGCGGTGATGCTGAGAAGCATTGGCGACAAGAATATCGAAGTTCTGTTCAAGGTGTCTGATACCGGCATCGGGATTTCGAAAGATGAATTGAACTGCCTGTTCAGTGCATTCACCCAGTTGGACAGTTCTTATTCAAAGCGTTACGGCGGTACCGGCCTGGGGCTGGCCATTACCAAGCAACTGGTTGAGTTGATGGGCGGTAAAGTTTGGGTCGAAAGCATTAAAGACGTCGGAAGCAGTTTCTTTTTCATCGTGAAACTGGGCCTGCCGACAAATTCAGATGACAAAAAAGAACATACGGTTGCAGACTCTGTGCCGAAAATCACGGAAAAAGGTGCCAATATTCTTTTAGCCGAAGATGACAAGACCAGCAATTATCTGGTAAAAGTCCTGTTGCAGAAGCGGAATCATAATGTAGTCGCGGTATTTAATGGCGCGGAAGCCGTGGAGGCTTATAAAAACGGGAAATTTGACCTGGTGCTGATGGATATTCAGATGCCGGTCATGAACGGGCTGGAGGCGACCGCTGAAATCAGAAATTACGAAGCCGCGACCGGCCTCTATACGCCGATTATTGCTGTTACCGCCTATGCGTTGAAGGGTGACAAGGAAAAATGCATAAAGGCGGGAATTGACGATTATATTACCAAGCCGATCAACAATGAGTTATTCATTGCGACTATCAATAACTGGCTTGCCAAATCCAAGGATGCAGGCACCGGGGACAGTAAAGTTCTTTAATATAAAATTTCTTCCAGGCCCCGCACCATGCCATGTATTGAACAGCGTCTTTTGCTGCGTTATATTTATGTACGTTTAATAAGTATTTTTTGCCGGAGAAGCAATGAGGAAATTTATTGTATTTTTTGCGGGGGAGTTGTTTGATCATAAACATTTGACCGGCAACCAGATGCTGGCGATGCAGATCGGAAAAGTTGCAAACGGGCGTTTCGAGTGTTTTCTGCCGCAGGATATGGATACTGACGGATTAAGTTTTGACGAGATCCGCAGAAAAGATTTGAATGCGCTGTTTAATGCCGATCTGGCGCTGTTCAATTTTGACGGCGGCGATGCTGATTCCGGCACTGTTGCAGAATTTATCGCGGCCAAGTCCATTAATAAACCGGCAGTGCTTTTCCGCAGTGATTTCCGCAGCGCCGGCGATCAGGAGCAACTGGCGCCGTGGAACCTGATGTGTTCCGGCTATCCGAACACTGAAACGCTGGTGGTAAATTCCATGCAATTATACAAATCCTTGAGTAAACAGTCGCCGGTTGAGACAATCGAAGCCGTACACCGGCATATTGCGGAACTGCTGGTTGATAAATTCAATGCCGTTCTGGAAAACGCCGTCACGCCCGCTCCTGAAGTTATGAAATCGCTGAGAAAATCTTTCGCCTTGGACTGATTAACCCTTAATCTGAAAGCAACATATATCGATGGATGGGTTCAATAAATTTTTTGTGGAGATATTAGCCGAACTGATTCGCGTTCCGGCGCCGCCCGGACGTGAAGAGATGATGGCGAACGTGATTCGCGGGAAGCTCGCCGCTTTCGGCGTGGACAGCGAGACTGATGCGTCCGGCAATGTGCTGATCAGGCTGGAGTGTCAGGACCAGACTAAGCCGAAAACCATTCTTGCGGCACATATGGACGAAGTCGGCATGGTGGTGACGGCGATTGAGGAGAGCGGCAATCTCCGCGTGGGCCCTTCCGGCGGACTGCACCCATGCAAACTGGGAGAATGCCAGGTTGTGATTATGACGGATAATGACAATACCGTTTCCGGTTTGTTTTCTATGGGGTCGGCGCATGCGAACGCTGTCGGAAACGGCGTATGGGCGCCGGACTGGCATGGTGTCAGGATCATTACCGGATTATCCCCGCAGGAGCTTAAAGCTGCCGGAGTCCGTCCCGGTTCCAGCGCGGTTCCGGTGAAAGAGGGCAGGGGGCCCTATGTTTTTGGCAGAAAAAATTCGCCGCTGATTTCGGCATGGAGTTTTGATGACCGCGCCGGCGTCGCGATATTGCTTTTAATGTTGAAGACTTTAAAAGAACGCGGATTTTGTCCGTCAGCGCCGCTGATTATCGCTTTTACAGTACACGAAGAAGGCGGCTGTTACGGGGCCAGAGCAATGGCCTTGCGTGAAAAACCTGAAATATTTATAGCTGTTGACGGTTGTGCCATAACTGACCAGACAGTTTTGAAACTCGATGGACGTCCGGGAATTTGGAGCAAGGATGCGCTTTGTAATTATGACCAGCGGCTGATCCGGGATTTACTGGAATCTGCCCGCGAGGCAGGAACCGAATTGCAGCCGGTAGTTTACGAAAAATCATTTTCGGATGCCAGCGCCATTTGCCAGGCAGGCGCCGCCGCGCGCGTTGCCGTGCTGGGGCATGTCTGCCAGAACAGCCATGGTTTTGAACTGGCCAGGCTGTCAGTATTCGAAAATCTCATGCAGACCATCCTGACCTATATCGGAAAGCATTGACCGCAATTTTTCAGGACAACGGAACTTCTGAAACGCTTTGCTGTTCCGGGAATTTCTTCCGGATAAACTCGATGTCTTCCTTAGCCATTTTCCATTCAACCGCTTCTAGATTTTCATCAAGATGTCTTAACGTGCGCATGGTGGATATTGTTGCTACGCCGGGCTGCGAAATCAGCCAGTTCAACATGAGCTGATATGGCGTTTTGCCGTATTTTTCACATAGCGGTTTCAGAAATTCCCCGCCGCTGGCGGTCAACCCGCCTTTCTGCAGCGGACGCCAGGCGATCAGCATTACATCGTTCTGTCCACAATAATCCAGCAGCCCGGAAACTTCCGGTTCCCGGAAAATGAGATTATAATGAGCCTGGTTGGCGACAATCTTATGACCGGACAGTGCCTGTGCATGATCAAGGCGTTTTACTGAGAAATTACTTACTCCTATGTTACGGATAATTTTTTCATCCTGCAATCTGTCCAGTGCGCGGATGGTATCTTTCAGCGGGATATCGTCATTCGGCTTGTGCACCAGATACAGGTCAAGATAATCAGTTCCAAGCCGCTTTAAACTGCTTTCGGCGGCGCGTAAAACGCCGTCATAACTCAGATTGGTGTTCCAGACTTTAGATGTAATGAACAGATTTGACCGTTTTCTGCCGGCGATTGCGCGGCCGACTATTTCTTCGGCAAAGCCGCCTGCATACATTTCAGCAGTATCAATATGGGTGAGTCCGCGTTCAAATCCGGCGATCAGCGCGGCGGTGTCGGCATCGCCGTTATTGCCGGCGTCACGCTCGGAATTTCCGCCCATCATCCAGGTTCCCATGCCGAATACCGGCATCCTTAATCCGCATTTCAGTTCTTTATTTTTGATTGTGATCATAAATTTTCCTCCTTGTTCGCTACATAAAATATGCAGTTATATATTAACCCGGTAATTTGTGTCGTCAAGCAGGAAACGATTTTGAATGCAAAGATACGATATAGCCATTTTAAAATTTGCTTTTATCTTCAACGTATTCTATAGTCATACGGTATAATTTTTTTGAAGATTACGCCAGTAGAAAATTTGAACAAGACTGGACTATAAAATGTTTTTTTTCAAGTTGAAGTTATTGGTGATGATTTTTATCGCAGGATTTACTATTTCCTGCGGATTTGCCGCCGGACAGCAGGAGATCAGAATCGGAGTGCTGGCTTTGCGCGGCAAGGATATCTGCCAGAAACTATGGGAACCCACCGCTGCTTTCCTGTCCTCGAATATTCCGGAATATAAATTTAAAATAGTTCCGTTAGCCTACAGTGAAGTAAACGATTCGGTAAAGAATAAAAAAGTCGATTTCATTCTGGTGAACTCCTCGATTTACGTTACGCTGGAAATGGATTATAATGTCAGCCGGATAGCGTCAATGGAAAAAAGCTACAAAGGCAATTATTATAATGAATATGGCGGAATTATTTTCTGCTTACAATCGAATAAAAGTATTGATAAACTGTCTGATCTCAAGGGTAAAAGTTTCATTGCTTCAGATGAAACTTCGTTTGGCGGCTGGCAAATGGCCTGGCGGCTGCTGCAGCAGAACAATATAAACCCATACCGGGACTTCTCCTCTGTGCGGTTTGGCGGAACCAACGATGCGGCAGTCATGGCGGTCAAGGCCGGACAGGCGGACGCCGGGACGGTAACTTCCGGCATTCTGGAAAGCATGATCAGTGAAGGCCGGGTCAATCCGGATGATTTTAAAATTATTCATCGTGTTGAATACCCGGCGCGCCGGTTTCCGTTGTTATGCTCGACTCAGCTTTATCCGGAATGGCCGTTTGCAGAACTGGAGCATGTTCCGCACGGGCTTGGCGAAAGAGTGATGGTGGCGTTAATGCAGATGAAGCCGGAGGATAATGCCGCTGTTGCCGCCGGAATCGCCGGGTGGACGGCGCCGCTGAATTATAATCCGGTCAATGAGTGCTTGAAGGAACTGCGTATCGGACCATACGAAGGCTATGGACGCGTAACACTTGCCGCGTTCTGGAAAGAGTATCGTCTATGGGTTATTTTCGGCTTTATATTTTTTTGCATGATCATGTTTTTTTTAATCTATGTTTACAGAGTAAATTACCAGTTGCGCAAATCTGCTATGAGAGTTGAGGAGGAACTTGCCGAGAGGAAAAGGATTGAAGATAAATTGCGCTATTCGGAAGATATGTATCGCTCCCTGGTGGAAGCCATTCCGGATTTGGTCTGGCTGAAAAGCCCGGACGGTCTCTATATCAGTTGCAATCCGGCTTTTGAACGCCTTTTCGGGCAGAAAAAATCGGACATTATCGGCAGAAGCAATTACGATTTCTTTGACACCGTTCAAGCAGATTTTTTCCGTGCTTACGACGAGAAAGTTATGGCGACAGGCAAATCCTGTATTAATGAGGAGTGGCTGAGTTTGGCCGACAACGGCTTCCGGGGACTGTTTGAAGTTATTAAAACCCCGATGCATAATGCAAATGGAGATATCACAGGCGTGCTGGGAATAGCCCGCGATATCACTGCGCGCAAGCAGACGGAGAATGCTCTGGCGGAAGCCAATAAGCTCAATGAGAATACCATAAATGCCATTGATGATATCTTCTATGTTTTTGATTGCAACGGCATCCTTTTGCGCTGGAACCAGGCTTGCAACCGGGTTTCCGGTTACAGCGACGCGGAATTGTCCTCAAAGAAAATATCTGAATTTTTCGCGGGGGAAGATGTTGCGCGAATTGCTGAAGCTGTTAAAAAAATGTGGACGGAGGACAAAGTCAAGATTGAAGCCAATTATGTAATTAGAAGTGGTAAAGCAATTCCTTACGAATTAACCGGTTCAATCCTTAAGAATGCCGGCGGCGATGTTACCGGCTTTGTCGGCATCGGCAGAGACATCACTGAACGCATTGAAGCTTCTGCAAGAATCAAGCAGGAACTGGCGGAGCGCAAACGAGCGGAAGAGGAGATCCGGCAAATATTCAATACTGCCGGTGACGGGATGCGGGTGGTCAGCCGGGACCATAAAATTGTTGAGGCCAATGAACAGTATCTGAAAATGTCCGGTTTGCCAAGAGCTGAAGTTATTGGACATTACTGTCATGAATTTTCCGTCTGCGAAGAGAAGCATTGCGGTTTAAAGGACTGTACATTTGAAAAGATGCTTGATCTGCCGCGGCGCACGGAATATGATTTTATTCTGAAGACAAAAACCGAATCAATCCCTTGTATTGTTACCTCTGTTCCGTATCGTGACAAGGATGGCAAAGTTATTGGAATGATTCAGAATTTCAAGGATATTCGCGACCGTCTGCGGGCCGAAAAAGCCAGCGAACAGGAGGCGGAACAGCGCGGCAGAGCATTGATGGCCGGCAGTGTGCTGCATGATATCGGCAATGCCATCACCGGTGTTGGCACACTGGCAATAAAACATATTGGCGACGGCGGCTGGCCGGAAATAAAATCAGTGTCTATGCTGCGGAAAATGTTCAATGAGCAGTCCGAGGCAGTGGTACATGCTTTTGGCAAGGAGAAGATAACGAAACTGCTGGCGTTTCTGGCAAAACTTGAGGAGTCGCTGTCGGAAAGAAAAAACAACATACTGGAAACCTCGCGCAAGATGGCTAATCTGGTGTCCCATATCAATGATGTGCTTTCGTTGCAGCGGATTTACGCCGGAGGCAGCAAAACCTTGCCGTCCAGCGTGTCACTGAAACAGTTGGCCGATGATGCGGTGTCCATGTTATCTGCTTCGCTGCAAAAAAGAGCGATTGAGGTAGTGTTTAAAGTTGAACCGGACATTCAGGAAATTAAAGTGGATAAAACCCGCATTATTCAAGTATTGATCAATCTGCTGAAGAATGCAACTGAGTCTTTTGATATTGCCGGACGGACGGAAGACCGCCGGATCGAGATTGCATTAAGACAGGAAATCCAGCAGCAGATTATGGAAATAACCGACAATGCCGCCGGTTTTGATCCTGCGCAGGCAGCCAGGTTTTTTGAGAACGGTTTCAGCACAAAGAACCGCGGCTCCGGAATCGGCCTGTATCAGTGTGCTTCAATTATAAAATCGCACGGCGGTAAAATTGAACTGAGCAGCCCCGGTCTGGAACAGGGTGCTGCAGTAAAGATTACATTACCGCTGGAAATAACAACATAAATTATTTTATTAAAGAACAGGAGGATTGGAACATGTTTAAAAAATTTAATACCCGCATACTGGTGATTGACGATGAGGAGACGGTCAGGGACAGTTTCCGGGAAATACTTATTCCCGTCCGCTCCAATCACAGAAATCTGCGCGAACTGTCTGATGCCGCAGCGGATCTATTTGGCGATGAAAATCCTCTTGAAGATATAAAGCTTACTTCGCCGGCAGTCATGAGATTTGAGATTGACGACGTTTCAAACGGGAAAGAGGGATTTGAAGCAGTCAGGAAAGCTTGTGAAGAAAACAGACCGTATGCCGCAATTTTTGTGGATATGCGCATGCCGGGCTGGGACGGCTTGGAGACTGTTATTCAAATCCGGAAAATTGACAGCCGTGCTGAAATTATTTTTGTTACTGCTTACAGCGATCATTCCATTGATGAGATTGTGTCACAGGCCGGGGCCAATGTAACTTATTATTGCAAGCCTTTTTCAATAGATGAAATTCTCCAGATTGCCACCAAGGCGGTTTACGAATGGAACAAAACCCGCAATCTTGAAGAGTTGATCGAAGTTTTTTCGCAAATTCGCGCCCAGCATTGGCAACTGGATAAACTTCTGCAGAATGTTTTAGGCCAGGTTTCCGAAATTCTCGGTTGCAATTCTGCTTTACTGGCTATCCGCCGCCAGGATAAATACGTAGTAATTTCTGCAACCGGGATACTAGTGGAGTCAGAAGTTGCCGCCAGGTATTTGGACTCGATCCCGTTGAATCTTGAAAACCGGATGTATGAATCCAGAGGAATGTTATATTTTGCTTTGGATGAATATGGAATTGTCACATTGTTTGAGCGCGGCAATGCGGTTCTTCACACTGAGCGGGTATATCTGGTCCGCCTGTTCCTGGAACAGGCGGCGTCTGCCATTAAAAATATTGATTTGCAGGAAGCGCTGGTACGGAATGAAAAAATGTCCGCAGTCGGGCAGGCGTTGTCAATGCTCAGTCATGATTTGCGCAATTCCATCGGCGGAATCAGGGGGGTGGCGGAAATTTCTCTCGAAGAAATGGATAATAAAGAGGAGCTGTACGAGAATCTTAAAATGATTGAAAAAGCTGCCGACCGCGGTCTTGAAATGGTTAATGACGTGCTTGACTTTGTTCGCAACAATGCGGTCGCCAAGCAGGAAATACATCTGAATGAATTGATCGGTCAAGTGCGGCAGGGAATCCGGGATTTACTGGGGCAGCGCAATATTACCCTGGAAATAAATACTCCGGATGATGTTATATTTGATGGGGATATAAGTAAGCTTGAGCGCGTTATGCTGAATTTAGTGCAGAATGCCGTGGATGTCCTGACGGATTATAAAATTCCGGCGCCGGCAATTGCAGTCTGCGCGAATGTTGAAGATAAACAACTGGTAATCCGGGTAAAAGACAATGGCCCTGGAATACCGGCGGAGATCAAGGATAAGCTGTTCACGCCGTTTACAACCTACGGCAAATCCGGCGGCACCGGGCTGGGTTTGGCTATCGCACGGCAGTTTGTCGAAGCTCACGGCGGGTCGATCTCTGTTGAGTCTTCCGCGGCCGGAACTGAATTCAAAATCATTTTGCCTTTAAAGACGGCAAATTAGTGTAACACTTTTTTTGCTTTCTGCGGTAGAGTTTCGGCGACAGCCCGAAATACTTTTTAAACGCGCTGGAGAAAATGAATTCGTCGCCGTAGCCGGTTGAATGGGCAATTGTCTTCAGCGGATAATCGGTGCATTCGACGAGTGTTTCAGCGTATTCCATCCGTATTTCAATCAGGATTTGCCGGGGTGTTTTGCGGTAACTGTCGAGACAGCGTCTTTGCAGGGTGGATGCTGAGATGTTGAGCTTTTTCGCCATCAGCTTTGTGTTCCAGTTCCTGCTCAAAGAGCTCTTAATTTCATCCCGGAGTTTTTCCAGTTCAAGCTGACTGCTGCTGACCAGATTCGATTCCTGCAATGATCTGCTCAGATGCGAAGCAATAATCCGGCAGTAAAGTTCGGCTGCGGTTTCCGGTCCCGGCTCTGCGGGATGATCGGCAGTTTCCTGAAGATAGCCGGTCATGGCATTTTCCAGGCGTGGAATCACCGCTGTCGGTTTGTACAGAACTTGCCCTTTAAGATGCTGCCAGCAGGCTGTGTCCCGGCAGTGAAACCACAGGATTGTCCATTCGTCCCGGTAAACTTCCCAGAAACATGGTTCCCGGGCGGGAATGACCGTTACGGTGCCGCCGGTCATGATGATCTCGCCCTGACTGGTGAGCAGACAGCCGGCTCCGGATTTGGTGAAAATAATTATATATGTATCCTGATGGTCGGGGGTGCCGATCCGGTATCCGCTTTTGAGCAGACTGATACCTGAATAATAAACCCCTAGTTCCTTCAACGGATTAGCCTTTTTCCCTTTCAGATCAAGATATTTTTCAATACATGAATTCGGGATATTGCTTATTTTTCGAATGTTTTTGATTTTATTTAACATTCCGTAAATCTCCATCATGCTTTATATTAATATTAGTTTAATACGATAATTGCATAAATCAATATAAACAACGGAGATTAAATAAAACATGAAAACTGAAATGGACAAGAGAACTGTGGCGCTGAAAGCTATGCGCTGTGAGCCGGTACCATATACCCCCTGGTGTTTCGGGTTTACTTATGAGGCCGGGGAAAAGTTGAAAGCGCATTATGCTGTCGACGATCTTGAAACAGTTTTTGACAACCATATTTTAGGGATGAGCGTATTCGGCGGCTTTGAGGATATTGGCAATGACTGCTATAAGGATTTTTTCGGTGTGGTATGGGACCGTAGCGAAGATAAAGATATCGGCGTGGTCAGGAATCTGCTGATCCCGGAGCCGGCGCTTGCAGATTACAAACTGCCGCCGTTACCGGACAAAGCAGCATTTGACGCCGCGGTTGGAGCTAAGATTGAACAACATCCTGATCTGCTCCGGATGTTCTCGATAGGTTTTTCATTGTTTGAACGCGCCTGGACTATGCGCGGCATGGAGAATCTGCTGATGGACATGTGTGTAAATCCGGAATTTGTCGAAGAGCTGTTGACCACTATTACTGATTATAATATCGAAATAGTAAAAAGGGCGCTGGAGTATGATATTGACGTGGTGCATTTCGGGGATGACTGGGGGCAGCAGCATGGCCTGATCATGGGGCCGGTCCTGTGGAAAAAATTTATTTATCCGCAGTTGAAGCGTATTTACGGCGTGGTCAGAGACGCCGGCAAACTGGTCAGCATTCATTCCTGCGGTGATGTTGACGAACTGTTTGACGATCTGGTTGGTATTGGCCTGAATAACTTTAATCCGTTTCAGCCGGAAGTCATGGATACTTACGCGCTGATGGATCAATATCGCGGACGGCTTAGTTTCTGGGGCGGTCTTTCCACCCAGCGGACGCTGCCATATGGAACTGTGGAGCAGGTGGTAGCCGAATCTGAACGACTGCTGGAGAAAGGCCTCGGCGGCGGCTATATTTTCGCACCGGCACACGGAGTGGAAGGTGACGTGCCGCTGGAAAATATGCTGGCATTCATCAATGCCGCTCAACGGCAGAAAGGTTATCCGGCCCGACAGTAATAAGTGCTTCCCTGAATAGCTGCCCAGGCAACTGCATATGCTCTTGCTTTCCCGGTTTAACGGTATATTTTTTCATACAGGATTCGGGGAAATGAATACGGAGCGTGCGGCGTGCATATATTTTATCAGATTGACAATCAATTTTTAGCGGTTGCGACGCTGATTATTTTTTGTGCCACTTATGCCGGTCTGGCCGCCGGTCGTGTCTGGGGGCTCAAACTGGACCGCACTGCAATAGTCCTGCTGGGCGCGATAGCCATGCTGGCGCTGGGCTGTATTTCATTGAAGAAAGCCGTGGATTCGGTTAATTTTGAAACGATGCTGCTGCTTTTCAGTCTGATGGTAATCTCCGCGCAACTGCATTATGCCGGATTTTATCATAAAGTCGCCGACCGTATTTCATCGCGTCTGGACCGTCCTGTATATTTTCTCGCCTTGCTGATGGTCACCAGCGGCATACTGTCGGCGTTTCTTAACAATGATGTGATCTGTCTGGCGTTTACTCCTGTCGTTGCCGTGGCTTTGCTGCGCAAACGGCTGAATCCGGTTCCTTTTCTGGTCGGGCTGGCCCTTTCCAGCAATATCGGCTGCGCGCTGACGCTGATCGGCAATGCCCAGAACGTGCTTGTCGGCCAGGTCGGACATTTAAGTTTCGGCGGATATATGCTGTGGGCGGCGCTGCCTGTAACCCTGTCCATGGCCGGCGCTTTCGGTATAATCTATCTGCTTGGCCGCCGCAGTTTCTATCTTGCGGAAAATGAGATTGTTCCCGGTCAGCCGGAGGATACAACCCCGTTCGATAACTGGCGGACGACCAAGGGACTCGGCATGATTTGCATTATAGTCATTTTGTTTTTCACCCCGCTGCCGCGTTATCTGGTCGCGCTGGCCGGGGCCGGGTTGCTGTTGTGCAGCCAGCGGCTTCAGAGCAAAAAAGTGCTGACGCTGGTTGACTGGCAGATTTTGCTGCTGTTTATGAGTTTGTTTGTCGTGGTCGGGGCATTTTACAACAGCGGAATGGCGGCGCCCATGCTCCATCTGCTTGAAACCTGCGGCATTGACTTGCATAATTCCTGCATACTGGCGCTGGTTACCGGAGTTCTCAGCAACCTGATCAATAATTCCGCCGCGGTAATGCTGCTGGTGAAGCTGCTGGATTTCAGCTCTCCGGTTAATGGCTATGTGCTGGCTGTGGCCAATTCATTTGCAGGGAATATGTTTATCATCGGCAGTGTCGCCAATATTATTATGATGCAGGAGGCTGAAACCTGCGGCGTAAAAATTTCTTTCCGCGAATTTGCCAGGTATGGGGTGCCGACGACGATTTTTTCGTTCGGAATTCTTATGCTGTGGATATGCGTGACGCCGCTGTTCTGACGTTGATTGATGGATTCGAGCCTTGTTTTCCTGGTTTGAAAGTGTATTATGGTTCCCTGAACAAAAAGAGCAATAAAGAAAGTTTTATGATAAAGATTGGCGAATACAATAAATTGAGGGCCTGGAATCCTTCCGATTTCGGGTTTTATCTGGCGGACGGCACTTCGAAGGTGCTGCTGCCCAATAAATACGTCCCCGAAGGTTTGCAGATCAGAGACGATATCGAAGTGTTTGTTTATACCGATTCGGAAGACCGTCCGGTGGCCACGACTTTGAAACCCAAAGCAGTAGTCGGCGAATTCGCCTTGCTTACCGTTAAAGAGGTAACTCCGATCGGAGCGTTTCTGGACTGGGGGCTGGAGAAAGATTTGCTCGTTCCGTTTAAAATGCAGCTTGACGATATGAAACCGGGCAAGTCATACTGTGTGCGCTTATTGCTGGATGAAGAGACCAACCGGGTAATCGCAACCACCAAAGTGAAAGAATATCTGCGCTACGATCCGGTTGATTTCAAGGTCAATCAGGAAGTTGACATCCTGGTGATCGGCTTCAACGACATCGGCATTGACGTCATTGTCAACGGCGCATATTCCGGCATGCTTTACCGCAATGAAGTTTTTAAGATTATCGAAGCCGGCGACCGTGCCAAAGCTTATGTCAAGAAGATTCGTGAAGACGGCAAACTGGATCTGGCGCTGCAGCCGCAGGGCTATCGCGCGGTAGTGCCGACCGCCGCGGAAAAGATTCTGGATGCGCTGAAATACTACAACGGATTCCTGGCGGTGAATGACAAAACCACGCCCGCCGAGATCGAACGCCAGTTTCACATGAGCAAGAAGACCTTCAAAAAAGCCATCGGCAGTCTTTACAAAGCCCGCATAATCCAAGTCGAAGAGCGCGGCATAACTCTCATCAAGACTTGAATCACTGATTTTTCAGGACAATTGCTCCCGGGATGCGGCGCGGTAATGACGCGGGGAGTGTCCGAATTTCTTTTTGAACTGCCGCGTGAAATAATTGGAATCGTGAAATCCGGTATTTAGTGCTGTTTCAGAAATGTTGCAATCGGAATTCAGCAGCATTTCCGCGGCTTTACGCAGACGCAGATTCAGCAGGAAATCTATCGGACTCTGCCCGGTGGCGTCTTTGAACACCAGCAGCAGATTGTTTTTAGACATGCCGGACAGCCGGGCTAGTTTATCCAGATTCCAGTCTTTGGCGTAATCTTTTTCCAGCAGCCCGATCAGTTTTCCGAGGCGGAGCAGCCCTTTGCGTTTGTATGACATCGCCTGCGCTGAATACTGCCGTGAAATAAATACAATCAGCGCCACCAGATGCCCGAAAACCGCGGCATTTGCGCCGCTGGCGTTGTCCCGGATTTCAGCCTGCATCTGCCGGATGATTTCTTCAACCGCCGCCAGTCCGGCGGGATCGAGTTGAAGATGGCTGGTGAACCGGTGGCTGCGGCGGTACGCCGGTTCCAGGTGGAAAATTGCCTGATAGCCGGGAATCTGCCGCAGTTCCGATTCCGGCAGGGCCAGCCGGGCAGGGGAGAACATCACATTGTAATGCTCCATGTCGTTGCGTTCCACAAAGTAATGTTCAATATTCCCCTGAATCAGGAAAACATCGCCCGCCGTTACCGGATAGTCAACCCCGTCGATATGGTGTACGCCTTTGCCCCTGGCGATAATCACCAGTTCGGAAAAATCATGGCGGTGTAAAGCCGCGGTCAAGTCATGCGGATGCTGAAAGTCCAGGCTCCGTCCGAGATGCTTGACCATTACCGGGAAACCGCCTTTCCCGAAATAATAATCGCCTTTCGCCATTACCGCATTCGACATATTACCGCCTTTTTTGTGAGATAATACTGGTTTTTAGTTATAAAGTCAAGGATAACTGCTGGAAAAACAGTATATTTGTGATATTGAATAATCATAATCCGGAGGTAACGATGAAAACCTATTTCCCTGAAGTTAAGCAATCGGTCAAATATGCAGGCCCGAAATCCAGTGATCCGCTGACGTTTAAATTTTATGACGCTGACAAAAAAGTCGGCGGCAAGACCATGCGGGAGCATCTGCGCTTTGCCGTTGCCTATTGGCATACGTTCAAAGGGGCGGGTGCGGATATTTTCGGCGCCGGCACTTTCCGCCGGCCATGGTTGTCCGCCGGAAATCCGATGAAGGCGGCCGAGGATACGCTGGACGCCGCTTTTGAATTCACCGCCAAGCTGGGTGCGCCTTATTACTGTTTCCATGACCGGGATATTGCGCCGGAAGGCAAAGATTTTGCCGAATCCTGCAAAAATCTCGATAAAATCGTGGCAAAGGCCGCCAAACTGCAAAAATCCACCGGGGTTAAACTGTTGTGGGGTACCGCCAATCTCTTCAGTCATCCCCGTTACGCCCACGGCGCCGGAACCAATCCCGATGCGCATGTATTCGCCTATGCCTGCGCCCAGGTCAAACACGCCATGGATGCCACGCTGGCGCTCGGCGGCGAAAATTATGTGTTCTGGGGCGGACGCGAAGGCTATGAAACCCTGCTGAACACCGACTATTGCCATGAACAGGAGCAGTTCGCCCGGTTTCTGTCGATGGCGGTGGATTATAAACGGAAAATCGGCTTCAAAGGAACGTTCCTGATTGAGCCCAAGCCGCACGAGCCGACCAAACATCAATACGATTTCGATTCCGCCACCGTGCTTGGTTTTTTGCAGAAACACGGCTTGCTGGAACATTTCAAACTGAATATCGAGGCCAATCACGCGACGCTGGCAGGGCATACTTTCGAGCATGAGCTGACCGTGGCTTCCGCCGCCGGCAAGCTCGGCAGCATCGATGCCAATACCGGCGATCCGCAGCTCGGCTGGGATACCGACCAGTTCCCGTCCAATATCTACAACGCGGTTTACGCCATGCTCGTGGTGCTGAAGCAGGGCGGTATCGGCAGCGGCGGCTTGAATTTCGACGCCAAACCGCGCCGCGGTTCGACCGATACGGTCGACTTGTTCCACGGACACATCGGCTCGATGGACACGTTTGCCCGCGCATTGCTGATTGCCGACCGCATCATCAAGGACGGCGTCATCGCCGGATTTATCAAAGACCGCTATGCCGGCTTTGAAAAAGGTTACGGCGCGGATGTCATCAACGGCAAATCTTCGTTCGACAAGCTGGAAAAAGTCATCCTGGACAAAGGCGAACCGGAATTGAAGAGCGGCCGCCAGGAAATGCTTGAAAACATCATCAACCAGTATATAGTCTGACAAACATTATTCACAGGGTTTTATATGAGCATTTATCTCGGACTGGACAGCAGTACGCAGAGTTTGAAGGCGGAGATCATTGACGCCGTAGCGGGCAGGGTGATCTGTTCGGAAATCGTGAATTTCGGCAAAGATCTGCCGGAATATAACTGTCCGAACGGTTTTCTCGAAAATCCCGATCCGCTGGTCAAGCATGCCGACCCGCTGATGTGGGTTGCCGCTCTCGATCTGCTGTTCACCCGGCTGCAGCAACAGCATGCGCCGCTGGCTGAGATCAAAGGTATCAGCGGTTCCGGACAGCAGCACGGCTCAGTTTATCTGAATGATAATTTCGGGAAAATACTCGCGGAACTTATTCCGGCAAAGAAATTAGCGGAACTGCTGGTTCCGGCGCTTTCCCGCAAGACCTCGCCGATCTGGATGGACCGGGCGACCAATGCGGAATGTACTGAATTGCAGCGGCAGTTCGGACACCGGATGCAGCAGGACACCGGCTCTCCGGCGATTGAACGCTTCACCGGTCCGCAAATTCGCAAATTTGCGAAGGACGAACCGGAAAACTATCGTCATACCGCGCAGATTCACCTGGTCAGTTCATTTATGGCCTCGGTCCTGTGCGGAAAAAATGTGCCAATTGATTTCGGCGATGGCGCGGGCATGAATCTGCTGAATCTCAATACCCTGAAATGGGATCAGGAGATTGCTGATTTTACCGCGCCGGGCCTGCTCGGCAAACTGCCTCCGGCGGTAAGTTCGAACACCATTGCCGGCGGCTTGAGCCAGTATTTTACCCAGTACGGGTTTAAGCCGGGAACTCCGGTCGCAGTCTGGTCGGGGGACAACCCGTGCAGCCTGGCCGGCGTCGGCGCGTCCGAACCCGGCGTGGCGGTAATCAGTCTCGGCACCAGCGACACCTTTTTCGCGGCAATGCGGGACTTCAAGACTGACCCGGCCGGTTGCGGCCACGTTTTCGGCAATCCGGCCGGCGGATTCATGAGCCTGATCTGCTTTACTAACGGCTCGCTTGCAAGAGAGAATATCAAAGCGGCATGCGCTGTTTCGTGGCGTGACTTTGACCGTATGGCGGAACTCGCGCCGCCCGGCAATCACGGAAATCTGCTGCTGCCGTATTTCACCGCCGAAAGCACCCCGCTGGTATTGAAGCCCGGCGTAAAATATCACGGCACGGAAGAATTCTGTTCCGGGGGCAGTGATAGCTCTGTGAAAATCAGGGCAATCCTGGAATCCCAGGCGTTGACTATGAAACTGCATTCCCGCTGGATCGGCGAGGATTTCAAGCGCATCCGCATCACCGGCGGTGCATCGGAATGCCGTTCATTCCGGCAAATCCTGGCCGACGTATTTCAGGCGGAGATTGAGAAAATCGCCGTCGCTGATTCCGCCGGCCTCGGCGCCGCGCTTCGCGCCGCCAATGCGGCAGGAAAAATCCCGTTCAATGAATTGTATGAAAAGTTCACGGCCGCCGCCGAGTCGGTCAAGCCGAATCCGGCCAATGCCGGAGTGTACGCTGCCGCACTTCAAGTTTTTGCCGGTCTGGAGAAACTTTAACCTGACTGTGCAGGTCAGGCCAAAGTAAAACTGAAAGCGTCAGACTCTGTCTTGCATTTCAGAGGTTTTTATCTTTTACTAATCCCTATTAACTCTTCCTGCTTTTGCGCTGCGCTTTCGTTTTTTCAGCATGGGATGATCATATTTGTGCTGTATATTCAGCGCCGTAATCCGCTGTTTCAATGCCGGATCTTCAAGCCGGCTGGCATCAGTCTCTGGCGGCATAATGCTGATAAAACCAATATCTTTGAAATGGTACTTTTCCGCACTGGTACACTCATATGCGTGGTAGGTGGGAACCGGTACGCCCGCTTCCATCATGGACTTGAGCTTCTCAAGGTGCTTTTCGTAAATGTCACGCGGATTAACATTTTCCTTTGCGCAGATTGTCGCGGCCATACCGATAACTTCCCCCAGCATGCCTAATGTGCGCATCACGCGGACGCAGGAAAACGCAATATGCGAAGCGCTGATATGGCGACCACCCAGAAACAGGTTTTTAACATCCCTGGCATAAAGACAGCGGTACGGGACTGGATATGGCTTGACGATCCCGCGATGATAGGCGCAGGAACGGAAAGGCTCCTTAAACTTTTGTTCATTTTCCGGATCAGGAAAGTGAAGGTCCAGATCCCATGTCATTGCGCCGGTCGCATCGGGATGAACGACGTGATTCTCGATGTCATTCTGATTTAAGATATAGTCTCCGGCCACACGGTAACTCTCGCGCTTGCCGCCGATGGGAGAAACCCACAAAAGTGTGTCACAGGCCCATTCCGCCTTTCGTTTGGAATGGTTCTTCAAGTAAGACCAGTTCGCATAAACAGCCATCATGCCGTAGTCACGGATATATTCCGTATCTTCAGCCTGATTGCGGTATTGCCCCGTTTCCCATTCCCAGTCTCCCCCTCGAATATAATACGCGTTTGCTTCATTGAATGGAATACCCCAGTCAATGTCGGGAAATACAGTAGGCTTGGCCGACTTGCCGGAAGTCCATAAAACCGAAAGTCCCATGACTTGATTGTCCCCTTTCACGGGAGCAAGCGATTCATTGAATACCGCCCTGGCTTCGCGCCCGTACATCACTTCCGCCCCCATCATGCGCGCCATAACGGCGTCACCGGTACAGTCGGCAAAGAACCGCGCCCGGTAACGGGTCTCTGCCCCGGTCAGGACGCTGCGGGTGATGAACGCAGCGATTTTACGCGGGTCATCGTTGTCTTTCTCCACGGCAATGACGCGCTCATTCAGAACTAGTTTGTATTGATTTTCGGATTGCAGCCTGAAGACATTCGCTTTCCGGGTGTCTTCATAATTTTCCGCTGAAAAAGTTCCACCACCGCCAAACACGGGACCGATTTCCGCAACAACATTGCCCAGGCGCGGGTAGGGGGCCGTATGCGTAAATCCGCCCAGGCTGACGCGTACCTCTGAACTGTTACATCCGCCAAGAACCGGCCTGTCCTGAATCAAAACAACTTTTGAACCTGTCCGCATGGCGGCGAGAGCCGTGCATATCCCGGCTATTCCGCCGCCGGCAACCGCCAAGTCATATACGACAGGATCATCACTACAGACGGTTTTTCTGATTTTTTTGCGGAATACGGCAAGCTTATGTTTATCGTTTTCGGGCAGTGCATCAGTATCTGATGTCAGGTACAGTGCATCGCAGCGTCCGTTAAAACCGGTCAGGTCGTGCAAAGCAACTTTAGCCCGGCCTTTCTTCAGGGTGACCATCCCCGCTTTCTGCCATCCCCACTCAACGCCATTTGTTCCCAGTGTTTCAGGCAGACACTTGCCGTTAATTTTAACCTTAAAAATACCAGCCGGAGTTCCGCGCTTCCAATGAGCCGTCCAATCGCGTGTGCGAACCCAGACCGTATACTGACCACATTCGGGGATGGTAAAAGTTGTTTCAGCGTCAGTCACGGGTATGCCCATGCCGTGCGCCATAACATACGCCGACCCCATTTGCGCCATGGATTGCTGGTCTACCACCCAGCCGCCAAGCGTATCAAAAGATTCTGCCTCAAGCCAGATACTGGCTGCCATATCCGCCTCCTGCTGTGCGTTGCTGATTAGAAACTGCCCGAACTGTTACATTGGTGATATATCTTGAATCATCGGCATAATGCTGATATCCGGAATTGCCAGATGGTCAGGCATCTCAATGATTTCTCTTATCAATTTTCCCAGGTCATCGGGGGAAATACACTTTTTGTTTAATTCCGGATTCTCCGCCGCCCCTGAAATGTTTGCCGCCTTATTGAAAGCGGTCTGTCCCCACGAGGGCGTCACGCAGGTTACACGTACATCATACGGACGAAGTTCCGTATAAAGCCCGTGACTGAATTTTGCCAAACCTGCTTTGGCGGCGGTATAAACGCTCCAGCACGGCCAGGCATAAAGCGCACATATGCTGGAAATATTAATAATCATTCCCTGCCGCCGCGCAGACATTATTCCGGCGGCACGCCGGCAGCCGAGAATCACTCCGGTAAGATTCGTATTTATGGTATTTATAATGTCGTCATCATTCTGTTGCGATACAGGAACAATACGGCCGCCTGAGCCGGCATTATTAATAAGAATATCCAGGTCGCCAATAGTTTCAAACACTCGATCCCAGTCAGTGCCCGAAGTCACATCCGCCTTTATCGCTGAAACATTAAGCTCCGCCGCCGCTTTGTCAAGCTTGGCCTGTTCGCGTCCTGTTATCCAGACTTTCGAATCAGTCGTTTTAAGCGCCTTGGCGATTCCGAACCCATATCCGTCAGAACCGCCCGTTACGAGAATATTCCTGCCCTTCAAATCCATATCAGCCTCCTGATTTATAAAAATTTAACACTAATTTCACCCGCATATTCCTTGACCAGCGCAGCATATGTTTTCATTATCTTCTCCGGCATGCGTGAACTCGGACCGCTTATCCAGATCGCCGCGACAGGATAATCCAGATAGTTGAAAACCGGCGCCCCGACACATCTTATCTCTTCGATCTCCTCGCCGCGGTCGAAGGCGACGCCAGATTCTTTGACCCTCGCAAGTTCCAATTCCATGGCAGACATGTCAGTAATAGTTTTTGAATTGAAAACTGTATATGAAATGGCATTTATTACAGACTGCTTTTCTTCTTCAGGGAGATATGCAAGCATCGCTTTGCCCGGAGCCGCCGTATGTAACGGAAAATGATGTCCCACTTGAACTGTAACCTTTACAGGATGACTTGAAACAACCTCTTCGAGCACCACCCCTTCATTTCCGTGACGCACTGCGATAAGCACAGTTTCGCCGCAGACATCGCGAAGTTTTCGCATCGCGGACAGCGACTTCTCAAGAATGCCGGATTCATCAATTGCTTTATACCCCAAAGATAAAATCTTTCGACTTAACCGATATAAATCATTGCCTTCCCGAACTACATATTTGCGTTCCAGAAGCGTCATCAGCATCCGGTAAAGACTTGCAGGGGGGAATTTTAATTCCGCCATATCGCCGATTGAAAGACCTTCAGAATGTTCCGACAGCAATTCAATGACTTTCAGCCCGCGATACAGCGCAGGAACAATATATTGCTTGTTTAATAATTCTTTTTCCGATAAAGACTTCTTCATGATATTATTTCCCTGCTTTGATTTATATAATATCACATATAATACATAATATCAATAGTGATAAATAAAAAACAGCAAAAAACATACTGCGGTTAACGATTCATGGTGATATAAAAGAACTTGAAAATAGAATGTTTGCCTCTATTTTATATAAACTGCTCAAACGGGAGGGGAATTATGAAACGCATATTTTTGATTATTGGACTTTGTTTATTCAGCACATTATCACTTCTGGCGGACGCGAAGTTATACACCATCGGCACCTGGAATATGCAATGGCTTGGCGGCAATGAGGATACGCTGGATGATACGGTTAACCTCAATCGTTATGTATCACAAATTCTGGATTCCAAGGCGGCGCTTTTTGCAATTCAGGAAATCGCGCCGTCACTCTCTGAAAAGGGAGTCGTAAAATGCCAGTACCTTGATCTTATCGTTGCGGAGTTGAAAAAAAGCAGTAAAGGCTGGACTTACTACATTGATACTAAGAATAAATCTCAACGCCTGGGGTTCTTATATGACAGTACCCAATGGACGCTTACCCAGGTGAAATGCATTACTCCGGGAACAATTTTCAGGGGAAAGATGAAAAAGCCTTTATTGGGAACATTTCAAGCGGTGGATAATCCCGACTTCATCCTTGATGTTATGAATATCCAACTCAAGGAGCTGCCTGACGGCAAAGAGATCAGGCAGATGCAGTTTGAGCAACTGGCGAATTGGATTAAAGCAAACAGCCATGCTGAAAATATGATTATTTGCGGAGATACAAATATATATAAGGAAGAAGACCCGACTGCACCGCTTAAAGGAGTTGATTTCATAGAGGCAAAATGTGATGAGAACACGGCAATTTATGAAAACTTGTTAAGCCAGAAATTCGACAGGTTTTTTCTGAACAAGGCTGTCTTCGAAAAGACTAAAAATGTCACCAGGGAGATCATTGCAGATTCAAAACAGGAAACTGCCAATGGGAATTTTAAGGAATTTGAGCAGAACGTATCAAGCCATTTTCCAGTAACCATTGTCATAGCAAACTGAAGACTGCTTAAATGTCATTCAGCCGGAGCTGACATTTATTCCATGGATTTTTAAGCAGTTAATATTCTGTGCCTCCGGCGCTCCCCGCATTCCGTATTTTTCCCGCATTAACCCGCTTATTCCGTGGTAAAAAAAACTATTGAATTTTCTCTTTGAATTGAGCCTGATTTTATACTTCCTGTTGACAAATCTCCTATATATGTAAAGACACGCATATTTTATGGGAACGACAGCAAATGAAATTAATAAAGGTTGAACTTAACTATTTATGGTAATAAAAAGTAATATCCGTAGATTGATGCAGATTCTTGCAGATGTCAAAACCGGAAAGCATTATGCACAACAACTATCTATAGTCTCCGGAATGCGGGTTGCTTGTAGTGCTGTCCGGATCGGACGAGTATCGGAAAGATTTTTTAAACGCGTTGTGCTCAACAGGTCTCCAAACTCTCGGAATGTGGCTTGGCTGCTGTCCGTCTTTGATGAACCGGGCATATCCAATATGTTTCCGGTGTTGTTTGAAAATTTTAAAAGCGTTGTGCTCAACAGGTCTCCAAACTCTCGGAAATGGACAAAATTCCATTTTTGTCATTTGTTAAAGAAAACCTTAACCATCTGCTGGATACGGAGTTTGAAATGTGGCCATATTCTGAAAAGTGTTGTGCTCGGGCGGGCTCTAAAAGCTCCGGAATGTTGGACAATATCCGATGGCTTTGTCTTCAACTGCTGTCCAATCTGTCCAAAATGCCAAAAATGTAATTTGTTAATAAAAAACTTAACCAGTTGCCGGTATCATTGTCAAAATGGTTTTGCACAGGTCATGTCCAAATTGTCCAAATTGTGGTTTATGCAGTATCGTCCGTCTCTGCCGGGTAGATGTTCCAAACGAGTCCGGGTGTCCAAAATAAACTACGGGCCGCGTTGTACGGTGTGCGGTCCGTCAATCTGAAATAAATTTTAAAATCGGTGGAATACTGCTTTACAAAGAAAAAAATAAAGGTAGTTTTAATTATCAGAAAATTAAGGAGACATTGCCATGAGCAGATTCATATTCGGACTATTGACGGTTTTTCTTGCCGGATGCAGTATTTTCCCCAAACCTGACGGTACGGCGGTCAGCTATTTTGACATTCAGCCGTCGCCGGCGATAACTCAAGCCGGAGCAGTACCGAAAATCATGATATTGCCGTTTCAGGCGGGAAGCGCTTATGGAACCCGGATGGTTTTCAAGGTTAATGAACACCAGGTGAAATTTGATGAGTTCAACCGCTGGGCGGCTCCGCCGGACGAAATGGTGCGGGCTTTGCTGGCAACTTATTTCAGCGGAAACAGGGAGCAGGGCGGATCGCCGGAATTGACGCTCGAGGGTGACATCATTACATTCCGCTGCAATCTGCCGGATCACACGGTGACAGTTACCATTTCCGTCATCTGCCGGGAATATCCGTCGCAGCGGATTGTCTGGCGCGAAGTATTTACCCGGAACGTAAAGATTGAGCAGGATACCGCCGGCGCTTTTGCGGGTGCGGCATCCAAAGGAACAATTGAGATAGCCGAAGCCATCCGCGGCAGATTAACCGCTGCCAGATAAACCACTGAAAGCAATTGCCTTCAATGATAAAAATCGATAAGAACAACCAGATCATAAAAATCTCCGGATTAATTCCCGGCATGGAAATCGGCGGGGTCAGCCGGGTTTTCAATGATCTTAAGGCACAGTTGAAAGACACCGTGCGGGTGGAATTGGATTTGGACGGCCTGGCGGCATCCGATCCGGGAATAGCCGTATTGCTGAAAAGTGTGGTAACGCTTTCCGCGGAGAAGAGCTTCTCGGTCGGCCTGCTCAATCTAAGTGACGAAATGCAGGCAGCGCTGGAAAAATCCGGTATCGGCAAAGACGGAGTATATACAGACATCGGCGCGAAAAGCAAAGTTCCGGCTTCAATCTTTATTACGCTGGGCAGCGCAGCCTATAAATTCTGCAGCGACATTAAAAGCATTGTCGGTTTCTCCGGCAGTATTATGATTGTTATTTACAAAATGATTAAAAATCCGCGCAAGATACCGGTGCAGGAAACACTTTATTATATAGACAAGACCGGGGTTGACGCGGTGCCGATCGTCTCCCTGATCTGCTTCCTGATGGGCATGATCCTGGGGTTTCAGGGTATAACTCAGATGAAGCGGTTCGGCATTGATATCTATGTGGCCGACCTGGTCGGGCTGGGGATTGTCCGCGAACTCGGTCCGCTGATGGTTGCCATGATCTGTACCGGCCGCGCCGGTTCGGCATTTGCCGCGGAAATCGGCACCATGAAAGTGTCCGAAGAGATTGACGCATTGACTACGATGGGAATAAAACCGGAACGGATTCTGGTGATGCCGAAAATAATAGCGCTGCTGATCGCCATGCCGCTGCTGACGATTATCGGCGACATCATCGGCATCATCGGCGGAACCGTGGTGTCGATTCTGGCCAGTGATATCACATTTTCCGCGTTCTACGGACGCACCTTGCAGGCGATAGAGCCGGCCAATGTGTTTGAAAGTCTGCTGAAGAGTATCATTTTTGCGGTGTTGATCGCCAGCGTCGGCTGTCTGCGCGGCATGGAGGCGCAGAACGACGCCAAAGGGGTCGGCCGGGCGACGACCTCGTCGGTGGTAAGCGGCATATTCCTGATTGTGATTGCGGATGCGCTTGTCACGTTCATTTATCCTTTACTTGTACTTTATATAACGGGGATGCCATATTAAAATGACTGTTGCCAATGAAAACGTGATTGAAGTAACCGGCCTGACCGTCGGCTATGAAGATTATGTCATTCTGAAGGATCTGAATTTTTCAGTCCGCAGAGAAGAAATCTTTGTTATCCTCGGCGGCTCCGGCTGCGGCAAGAGTTCAACGTTGAAACACATGATCGGTTTGAGCAAGCCGCTGAAAGGCGATATCCGGATTAAAGGCCGCAGCATCGTTGACGCAACCGAAGAGGAGCGGGATCAGTTGACCCTTGAATTCGGGGTGCTGTACCAGTCCGGCGCGTTATTCAGTTCGCTGACCCTGGAGGAGAATATTTCACTGCCGCTGAAGGAGTTTACCGATTATTCCCCGGAAATGATTTCGGCGGTGGCCAAGTATAAACTGAGCTTGGTCGGGCTGGAGGCATTCGCTGATTTCATGCCATCCGAGATCAGCGGCGGGATGAAAAAGCGGGCGGGGCTGGCCAGAGCCATGGCGCTGGACCCGGAAATTCTGTTCTTCGATGAACCTTCCGCCGGGCTGGACCCGATTTCGTCGGCGGAACTGGACAAGCTGATTCTGGAGCTGCGCAAAACCATGAAAACCACGATGGTGATTGTCACGCATGAACTGGACAGTATTTACAGCGTGGCGGACCGGGTGATCATCCTGGATAAGGAAATTAAAGGAATTGTGGAGGAAGGCGATCCGCGCTATCTGCGCGATCACAGCACCAATAAATGGGTTAGAGATTTTTTAAACCGCTTATCAATGAGAGGATAAAATACTATGAGCAATATCGCCAATAAGTACAAGGTCGGGATTTTCGTGGCCATCGGATTGCTGCTGATTGTGATTTCCCTGCTGCTGCTCGGCGCACTGGAATATTTCGCGCCGAAGTACAAAGCTTATACGGTGGTAAACCAGTCGGTGCAGGGACTGGAACCCGGGGCGAAGGTCAAATACAGCGGGGTAACCATCGGCAAAGTCACAGATGTCTCCATCGGATTCAAGCAGAAAGATATTTACATTTATATGGAATTTCCGATGAAGAGAATGGACCCCGTTTACAAGAACCTCTCACCTGGAGAATACAGAAAAAAATTGACTGAGGATTTTGCAAGCTACATCAAAGGGGGGTTGCGCGGACGGCTTGCTCTGGAAGGGATTACCGGCAGTTTATATATTGAACTGAAATTTTATGATCCGCAACAATTTCCTGCCGCCAGCGGCACAGAGTATCATCCGTTCGGGGAAGATATGCTGTATGTGCCATCCATTCCGATGGTTGAAATCGCGTCCATCATTGAGAATATCGAAAAAGCGGTGAACAAACTGGCCAACCTGAATTATGACCAGACATTAAGTGATCTGAATAAAGTCCTGGCATCAACTAACCGGATGCTTAATGATGAAGACCTCAAGTCAAGCCTGAAAGACATCAAGGTTACCGCCGCGGAATTGAAAAGCATTGTCGAGAAAATCAATAAGTCGATTACCGAGAGCAAGATGAATGATACGGTAAAAAATCTGAACCAGACGCTTGACCGGATCGGCAGCCTGGCCGATTTCATGAAGACCGAAGTTCAGAAATCCGATATTCCGCAAACCACGGGGACCGCCAGGAATTTCATGAACTCTTCAGAATATAAATTCACCGTGCTGCGCAATGATTTGCTGACAGCGTCAAAACGGCTGGAAGATACGCTCAATGCCTTCAAAATGCTTGCGCTGTATCTGGAGCAGAATCCCAGTTCGCTGATCAGCGGCAAACAGGGGCAGCCCGTAGTCAAGCCGTAAAAAATCCGCGGTTGTATAAAAAAAGTCGCACTCCGGGAGTGCAGCTTTGTAATAACTTATCAGTAAGCCGGAATTACCAGCGGCTGTCGCCTCTGTCGCGTCCGCCTCTGTCATCTCTGCGTCCGCCTCTGTCACCGCCTCTGTCGCCGCCGCCTCTGAACGGACGGTCGCCGCCTCTGTCACCGCCGCCTCTGAACGGACGGTCGCCGGGAGCTTTTTCTTCGCGGGGACGGGCTTCGTTTGCAACAATGGTGCGCCCGCCGAATTCGGTGTTGTTGAGTTTTTCGATAGCTGCCCTTGCTTCAGCATCCTGTGCCATTTCGACAAAACCGAAGCCCTTGGATCTTCCTGTGAATTTGTCGTTGATGATTCTTGCTGAAGTTACCTGACCGAAAGCGCCAAACGCTTCTTCCAATTCGCCTTCACTCAATGTATAAGGCAGATTCCCGACATAGATATTCATTTTTTCTTAACCCCTCACTACTTGTGACTCTAGTTCTGTTTAAAACGTTTTTTACTGTCCCCTGTTAGTAGACTTCTGTCAATCCTTACTTTAACGTTTCCTGATTTTTACCTCAACTGCGATAAATTCAACAGGCAGTCATGGGGACAACACAACGCTGTGACGGCCGTAAATCATCCTGCAGTTCTGTCATAACTCCTATACTTTTGAAGTTATTATCAATCATTTACAAAAAATGTTGAATAAGATTAGCATAGCAAAAAAAAATGTCAAATTCAATGGCTGAACTAATTTTTTTCAAAAATATTTACGTTTTTCTGCGTTTCACGGCAAATATTATGCTAAATTCAGTCAATTATTATAAATTTGCGGCAGAATTTGTATCGCCAAATATATTAAAAAGCGTTGTATTGACCGGTTCATCCTGTTTTATTTCCGGAATAAACCCCGGCAGTTCGGCAGGAGATAAATACACGCCAGGCGGCAATTTGTTATCCAGCATGCTTAACATAACATCATGCAGTTTCTTCAGATACAGATTGCCAAGGTGTCCGCCGTATTCAAAAAATACAATTCTGTCGGCAAAGGTATTTCTCAGCCATGTCCGGTCGGCGTCGCTTTCCAGGAAGTCATTCAGGGAATGAATCACCCTGACTTTTGAGTTATCTGCAAGTTGCGGTCCGATTGCAGTCAGGCTGGATTGACGGTTCAACTCGTCCGGCGTGACCTGGCGCTGCCACTTTTCAGAATAGTATTTTACCGCGAATGTATTCAAATACCTGTTGAATGAATAGTCAACCAGTTCATGGTACAGTGCCGTCCGGTTGCCCCAACTGTAAGGTGTTGTCAGGACACCCAGATTCTGGCGGTGATGAATCGAAACAATTATCTCATCAAGAGTCCGTTTGAAGCTGTATCCGACCAATACCCTGGCTTCATTCTCATTCAAGCTGATCCGATAGAGATTTTCAGCAGGGGGGGCATTTTTGTCTTTGACCGTGGTGTTGCCAGGAGAAACGCTGTCGGTATAATCTTCCCACGGATATTTACGCTTGATCAGCATCATAAACTTGCCGGCCGCATTCATCATTTGCTCAAACTGTTGCTGGTCATTGCCCCATTGGTGCATAGTATCATAATATTTGTCAAGCTCGTTTAAGCCGTATTTCAAGTTAACCGGCGGATTAATGGCCACATAACGATCCATGCCCAGCTTGTCTCCGGACATTTCCATTTGAGCAATAAATAGGGTGTGCAGCGCCCCCATAGACAGCCCGACCATCACTTTTCGCTCCGGTTTCAATCCTTTATTTACCGTCAGGTCTTCCAGTATTTTGCAGGCGGCGTCCCGGACGTCAGCGGCATCAACCGGGGTATAGCCCGGCACCAGTACAGAGGAGGCTGATTCCATGAACTCCCAGTTCAGGCCGCTGCTCATGGCCACTACTGAATAACCGCGGTTAAACAGCACTTCCGCCATCGCGCCGGCGGTAGTGCTGGTGCAATGGCCGCCTAAGCCCGGGATGACAATTGCCAGCGGAGCATCTTTTTTATCCTGATACCATACTTTATAATCCATTGCCGGTTTGTCGGCATACATCTTTACAGAACGGACTGAACCCTGATTCGGGAAGTCGCTGTTCCACCATGACAGGTCAACCCATAATGAAACTTCGTCCTTCTGCATATTGAACATTACCATTCTGAGTGTATCGATTGCGGCTCCCTGCGAGTCATAATTGTTCAGCCTGATGATATCATCGCCGAATTCAGCCGGCAGCGGAGAAGCTTCCGGCTTGACCTGCGTTTGTTGCGTTGGGGAAGCGGCAGGAACCGCGTCTTTTGTTTCCGTCTGCATGGGGGCAGTTTCAGCCCTTGGCCCCTGCCTGGAAACCGGACTCCAGTCTGTCAATGTCAATTCCCGTTTGATGCCGCCTAAATCTTTAAACAGTTGATACGGGTCGCAATTGGCCAGCGACATGCGCTCATAATCAGCATATTGCCTGGTTCCTAGGTTCAAATAGGTGAAAGTCTGGCCGAAATAAATATACGACTTGGGGTCGAACGCATAGTCGAAAATTTTGCCGACGCCATCGCGGACATTTGCCGGACCGGCGCCGGGCAGGAATAAATAACATCCGCTCCCGATGCCCCAGCAATAGAACGCTTTGCCGAAGTCATCGTCCTGACGCCGCAATCCGAACCACGGGTCCGCAACTTCAAAGAATCCTGCCACACCGAGGGTCGTGTTGGAGAGGAACCGCAAAAATTCAATCCCGCCGCCGCCGAATTTAGCTTCACAGAAACAACTGAACATGCGCACCGGGAATCCAAGATTATCAGTAAAGCGGTTGATCGCGTCAATCCCAGGACGGGGGATGATTGAACCATAAACTGAACCGATCGGACGGAAAACCCAGCGGATGAAAAAGTGGTTCACACTGTACATCGTGCGGTTGAACCCTTCGACGGAGTCCTGCCCTGTCAGTTTTTCGGACAAATCCAGAGGTGGATTTGCCGCGGAAATTTCTGTCTTGCCGGTTGAAGCCGCCGCAGGCTTGTTATCAGCCTCAGCGTGGACTGTCGTTTTCGCATTATTCGCCGCTGCGGTTTGAGTTTTTTCAGAGGATTGCTGTGCCGCAGGTTTTGTTGCGGCAGCCTTTGTCCCCTTATTCTCAACCGGCGACACCGGTTGTGGATCAGTACCCGGCGAGTGGGCGGAAGTACACCCGGAAAACAGCACCGCCACTCCCAAACAGAACAAAATTTTATGGATACTCACAAACATATTCCTTAAAAAGACATATAAACATTGAATGAAATACTTATAAAATTAACACTATAAACGTATAAAGACAAGCACAAAGAATGTACGGCAACAGAAATTAAGCAAGAAATATTGAGTTTTGTCATTTCATACAATCTGAAATTTGAAGTCAAAGATATATTATAAAGCCTTGAATCAAAATTAAAGGAACTGTCATAATCTCACGCCGGATTGGAATTGACTTTCGTGTTAAACGGAGTAAATTAAAGGATAATTCAAACGTTTTAAATAGAGTGGTATATATTTATGGAAAAGATCAAGGTACTGGTGGCGGGTTGTGGACAGATGGGGGCGTCACATGCCAGAGCGTACAAGAAACTCAAGGAGTTTGAGATCGTCGGGGTGGTAAGCCGCGGAGCAAGTTGCACCGCGCTGGCGGACGAGCTTGGCATTGCCGGACGTTTTAACGATTATGAGGAAGCGCTGAGAGCGACCAGGCCGGATGCGGTTTCGGTGAATACTTATCCGGATACGCATGCTGAATATGCGATTAAGGCGATGAACGCGGGAGCACACGTTTTTCTGGAAAAACCGATTGGACGGAACGTTGCCGAAGCCGAGGCGGTGGTTGACGCGGCTCGGAGGACAGATCGTAAACTGGTAATCGGCTATATTTTGCGGCATCATCCTTCCTGGATGAAATTCATCGAACTGGCGCAGGCTCTGGGCAAGCCGCTGGTGATGCGGATGAATCTTAATCAACAGAGCAGCGGCAATCAATGGAACAAACATAAAAATCTGCTCCAATCGCTTTCGCCGATAGTTGACTGCGGAGTGCATTATGTGGACGTGATGTGCCAGATGACCAGATCCCGGCCGTTGCGCGTAAGCGCGATCGGCGCCCGGCTGAGCAATGAAATCGCCCCGGATATGTATAACTACGGCCAGCTTCAGGTTGCTTTTGCCGACGGCTCGGTCGGCTGGTATGAGGCGGGATGGGGGCCGATGATCAGTGAGACCGCTTATTTTGTTAAAGACGTTATCGGACCGGATGGCGCGGTAAGTATTATCGGCAGTAAAGATACCGCATCTGACAATATTGATTCTCATACGAAAACCACCCGGTTGTTGATACATTCCGGGAAAATTGACGCCGCCGGTAAATTTATCGCAAAGGACAGATCCGTCGAAATGACTGATGAGCCTGTGCATCAGGAACTGTGCGAGCGTGAACAGCAGTTTTTCCTGGATGCGATTAAGCGGGATATTGATTTGTCCGCGCATTGGGATGATGCGATAAACAGCCTGAAAATCGTGCTTGCCGCGGATGAATCCTTCCGTACCGGGAAAATGGTCGAACTTTAATTGCTGTATTTTGCCGCTTTTTGAAAACCGGAAGAGGGAGCGTTTTTACTTGCATTGTGCTTAAAAGGTATTATAATAAAAGTGTCGGATTATTTTTCAGCCAAAATAGCGATGGAGGTTTATGAAATCACTCAAGAAGAGTATTTTGGCGATATTGCTCATATTTGCCGCCGGCATGGTGTTTGCTGAAATTGTGGATATTCCTGCCAATACCGCTCAAAGCGTTGACCGGTATTTCAAAGATGGCAGAACCCCGGCTTTTAACTACAAAGGCAGTAACGACATGGCTAATTTTGTGGTTGCGGACGGAACCAGGACCACGCTGACGTTTATCGGCGGCACCAATCAGGTTACCAACTTCGGTTATGTGCAAATCCTGGCCAACGGGCTGCCTGATGCCGGCAATAAAATTTCTGTTTTCAGTACTGCCGCTTCGACCATGACTCCCGGCTCTACTTTTTCGATCACCCCGCCCGCCGGCGAGAAAATCGGATTTTGGATCGAGCAATCCAATAATCCGGGTTTTACGACGTGGACTGTCGACGAGGCCAACATTACCCGGGTCCAGCATGCGGTGGTCACGGCGGATTCAACTTCTCAGCAGATGATAATCGGATTTGAGGATAAATGGATAGGCACTCTGCCCAGCACTCAGAAGATTTATGGAGCAGATCTGGATTTTAATGACTGCCTCGTATCAATCAGCGTTACGCCTGCCGGCAGCAGTTCGCCGCCGCAGGGACAACCCGCACCTTCGATTCTATATACGCTTGTTGCGGGCATAATCACGATCGGCAGTGTTGGCTGGCGGAATATTTTTTAAAATACGGCTTGAAGAGGCTTACTGGGATAAATTTTTAAATTATGACATTTTACAGACAGGCAAGATCAAAGAAATGAGTTTTAAAGCCTTCATTCAAATAGGAAGTGTTATTATTGCGCTTGCCTGTCTTGCCTTGATTGGTTATTTCGCGCTATCTTACAAGAACATGGCCGATTATATGGACGAGGCCAATCTCGCGATAAACGCCGAAGACTATAACCGGGCCGCCGCGATCCTGGAGGGCATAATCTCCCGCGAGGTGTCGAATGAGAGCGCCCACCGCAAGCTGGCGGCGATATATGAGCAGAAAGGCCAGCCCGGCACTGCGGTGTACTATTGGCGGAATGTGGCTAAACTCAATCCGCTGGACCGTGATGTGGTTTTGAAAATTGCCGAGAATCTGCTGGCCTGCCGGCGTTATGACGAAGTGGTTGAACTCCTGAAGCCTTATCTTGACAGCCAGAAGATCACCACCCCGGAAAAGATATGTTTGTGCAAAGCATATATGTATAATGGACAACGAAAACTGGCTGAGCCGGTTATCGCGGAAATGCTCACTGCCGAACCGGATAATATTTCTGCGCTGCTGCTGAAGGCGAATATGTTTGCCGGCGATGGCCAGCATAAAGCCGCCGCCGCCGTTTTTAACAGCATAAATTCTGAAAGCGCCGGAATAAAAAGCGCCGTACTTATCGGACTGGGGAATTGCGCGCGCGCTTCAGGCCATATGGAAAAAGCGGAAGAATATTATCTGCAAGCGTTGAAAGTCGAGCGCAATTCTGTCGGCCCGAAGTTTGTTCTTGCCGGATTCTACCGGGATACCGGGAAGAACGATAAGACTGCCGTGTTGTACTGGGAAATCCTGAACCGTATCCCCGGTTCGCTTGAAGCAATAATTCCTCTGGCGGAAATTTACGCCGCGAAATCAGACGTTCCGGTGCTGAACCGGCTGATTAAAGAAATTCTGGTTGAAAATAAAACCGCCGTCGCATCAAGGAATTACATCAGGGCGATGATTACTTTTATCCACAACGATTTCAGCGAGACGTCCAAATTGCTGAAGCGAAGCACTGCTTACTGGAGACGGCCGGCGTATCAGTGGATGCTCTTTAAAACTTCGCTGCCGCTGAAAGATTATCCGTCAGTTTCCGACGCCGCAGCGCAATTGCTGAAAGTGAAAGACTCGGAGAAAGCACGGAAAATTATTGCCGACGCCATGGGCGAAACAGCGTCCCAGGCGATGCTTGATGAAGACTATTCTTATGCTGAAAAATTGATGAATGAGATTGAGCAGATAGATCCGGTCAATAAGATAAATGCGCGGCTGCTGATGCTGTCCAAATATCGTCACGGTGAATACCTGGAAGCATTGCGTCAGGCCGGCACAATGCTGGAATTCAATCCCGATTCGCTTGAAGCGCTGGAAATCCAGGGGCGGTCGCTTCTGCAATTAAATAAACCAGAGAAGGCTGTCGAGTCTTTCCTTAAACTGATCAAAATGCGGCCTGACTCGCCGGTCGGCCTTTATCTTGCCGCGCAGGCGTATCGTCAGGCCGGCAATCTGGTCATGGCGAAAGAATATATTGCCAAAGCCAGCAAACTGGCAACGGAGGATAGCGAGATCGCTGAATTCGCTTTTATGCTCTGCATAGAATTTAAAGATTATCCCGGCGCTGAGAATATTGCCAGAAATTTAATTAAAAGCGACAATAGAAATACCCGTGCGCTGGGCTGGGCACTGATGGGCGATATGTTCAATTCCAAAGGGAATTACGCATCCGCCGAGGAAAATTATAAAAAAGCATACGAAATGGACCCGGATACTCTCCGCTACTGTTTCCTGTATTCGGAGATGTTGATTAAATCCGGCAAAATCGCAGAGGCCGGCCGGCTGCTGGATTACTTCTACAGTACAAAAAGCGTCAATCCGGTTGTCGCCTTTAAAATGGCTTACTGGGAGCAGAAATACGGCAGCGTGGAAAAGGCCGTAAAAATATACGAAGATTTGCTGCATAAAATGCCGTACTGGAATGCCGTACTGGTGAATCTTTCCGAGGCTTATGCCGCATTGAATGATTCACGGCGGGCGGATGATTTCTCTGAGAAAGCACTATATCAATCTCCGGAATGGCCGCCGGTCTGGATTTGCGCCGGCCGCCGTGCCATGTCTAGAAATGATTTATTGAAAGCGGATGAACATTTTGTCCACGCATTGATGCTTGAGCCGGATAATGCCGAAGCCAAAGCCCTGCTCGAGCAAGTCAGGCAGAGGATTGCTAAAGATCCGGACAATGTGATCACGCTGATAAAACGTTCGGAAGTTTGTGCCGCGTCAAAGGATTTTAAACAAGCGGACGAATTAGCGGAAAAAGCGCTGCGTGCCGCGCCAAAATTTGCGCCGGCCTGGGTCTGTGCCGGCCGCCGTGCCATGTTTAACAAAGACTTTGCGAAAGCCGAAAAAGATCTTACCCTGGCGCTTGAGCTTGAGCCGGGGAATGCCGAGGCAAGGGGGCTGCTTGAGCAAATAGGGCGCGGATCCACAAAAGAATTGCGGAATAGAGCGGCTGAACTGATGAAGACCTCAGAGTCTTATGCCGCGTCTAAAGATTTTAAACATGCGGACGAATATACGGAGAAAGCGCTTAATCTGGCGCCTGAGTGGGCTTCTGTCTGGATTTATGCCGGCCGCCGCGCCATGTCAGGCAAAGATTATGTAAAAGCCGGAAAGTATATTGTCCAGGCGTTGATACTCGAACCGGGTAATGCCGAGGCGCAGGGCCTGCAGCAACAAATAAAACAGGTTCTGGCTGAAAATCTGCATAATAAAGCGGCCGAACTGATCAAGGCTTCAGAAGCGTATGCCGCGTCCAGGGATTTTAAACATGCGGATGAATTTGCGGAGAAGGCGCTTAACCAGGCACCCGAATGGCCTTCTGTCTGGATTTATGCCGGCCGCCGTGCCATGTCGAATAAAGATTTTGCGAAAGCCGAAAAATATTTTGTGCAGGCTCTGATGCTTGAACCGGGTAATGCCGAAGCGAAAGACTTGCTGGTCCAGGCAAGGCGGAACTTATCGGCGAATCCGCCAAAGACGACAATAGAATAGGTAATAATGTCTCGAAATGACACAACTAAAGCCATATTCACCGGTATAATCTGTCTGCCGGCGGCATTGTATCCGTTTGCTTCCGGAATTGCCGTGTCCGATTCAGAGTTTATGGTATTGTGGCTGCTGGCTGCCGGCATGTTGTTTAACGCTTTCAGAGGTTTCCGCAAGTCCTGGAATTTTAACCCGTCACACATGATCGGCTGGATACTGATGGTCGCGGCTGTTGCGCTGATCTGGGGTGGAATCCTTACTGGCAATAAAACTGCGGTATTTTTCAATTTATCGCTGCTGGCGCTGATGCTCAGTCTGGCAGCCTGGATTGCTGGAACTGCATTTATGTTGAAAACTCTGCTGCCTTTTACAGTATTTATTATCATTCTGCCGTTTTTAACTTATTGCCATTACCTGCTGAGTTATCCGCTGTGCTTGATTTGCGCCGGTTTCACCGCAAACTTTCTGAAAATATTCGGGATGAATGTCAGCAATGAAGCGGCGGTGATTGTTTTAGGCGGAGAAAAAATTTCGATAACGACCGCATGCAGCGGAATTTTTCAGTTGGAGGCAATGTTGCTGCTGGGCTGGCTGATTGTAGTCAGCGCTCACCGGGCCATTTGGCGGCGGGCCGCCCATTTTATCATGATCTTTCCAATTGTCATTTTTATGAATACTCTGCGCCTGTCCGCGGTAATTCTGCTGTATATGAATATCGGGAATGCCGCATTCAGTTATAAGCTCCATACCGTAATGGGCTTCGTCATGGTGATTATTGCGGCGCTGCTGATGTGGTTCTGCCGGCTGTTGTTTAAAGAGGAGGACGGGAATGAAAATATTCAGAAATGATTATTTTAAAATGTTTATATTTATCTGCGCCTGGGAGCCGGTGGCGCTTAAAATAAATTGGTTTATTCAGGCCTGGCGGATATCCCCGCTTGACCGCTTCGACCCGATTTTCATTGTCGCGGCAATTCTGACGGCAGCGGTTTTTTTCAAAGATTTCAGGGCACAGGCCGGGGACTATGATTTCGGAGGGGTTATTCCGCTGTTTTTGTCTGTCGCGGGTCTCGGCTTGGGAATATATTTGCGGATCAACATGATTTATATGATATTTGCGCTGCTGTTCTGTGTCTCCATGCTCTGGCTGTTGTGGGGATGGCGGGTTTTTATCAGAACGCTGCCGCTGTTTCTGATGCTGATGCTTGCTCTCCCGGCCACTTCCTTCTGGTGCGGTGACATGCTCCAGCGCCTGGGATTTGATGCGTCTTTTGGAATCGTGGTCAAGTTTATTGCCGCGTTTCTGCTGATAGCCGCTGAATTATATCTGGAATATTTTACAAAATTGCTGCTTAACCGGCAGGGGGTCTTTTACTTTGCGGCGGTTCTTGTCTGGCTGGGCAGCCTTTTTATCTTTTTTGAAAAACCGTCACAAGGTACTCCGCTTAATCTCAATATTTCAATTGAACCTGCGGGCAGATGGCTTGGAGAAGCCGTTGAACTGAATGCGATTGAAAAAGGTTTTTATGAAGACCAGGCGGCGCAGAGGTTTACTCATTATTCTGATGCCGGAGCTCCTGTTTCCTCGCTGGTGGTGCAAGTGGCAGGCGATATTCATAAGGTACATCCGTTCCGGCTCTGTCTGACTTCCGCCAACTGGAAAATTCTGAGCAGCCGGCGCGTTGAAATTAATATCGACAACGGTGCTGCGGTGGCCAACTTCATTGAGGCGGAAAAGAGCGGCCGCCGCTTTATTTTCTATGTCTGGTACAGTTCGGTCAAACGTTCAGTTGACGATTTTGCGTTTTTCCGGAGCACCTACGCCTGGGATTCGCAATGGACGATTTATCATGTGTTCACGCCGGTGGAGTACGGCAATATCCAGGAGGCGGAAGAACGCATCAGGGGCTTTATCAAGACCTTTATTACTGATACGGCTAAGCCGATTCAACTGGAATCTTCTTCTCAATGACTGTTTTTGACTGAAAATACTGAAAAATGCAGGTTAACGCGACTTTGCTTTTTACTTTTATATAAAGTGTGATATTTTAATAGTTTATCTATAGATATTTCTGTATTCATAAATGTGACGTTTGGAATGTTCTGATTAATAATTGGGGATTTTTGATGAAATACGAACTTGCGATTATAATTATATTTTACTTTCTGACTCAACTGGCTGATTTTATTCTTGAGTATATGAACCGCCGCTATCTGGAAAAACATGGCGCGGAAATCCCGCCTGAATTTAAAGACGTCATTACGCCGGAATTGATGGAAAGATCGAAGAATTACACTATTGCAAAAACAAAATACTGGGGATATTCCACAGTTTACAACCAGTTAATTACCTTGATTTTCATCTTCGGGATTTTAAATTACTACAATAATTACTTGTTTGATTGTTTTAATTCGTATAAAGATACCAGTAATTTCATACTGGGCGGATTGGTTTTCATGATGGTGCTGACTTATGCGAAGACCTTTTTGAACCTTCCGTTGAACCTTTATCGCGTATTTAACCTGGAGAAACGTTTTGGCTTTAATACCATGACTTTCAAGTTATGGCTGCTGGACATTTTGAAAGGCTTTGTTGTCTCTTCAATTCTGCTCTCAATAATGATTGTCGGCGCATTCTGGCTGATCGAGCGGCTGCCGGAGATATGGTGGCTTCCGGTCTGGGGATTTTTCGTTGCTTTCACCATTTTTGTAATTTATATTTCTCCGTATGTGCTTGAACCGCTGTTCAATAAATTCACTCCGATCGAGGACAAGGCGCTTGAGAAGGAGATAGAATCAGTTCTGGAGAAAGGCGGGATTACAGTCCGCGGCGTTTATCGCATGGATGCATCGAAAAGAACTAAACATTCAAATGCCTATTTTACCGGGCTGGGACGGGTCAAGCGCATTGTGCTGTTTGATACGCTGCTGGAACGTCTGAACAAGGAAGAGATTCTGGCGGTGCTGGCCCATGAGGCGGGACACTGCAAAAAGCGTCATGTCCTAAAAAATCTGATTATTTTCGAAACGCTTACCGCGCCAGGAGCTTTTATTGCTTTCCTGCTGCTGGAAAAAAGCAATTGGCTGACGCGGGTATTCGGACTGACGCATGACACGTTTTTCGCAAAATTCATTCTGCTGAGTTTTGTCGCGACAATCGTGCTCTGGGGGATGCCTCCGTTTTTCAACGCAATTTCAAGACATTTTGAAAAACAGGCGGATAAATTTGTCGTCAGGATTATCGGCAGCGGCGAAGCTCTGGCATCAGCGCTGGTTAAGCTGTCCGCCGAAAATCTGTCAAATATTCACCCGCAGAAGCTTTACGCCAAATTTCATTACTCGCATCCGCCGCTGTTGCAGCGGATTCGCTATTTGAAAAGGTTTCAGACTGCGGAAACAAAAAAATCTTCGGATTGACGGATCAGCTTATCAGTAATTCGCGCCGGACTTTGATGACTACTTTCTTGACTTCCATTGGGCTGCCGTCGACTGCAATGCAAGGCATGTGCCCTTCGCCGGCATATAGCAGCATGAAATCGCCGGGCCGGAGCTTTATCAGAGAAGATATTTCAGCGTCATGTTCAAACAATTCGCAGTCTTTCTCATCACTATAGGCGGATATTTCTTTTAATCCGGCAAGGGTGCTGACGCCGATGATTTCGCTGCCGTTGATGACCGCCTGGATGTCGATATATTTGCGGTGTGCCTCCATCTTGCCGTCCTGCGGCAGTCTGGTCGTGTATTTCTGAACAAGCGCATAGATGTCGTTGCCGCAAAGATCATAGCGCTTATCTTCAGTTTCAGGAGTCACGGTACTGATGAAATCAAAAGCGGTTTTGAATACCTTGGGCGCTAAGGCGGAATAGGCCTTCCAGTTGATGCAATGGTCTGAAATCATATGTTTCCTCACTTTTATATTTAAGGGGAAACAATATAGCGGGAAAAGCCGTTAAGTCAATCACCAGTGCAGGCTGGGATCCCGGGTAAGATATTCAACCTGGTCGTCAATGATCTTGTCTGCATTGTTTTTTCTATTTTCATAAGCCTGTCGCAAAGTATTCAACCGTTTTTCCAAAGTGTCCAATTCCGTTTTGCTTCTTTCCAGATTGCGGTTGAATTCTTTCTGGCTGGCCTCTTTCAACTGGGCCAGATATTTCTGCTTTTCTTCAGGGGTTTGCGCTTTATGGTATTTTTCCGCCAGGCCGCTGATGTTTTTTTGAACGCCGCTTTCCTGTTTTCTCAATTCCTGTACTTTGGCTCTTAGTTCTTTCCTGAATTTCTCCGGGTCCTGCTGGTAAAGCTCTCTGAGTTTCGCCTTATCCTCTGCGGAAAGTTTTTCAATATACATTAATAGCGGACGTTCTTCGCGGTTCATCCCCTGTGCAGTCTTCCTGACCGCTTTTTTATCAAACGTCTTATCTGTCTTTTTATCAGCTTTATCGCCAGCCTTATCTGCCGGCTTTATATCAGCGGTTTCAGTTGTTTTATCCGTGACTGCTTTAGTCTGGTCATCACCGGCGGCTGGCAATAAAGCAGCACAACTGGTTAAGGTTAATACCGCAATAAACTTTAAATAATTCATCTTTCTCCTTAAATTTGCTCTGGTTCTTCTTCAATTACGGGTAAATTCGGAGCTGGCGCGTCCGGTGTGCCGGATATGCTGATGCAATGGTTGCTGATTTCAATCGCCGCCGCGGTTTCAAATAATTCCTTGTCAAATTTAGACCAGTCCCAGCTCTTTGCAATTTCCCTGTGCCCGCGGGCCTGGTCGGCGGGCGGGAAGATTGTAACCAGACAGGCCAGCGCCACGCAGGCGGCGGCGGCCCCGTAGTAGATTATCCGGCGGAGCGCGACTCTTCGCCGGCGCAGCCGTTCCCTCAATGCGTTGCCGGCGGCGGCCAATACGGCAAAATCCAGGGACAACGGAACTTCTTCGACCGGAATCCTAGCCTTGCGCAGCCGTTTCCAGTCAGACGCCAGCGCTGCGCATTCAGGACACTCTCCGCAGTGTGCCCTGAATGCGGCACGCTGTTCTTCGTTGTCAGCTAAAATTGTTTCAATGTAATTTTTACATGCGTCTTTCATTTTCTAATTCCCTGTTTTCCAAGCCGCCAGACTCTTTTTAAGATTTCTTATCGCATACTGCATTCTGGCCAGTACGGTATTGATCGAACAGTTTTGTATCTCGGCGATTTCCTTGAAGCTGACTTTATTGTGTCTCAGCATGAACACCTCGCGCTGCTCCTCCTGCAAAGTTTCCAGTACCCGGCCCAGCGCCTGTTCGAAGTCCGAATGATCCATGCTGTCCCACACCAGTTTGTCCGTGTCAGGGAAATCCGGTGAATCTTCACTGTCAAGCGATATTTGATTTACAAATTTCTTATTCCTCCTGAAGTGATCAATGACCAGATTGTGGCCGATTCTGATCATCCAGGCGGAAAAGTGATTGTTGCAACGGTATTCCGGCAATTTCTGTATCACTTTCAGCCAGGTCTGCTGAAAGATGTCATCCACAGTGCTTTGCTGCTGCGGCAGCATATTGTTCAAATAACCGTACAACAATTTCTTATACCTGTCATATAATTCTTCAAAATCCCCGCCGGCTCCGGACAGATAACCTTTAATTAACTCCATATCTGTCCTTTTTACTGCCATTTCTATGGTTTTGTGCCTTTCTTTCTTTATTCATAAAACGCCGGAATCCCGGTTTTATTGCCTTTTGTTCTTAAATATTCGCTAAAAAATCGGCAAACGGCCTGTCGGCTGGAAGCAGATCAATTTCCGGCAGGGAATTGCGCTTTACCCATGCCCACTGCTGCCCCTCCTGCGGTACCGGGTCCGGGTTTCCCTGACCGGCATTGCAGCGCATGAACCGGATATGTACTTTCTTTCCCGGATACTCATATTCCGTTATGAACATAATGTCGAAAACCATAATATCCAGGTCAAGTTCCTCTTTTATCTCCCGCTTCAGACACTCTGACGGCGATTCGCCGGGTTCAATCTTGCCGCCCGGGAATTCCCAGCGGCCGGACATTTCCTGACCCGGCGGCCGGGTGGTTACCAGTACCTGATCGCCTCTGGCGATCACCGCCGCACAAACGGATATATTTTTCATAACCGGCTTTCTTTAATGTAAAATTATTTGCTGACAGAGTAAATAAAATCCATACCGGCTTGAAGTCAAGGAAAATACCATAAACTTTTCATTGATATTTTCCCGCAACACAGTAATTTATCCGCATATATATTTTTAGAACAATCCTGTAACAAAGGAAATGATTATGCCGATATTTGAATATAAATGCGGGAAATGCGGCGCTGAATTCGAGAAACTGGTGAAAAACAGCCAGGAAAAGACGGCTTGCGCGAAATGCGCTTCCATGGAAGTGGAGCGCAAACTTTCAGTATTCGCCGCCAGTGTGGCAAGTACTTCCGCCTGTCCGGCGCAAAAGAGCTGTCCGTCAGCGGATTCCCACAAATGCTCAAGCGGCTGCTGCCACCTGAAATAAATAATCCCGGCAAAATAAATTAATGAATAAAAAAGAATTATTGAGCCTGCTGGAGGAATTCAATCACTTTCATCCCGGAAAAGTGCTGGGACAGAATTTCCTGATCGATAACAACCTCCTGGATTTCATCATCCGTACCGCCGATCCGCAGCCCGGAGAGATTATTCTGGAAGTTGGACCCGGTTTCGGCGCGCTTACCCGGAAGCTGCTGGACGCCGGCGCGGAAGTATACTCCATCGAGTTCGACTACCGGATATGTGATTTCCTGCGCAAACACTCGCTGCCCGGCAATTTTCATTTGATCGAAGGCGACGCCTGCCAGGTGAATTTCAATGATTTTCTGCCTCCGGGCAAACCTTTCCGGTCAGTGGCCAATCTGCCGTACTCCATCAGCAGTGTCTTTCTCGCCCGGCTGCTTGAAATGGAAATGCCGCCGCTGAATATGCTGTTCATGCTGCAGAAGGAGATGGCCATGCGGCTGGCTTCCGGGCCCGGCACCGGCAATTACGGATCGCTGTCGGTCAGGACGCAGTTGCTGTATGATGTCAAACTGTTGCGCACCGTCCCGCCGCAGGTTTTCTTCCCGCAACCCGAAGTGGAGTCGGCGATTGCGCAATTCAAACTGAAACCGGTAATTCCGGATATGGAATCGCGCCGGCAGGTCAATGAACTGGCAAAAGTCATGTTTGCCCAGAAACGCAAGCAGATATTCAAGCCGCTGCTGGCCGCTTACGACCGCCAGGCGGTTGAAAGCGCCCTGACCGAACTGAATATTTCCCGCGAAGCCCGCCCCGGCGACTTCAGCGCTGACACCTATTTGAAACTGGCAAAATTGCTGAACAGATAGCCTGTATGGATTCAAGAAATTTTCAAAAATACCTGTCCCGGATAAAGCGTCAGGATGACATCGAACCGGCGCCGGGCCGCCGTTTTCATCATGCGGTGGTAATCCCCGCGCTGGCGGAGTCGGACAGTCTGCCCTGCACACTGGCGGCGCTGGCCGCCGGCAATCCACCCGAATTGAATGAACCCATGGTGCTGGTCGTAATCAATAATTCAACTGAAACCCCGGTCAATAAAATTCAGGATAATCAGTTGATGCTGTCCAAACTGCGCGGCGGCGACCGGACATTTTGCGGCGGACTTGTGCCTGGCGGCACGCTGTTCTGGATGGATGCGTCTTCGCCGGGCCGGGAAATCAGCCGCAAAGGCGGGGTGGGCGAGGCCCGGCGGCTGGGCATGGATGCGGCGCTGCCGCATCTGGATTTCGCCGAAGTACCGGTCCCGCCGTTGATTTTCTGTCTGGACGCGGATACGCTGGTGGAGCCGGCATACTTATCAAGTGCGGTTGAGTTCTTTCTCCGCCATCCCGGCCTTGCCGGCGCGGTGTTCCGTTTCAGGCATCAGGACTCAACCGACCCGGCGGAAAGTGCGGCAATTGCTGAATATGAACTCTTTATGCGCTATTTTGTCATTGCGCTGAGGGTTGCCGGTTCGCCTTACGCCTATTATTCCCTGGGCTCGGCGACGGTCTGCGCCGCGGAGGCTTACGTCAGGGCAGGGGGCATGCGCGAACGCAACGGCGGCGAGGATTTCTACTTCATGCAGGCGTTGCGGAAAACCGGCGGCATCGGCCAGATCAACGCCAGTTGTGTTTTTCCATCGTCCCGGCCTTCCGACCGGGTGCCGTTCGGCACCGGTCCCAGAATCCGGGATATCATGCAGGGGAAAAGTCTGAAGTTTTACAATCCGTCCATATTTTTTGAACTTAAAAAACTTTATGCTGCCATTGGCGTGATCGATTCGCCGCATGATTTTTCCCGGCTTCCCGCACTCGTGGCGGAAGTGCTTGCGCCTGATGCCGCGCTGTTTTTCAAAAACAACGCCTTTGATCAGGCCTGGCCGGCCATGTTCCGGCATAACCGGGCGTCTTCAGAACGGCTGGCGCAGGCTTTCAATACCTGGTTTGACGCTTTCGCCACGCTGAAGTTTATCCATTTCTGCGAGAACCATTTCCCGCAGTTTCAACGAATGAATATAAGCGATGCTTTCCGGATGCTGTTCGAACATGCCGGAATTGCGTTTCCTGCGGGAATATTCGACGACATGCGCGCTCTTCTGGAGTTTCTCAGAACCGCCGATGAGCGTTTCCCCGATTTGCTTTTGAGCTGATCAGACTGAGAATAAGGCAACATGTTAGTGGATTAGACCCTGATTAAACCATGACTATCGATCCGGCGAGTATCGAGCGAATAATAATGAAATACACTAAAGTCATTATTCCAGTACACATGATTCTGGCCTGGGGCATGAATGCCATACATCCCAAAGCGTGGTATTCGATGCCGGATGCTGTGGGACGCTAGATGTCTTACCAAATACAAAAGACCCCGCCTCATGAATAATTATGTCCGTCATTTCTTTTGTGGCTAAAAATTCATTCTGGAATACACGGCTGTACTCGTCTGTTGCATAGTTATGCCAGACGCAGAACCAAATGCCAAGACGGCAGGATTTATTCACCATCGACGCTTTTTCATTCACTATTTTCTTTAATGTCTGCATTGGATTCATACAATGATCGAACGCAATCGTATCAACTATACCCTGTTGAGTCCATGTATGCCAATCGTTGTAAATCCATGCGTGCGGGTATATGCCGCCTCCCAGGTGATCATCCATGCGCGTTGTCACTAGTACTTCAACATTTGCCGCATTAACTGCCGCATGTATTTCCCGGAATAATTCCGTTATGCCATCTCCTTGAATGTGCGCCAGTCGTTCGGAATCAGGCGTTTCTTTCAGAATATCGATATTGAATTTATTCTTGTAAGCAGCGACAATCGGTTCGTTATATCCGTAGATATATTGTCCTTCCGCATCATAAGGAACACGACTGCCCCACAGATGCGTATTAAATAAACTGTATGATATACCATCAACACCGTATTGCATATACTCCCGCGCTTCATCGACATATCTGGCGCGCACCTCGGGATAGTTGTAACATGGTGTTCTTAGAATTGCTCCGTTTTTCGCACGAAGAAGATATTCACAGTTTATCCGGAAAAAATCATCATCTGCTCCGATGATATAGCAGTCAAACGGGTCCACCCAACTGAATATTTTCAAGCCGATATCATGGGCATGTGAAATGGCAACGGCCAGCGGATCAATCTTTTTCATAACCTCACGCATACCGATCAATCGCATGTCGTAACAACCGTCAAAAGGTGCGATGGTTTTACCCCAATAAACAGCTTTCCCTGCAAAGCGAGTGCGCCACGCCACCGCATCGAAGCCTGTATCACGATATTTGTCAAGAAGGTTTCGAATCTGCTTCTCACCGAACATTTCACCTTTCAATGTCCAGGCATCGGTACAGAGGACCGAAAAATCCACATTGATAATTCTACGTTTTTCACGAAGATGCATTGTTTATCTCCCACATAAATGACATTTATATTTTGATGTATTATCCGAGTGTTTTTATTAAAACTTTATAAAACTTAGTGGATCGGTAATTACCGGACGGCCTCAAGATCATCAAAGAATCCCCAGGTATTCGCTCGTAGAACTAGATATTTTATCTCGTAATTCACGGGAACTGGAACATTGAATTTCTGTTGCCCGTCTACCGAGACACTCATCCTGCCGCCAGTGATGATATTGATTTCAAATTCGGCAAACGGCAATCTGATTGCAGAATGTCCGGATGCGACACGTGGCTCCAGAGTTTTGTATGCCGACATGGCGTTAACTTTACTTTGCAGGTCAAAAGAAATCGGGGCGACAAAGCCTTGACCGCCAAATCCACTTTCCAGCGAAGAATCCCAGAGTACGCCGAATCCCTTAGTCATGGCAGCGTCAAAAAAAACAATGAAAAGACCGCGCTTATAATCGCTATGCAATACTTTAATTTTAATTTTTACCGGCTGATTCAGATCTATTTTGTGTGCAATGGCTGCGTTGCCAAGAGCCATAAACGGAGTGTGCTCCACGCCCGGCAGATACGGACGGATTTGAACATTCCCGCCAAGAATCTGCCATGATTCTTTGTTATCAAAATGTTCGACAAGGATGTTTTCAGCCCAAGTTGGAGGCCGCAGTAAAAATAACATCAACAACAGTATTCTCTTTTTCATTGTGATAAATGTCTGCTTATTGTTTTTTTACGGAGGTAATATCCTGGCTTATCAATAACGGTTGCCCGGCGTTTCCAGCTTTATCGTAACCAACCACAACAAGCGGTCTGGTTATATCCACATCTTTCAAGTCTAGTGAGCTTTCCGGTTTATGATCTACACCTTTGAACCACGGTGCCCATAAAATTATTTCCCGCAAATAAATGGGTTCTTTTTTCCCTCCCAGCCGGATCAGCAGATCGCCTTCAGCTCCGGTAAATCCGGCGCTGTAGAGCGGGAGCCAGTAATATTTTGATTTATCCGGCATCGGCCACGAAAAACCTTTATCCAACTGGACCTGCCGCGATTCCCACCTGGAATCAATTCGGAAATATTCATGCGGCCCCCGGTAATTGACGGTCATCTGCGTTCCCTCCGGGATGAATGCTTTTATGCCGATCCAAATGATTTGAGGCGTCGCCGCAACCATACCTGGTGCATAAAAACGCAATTCCCTGTTTCCTGACAACTCTCCATTCTGTCCCAGATGAGACCAATTGCCAAGTCGCAGTTTTTGATCCGGATGATAGACGTACATCTCCGGTTGCCAGACTGCCAGTTCATTCTGCACTAACCGCACTTCAGTCAGCGGCGGACCATCCGGCGCCCAAGTCACGTTAAGTTTTGTTCCATTGATTACCGGATAGTGCGCCACCGGCCCCATGTCACCGGGGGCGCTGTCGCCGAATAGTTTAAACCGGATATACGGATCAAGCTGATTGCGGTCAGGCAGTTTTGCCAGGGTAAATTTTTTCCCGGTCATGGCCGCAACTATCCGGCAATACCGGTAAGGGTCGCCGTTAAAACCGTCAAAATCCCAGGCCGGTTCAATGAACGCACATTCTTCAAAATCATTCCACTGTGTAAGCACGATAAAGTCCGGTTTGAATTTTAGCCCTTTTTCAATTGAGTCAAGCATGAAATTCCCATTATCGGCAGACATCACGCTTTTCCCTTTTTCGATTTTGCGCGCATGAGACGGATCGAATCGTGTATAAACGGTAAGTCCGAATTTTTTGTGATATTTCTGTGCCAGTTCGCTATCACGTTTAATGGTAGTTAATAATTGATCCCACGAATGCGGCTCATTCCCATATGGAGGCGCAAATATAAACGATACATTGTTGGAACATAGCACCGCTTTGATCTGAGGAATTTTAAAGACTTCTTCATCGCCATTTTGTTCGACCATCCAATAGACCGGCCCGGCTTGTTTTTCCACTTCCTCAAAGTATGTCTTCATATCTTGAGTTCTTAGCCAGTGAGACCAATTTTGGAAATAATAGACCGGCATATTATCGATTTTGTACCATCCGGGATGGTTGCCGTAACGTTTAACCAGCATTGCCGTACGTTTGATGGAATTGCTAAGCAGTTGCGCCTTCGTAACATTGGGGCGGCGGAACTGGATTTCATCGTGTACGGCAACCGGGTATTTCATCGCTGCGGCAGTGTCAAGAATTTGCTCAAAAACCGGCAGCGGGGTGAAGTCAATGCCTTCATCCGAAATTGACGGCCATAAATGAATGTGAAGACATTCCAGGCCGGCGTTTCTGGCGGTTTCCAACTGCCAGCGGATAATGTCCGGCTGCGCCGCATCATATGGTCCGAGCAGCGGATATCCATTGGACATGATCCAGCGTCTCCATGAAGTTCCCGGCACCAGTTGTTCAAGCGTTTTCTGCGGATCGGATTGCCCGTAATAGTAGAGGTTGTTCCAATGCTGCCAGCGGGGAATATGAGGATTAACGCCGACCGGAGCCCCCCACCAGATATGCCATTCCCGACACATTACTGGAATTTTCACCTGCATAGTTGCCGCTCGCTCCAGAGTTTTATCACCGGGTATACCATCGGCGTATTTTCTCAGATGCGTTTCTTCATCCGCCATGGCAGAATATGTTACTGCTGACAACAATAAATAAATAAAAAATACTTGTCTAAAATATTTCATGAAAACCATCCTGATTGAAGATTAAAAGCTGGGAATAATTGTTTGAGTCCATGTTCCGTTTAACTGCCCCCTGGTAAAATATAGCCAGGAACGGCTGCCGCTGGCCACGTTACCCGCCAACATTAGCACGTTAGCACGCGAGTTATGATTTAGTCCAAGCGTATTGGGATTGGAAAAGGCATGTCCGGTAAAGATGTTCACGCCCGCTACAACATTGGTAACGGCAAACGAATCAAACACGAGCGGGAACTCCGAAAGTGTCTGGATATAGGTTTTAGCGGATACGGAGTTAGCGGCATTGCCAGTGTCCATGGCTCGCTTGCTGGATGACTCCCGGAAAAACGTTGATACTGCCGCCCCGGCGCTGAGGGCTCCGCGCATTCCATAACAGGAGACCGGGTTGGCGTAAACTCCGAATGGGACACTCGGGCAAACCAGAACATGTGGTTTGCGGTTACTGGCAGGGGGAACATATTTCAGATTAATCATAGTCCACGTCCAATAGTTGTAAGCGCCGGTATATTGCGAAGGACGGCCTTCCGGAGTAAATCCGGAGTAATCCCCGGCGTATGAACTGATGGCAAGACCAGTCTGCCGCAGATTATTGACACATACTGTTGATTGCGATTTCACTCTGGCTTTATTCAGCGCAGGCAGCAGCATTGAAGCCAGAATCGTGATGATCGTAATCACAACCAGCAATTCTATAAGCGTAAATCTTTCTCTTTGCATTATGCTTGCACCTTTCACATTAATTGGATGATTTATGTATATATTATAACTGCATTTCCCGCTTGACACAATATCATAAACATGCTATCAATATAACAAACGTAAACTAATGATGGATTTGCAATGCAAAATATGAAAGATCAACTGGCGGAAAGACTGCATGATATCATTGCCATGACGCCGAAACAGCTTTATCTTGCCGGAAGCAGAGATAATCTGCACAAAATAAGCGGTGCGGAATGCCTGCCATGGCCGAGGATCAATATTAAACTTGAAGGTCATATTCTTATCAGCATGTGTGAAGGCGGACAGACGGTACAACATGAATTACACTATGGCGATATAAATTTTGTAAATGCGTTTGCGCCAATCAAACTCCATGAGACAACCGGTAGCGGACTTTCGCTTGTGCTTCGCCACAACTATCTTCGGATCGTCTATGCCAAACTGAACGGGCAGGAGGTTCCAGATCTGGAATATTACCATATTTATGACACGCTGCGCATGGCGACAGTATATGCATTCAAGTCTTTAGGCGCACTCTGTGAAGCGGAAATTATGCCGTCGCCGGATATTGCCGGACGCCTGATTCGTCTGATTATGGAAATGTCCGAAGAGGATCTCCGGCGGTCAGTGAATGAGACGTTCACCCGCTCACAGAATCTGTGGTTGCAACTGGTTGATTATGTCGAAGACAATTGCCTGAATGATCTTTCAAGGGAGAAACTATCCGGCATTTTTAAAGTAACTCCGGAATACGTGTCAAAGCTCTTCCAGCGCTACGGGAACTGCACTTATAAAGAATACATCATTCACCGTCGCATGGAGCATGCCGCGCAGATGCTGTTGTCTGGAAAATATTCGGTGGATGAGACCGCCTGGCAATGCGGCTTCAAGCATACAGCTTATTTTGTAAAAACCTTCCGCCTGTATCATGGCATGACCCCGGGATCTTTCCGGGTGTCCGCCGTCGTCGGGCGACACGGAAATAGTAACAGCAGTTCTGCGTCAGGTAAACCGTGTGAACGATAAACAGATTGGATTTTTAGCTGATCCGGTGAGCGGATTGTCAGATTAACTGAAAATAATTAGGATTTAATTTGAATAATAGGCGTTTTGCGGTTAAAATTATTTTTAAATTTAAAGAAGTGTTTTTATGACTATGAGCAGAAGAAGACAATTAGGGTCGGTTTATACCAGCTTTCCGGCAAAAACGGTAAGTGAGTGGATCGGGCATCATTTGTTCAAAGTATTTGCCTCGCTTGTCGTCTGTATTTTATGGACCGGGGTATATTATGTGCTGCTTGGAGTAGTGAACTTCAACAAGAATAATTTTCTTGCCGGAGCCAAGGAAACTACCGTCCTCGAACTTTTCAGGACCGAGACCAGCAAATGGGTGCTGGCAATCACAATGGTGATATTAGTAATATATGTTTTCAGAAGCCACATCGGCGAAAAGGTTAACCGCAAAAAAAAGTAATATGAAGATATTTTTAAAACATTTGGCATTGAGCATAACTGCAGCGACGTTTTTTTTATGCATTCAGGGCTGCGTGTCAAAAACCACGGCTGTGAATAAAACTCAGACCCGTTCTCCGGTAAAGGCATCTTATCCGAAACTTAAAGATTACGCGCTGGATTTGAATCCGATCATTCCCGGAAAAGCATTTGTTCCTGAACAGGTTGCAATCATCAATTTCAAACTGAGGAACTCGGGGCCCAAGCCGGTTCTGATTGATGAATGGTATATGGACGATTCGTATAATATCAGGATATATTACCGCCAGTATTCGCCTGACGTTGATCTTGAGAATTTTGAGAAGAAATCATGGAAATGCATCAATCCTGAACTCAAGCCGCCGGTTCACCATTTCCCGTTGATTATCAACCCGAACAATATTGTTTTTGTGGAAAAGCAGATAGATTTATTTAAACAAATCAGCCCTGATGATTTAAGCAGAAGCAAAAAGTTCTGGGTCATTGCCGAACTTGCCCTTAACTCCGTTGATGTCAGAAGCCCCCCGTTTGTGATTGAACTCAAGTGATTTTCAGGCGATTTGCCGCTGAATCCTGTTATCCGGTAAAATTGCCTTTGAAATTATCCATGTCGGATGTTAAATTAAATTAAAATACTATAAAATTTATAAGCTTATTTTGCAAAAGGAATTAAAAAAATGAATGTTTTACGCTTATTTGTAATCGCCATGTCGTCGGTGCTGCTGCTGGTTGGAGCCGGATGCAAATCCACTGAAAAAACTAAGCTCGGAGAGTTTGATCCGAATGACAATGAGGCGTTGAAGGCGGCTAAAGTTTTTGCCGATGATATTTTGAACGGCATTAAAACCGACAACTACCAGTTGTTCGCCAAAAATTTCTCTCCTGAAATGAAGGAGAAGATGACTGAAAAGACATTTAAGGCGACAATCAAAGATATGACGGACCGGGTCGGCACGATTCAGGGATGGACATATTTAACGGTTATGGAGAAAGCTCCTTTGAAAGCATTTGTCTGGAAAGCGTCTTTCCAGAAAGAAATCAAGGACAAGGATAATAAGCCGGTCAAGCTCGATACGGATATGCTGTTTCAGTTGTTTATTGGAAAAACAGATAAAGGTTATGTAATCCTGATATTTGCGTTTCAATGATCTGTAGTAAATTTGCATCAAAAATTGCGTGTTGCCGGAATCTCTGCCAATAAAGGAGAAGACCAATGAAAGCTCTTACCGAAAAACAAAAAGATATTTTAGAGTTTATTGAAGATTTCATGGAAAAAGAAGCGATGGCGCCGACCGTCTACGAGATCGCGGATTTTTTCAAGATTAAAACTTCCACCGTGTTCGCTCATTTGCGTGCGCTGCAGCGCAAGAATCAGCTCAATCGCAGCTCAAAGGCCAGAAGCATCAGCCTGCTGAAGCCCAGGCGCAAGTCCAAACACATGTCTTTCGTGCTGTCAATTCCGCTGCTGGGCCGGATCAATGCCGGACTGCCCGCGGAAAGCCTGGAATACAAGGAAGGCGACGTTTTCATTGACACCGCTTTGGTCGGCAGGAAAGATGCGGACAAAGTGTTTGCGCTGCGCGTTAATGGCGAAAGCATGCGCGACATCGGCATCTATCAGGACGACATCGTGGTTGTCAAGCAGGTGGAGGAGGCCAAGTCCGGCGACATTGTCGTCGCTCTGGTCAATGAGGAAGTCACGGTCAAAACAATTTATTTCCATAAGGGCGGACGTGTTGAACTCCGTCCGGCCAATTCAGATTTCAGTCCGCAGTTCTACCCGGCTTCCCAGGTTAAAATCCAGGGCAGAGTCGTAGGCTTGCAGCGCGAATACTGATATTTCTTTTCCGACTGATTAATACAAAAAAAAATCCGGGTTTCCCCGGATTTTTTTTTGACCATTAGGTATCACTGTTATCATCTGGCTCGATGCAATTCTCATTAATTTCTGGCTCCGGCTGCTGTCGGAGGGTGAATCTGCCCAAAGCGGAATACCACAAGCTTGGCAAACCTATGAGCAAGAATCCAAGTAGCGCGTTGAATGGAGATGCTGCGCTGTGTCGTCCGGAAATCTTGAATGGCGTGTTCGTGAAAAATAATTCGTAAACGACATAAGCCGCGTAAGTAAGGAAGATCAACCCGGCAAGTCCGCGAAATGCCCAGTGGCCGATTCGGGCAGGCAACCAAAAGCCTGCCAGTAGTGCTGCACACATCAACTCCATCCCAACTGCCAGCACGCCCCTGAGCGGTGTCCATCCATCAATGAGCAGCGGCATGAAGATGGCAAAAATAAGCACGAAAGGTGAGAGCGCCCAAGGGATGAACCTAGAGTTCCCGAACAATGTTTGGCCGAATTTGCTCATGGCGTGGTAACGACACCTGACAAGTTATTATATTGTTTTTATATATCATTCAATTACGTGGGAAATATAATCTGATTCCCATAGGAACACAATATTTTGACAAAAAAAATCCGGGTTTTATCCCGGATTTTTTTGTATTATTTACAGTCGGCTCAGATTTCCTTGCCGTCCAATTCTTTCAACGCCGCCCTGCGGCTCAGGCGGATTTTTCCGCTCTGGTCAATGTCGATAACCTTGACCGTGACAAATGAGCCTTCGGTGCAAATGTCCGTTACCTGTTTTACGCGGTAATCGGCCATTTCGGAGATATGCAGCAGGCCGTCGAGTCCCGGCATGATTTCGACGAACGCGCCGAAATCCTTGACGGAAGAGACTTTGCCGCGGTAGATCTTGCCGATTTCCGGCATGGCGGTGCAGCCGAGAACGCGGTTCTTGGCGTCTTCCAGCGCTTCCGGATCGGGAGCGAGAATCTTGACGGTGCCGTTGTCGTCAACGTCAATTGAGGCTCCGGTTTCTTCGGTGATCGCTTTGATATTTTTGCCGCCGGGGCCGATCAGCGCGCCGATCTTGTCCGGACTGATTTTGACGATTACCATCTGCGGGGCGTTCGGGCTGATTTCCGGACGCGGGGCCGGCATGCAGGCCTGGATTACGTCGAGGATCTTCATTCTGGCGACGCGGTTGCGTTCCATGCCCTGGCAGAGCAGGTCAATGGCGATGCCCGGCAGCTTCAGGTCAAGCTGGAAGCCGGTGATGCCTTCGCGGGTGCCGCAGACTTTGAAGTCCATATCGCCGAAGTGATCTTCCGCGCCGATGATGTCGGTGAGCAGCAGTTCCTTGCCGTTGTCATCGGTTACCAGGCCGCAGGAAATACCCGCCACCGGGGCCGTGATCGGCACCCCGGCATCCATCAGGGCGAGGATCGCGCCGCAAACTGACGCCATCGATGTGGAGCCGTTGGAGGACATCACTTCAGATACGCAGCGGACGACATACGGGAAATCCGCGGGAATGACTTTAGCGACGGAACGTTCGGCCAGATTGCCGTGTCCGATTTCGCGTCTGCCGGGTCCCATGATTCTGCCGACTTCGCCTACGCTGAAGTTCGGGAAATTGTAATGCAGGTAGAAGCGTTTGGAGAGCACGCTGGGCCTGCCGGTGATGTTGTCATATTCCTGGGAGTCCTTTTCGCCGCCGAGGGTGACGATGACCAGCGCCTGGGTTTCGCCGCGGGAGAAAAGTCCGCTGCCGTGAACAACCGGAAGAATTCCGACTTCCGCTGAAAGCTGTCTGAGTTCGTCAATGCCGCGGCCATCGGGACGGAACTGTTTTTCGAGAATTGCATTACGCGTGGTTTCTTTTACCAGATCGTCGGAACATTTGCGGATTTCCAGTTCGAAGTCGGCATTTTCCATATCCGGGAACTGCGGCCTGAGGGTTTCCGCCGCCGCGCTGAAAATGGCGTCAAGCGCCAGCAGACGGTCGGTTTTGCCGGGAACCAGACAGGCGGCTTCCAGTTTGCCCGCGCAAAATTCGCGGAGCGCTTTTTCAATCGCTTCCGGAACCAGATACAGTTTCGGGGTCTTTTTCGCTTTGCCGGCTTTGGCGGCGAGTTCCAACTGTGCCGCCACCTGGACTTTGACGATCTCGTTGGCGAATTCCATGGCCGCCTTCAGGTCTGCTTCAGAACATTCGTTGGCTTCGCCTTCGATCATGATTACTTTATCCGGGAGTCCGGCGTAAATCAGTTCCATGGAGCTCTTCGCCATTTCGGCATGTGTCGGGTTCGCAATGAATTTGCCGTCCACGCGGCCTACGCGCAGTGCGCCGATCGGGCCCTGAAACGGGAGGTCGGAGATGGTGAGCGCGGCTGATGCGCCGAGCATGCAGAGCACGTCCGCGTCATTCTGTTTGTCCGCGCTTAACAGCAGGGCCTGCACTTGCACTTCGTCGAAATAGCCTTTCGGGAAGAGCGGGCGCAGCGGACGGTCGGTGACGCGGCAAGTCAGGATTTCCTTCTCGCTGGGACGGCCTTCACGTTTGATGTAGCCGCCGGGGAATATGCCCGCCGCGCTGTATTTTTCACGATAATCGACCTGGAGCGGAAAGAAGTCCGTGCCGGGACGTGCCGGGCCGGTACATGCCGCCGCGAGAACGATCGTGTCGCCGAGTCTGACCAGACAGGCGCCGTTAGCCAGATTGGCCATTTTGCCGGTTGAGATTTCCATGGTGCGGTTTTCACCGATACTGAAGCTTACTTTTTCTTCTGCCATTGTTGCAGTTTCCTCTTTTTGTCCCTGATAAACAGTATTATAAATATGTTTTACCGTTTACATGGACGGTTTTTGCCGCTGCCGGGGATTTTTCTCCACAATTGTGCAGCAGGCTGATTGTTTACTTGTAGTTTTGCGGTAGAGAAATGGAGAAGTCAAAACTTTTTTGCGGAATCGCGGTATCAAAACCCGGATTGGTCAACCCGGAATCTGATAGCGGCCGAATTCCACATCAATATTATTCAACTTTTTCCAGTCTCTACTGAAAACCGTTGATAATTAATATAGCAGTATATGAAATAAAAGCAAACAGGCTGCCGTTTTGAATGGCAGCCTGTGATAAGTTCAATAACTTCAGCAGTTATTTTCTGCGGATATCGAGGTCGGCAGTTATTTTAACATAACTTTCGAAGTTCTCTTTGCTGAGGTACTCCAGCAGACTGCGTCTGCGGCTGACCATAGCCATCAGGCCGCGGCGGGTGCTGTGGTCTTTCTTATTGGCTCTCAGATGCTCGGTCAGGTGTTTAATCCGCTGGGTGAGCAGCGCGACTTGCACTTCCGGGGACCCGGTGTCGCCTTCTTTTCTGGCGTACTTCTTGATAACTGTTGCCTTTTTCATAATATTCCCTTTTGTTTTTCGTGTCCCGCAGCTCCAACTGTCAGGCTTAACAGCAGAACCACATGAACCGTTTTTTATAACAGAACTATAAAAATACCGCAATTTTTCCTTTTTGCAAATCATTTGTTCATCAAAAAAACGAAAAAATCAGCAAAATCCGTCCCGTGCTCGGAAATGAAAGCCCCCTACGGCAATAGTTGCAGCGTTCACATATTATGATATGCGCTTCCTCCCGAAAGCTGGACAACTTGCATAAGTGTAAAAGACTCTTAATTTAAACCATAAAATTAAGGAGCCTCGAAGAATGAAGAAGAACTATGACAGCAAATTCAAGCTTTGTGTTAATCCGTTCCGGTTTGCAAAAAAATATGTCTTTCAAATGCATTAACAGCTTAATTATACTGTATTAGTTTAAAATATTAACATTTTTAAAACTCTGAAATTCACACGTCAATAGTGTTTCTAGATCATGGAGTATCTCGGTTGTTTGATTTTCCAGACACTCCATAATTGCTTG
>JBAYIO010000010.1:0-77668 GCA_041665605.1 Victivallaceae bacterium | reverse complement strand
TCAGAAAGCCAAAAAGATTCTCAACAAAATCTTAGAGTTGAATGCAGAACTGTTTAAACTTGAGTCAAGTAAAGACGCATCTCATTGATTTATAACTAATTACATCTTAGCTTGATAGCTATGAGCATAACCCTCCATTTAAACCGGCTCTATTCTGACTCCTTCTGCAATTATCTTATGCTCTTGCTATTCCATCTCGGTTCTGGCTCTTCTGGTCATCAGTTCACGGATGGCGGTTTTCACTTCCTTGCCTTCGTACAGCACGGCATAAACCTGGTCAATGATCGGAACTTCAATTCCGGCCTGCCGGGCCAGGCAGTACGCGCTTTTTGAAGTCTTCACCCCTTCGGCAACGACCATGCCCATGGCGTTAAGGATTTCATCAATTTTTTTGCCGCGTCCGAGTTCTTCGCCGACATGGCGGTTGCGGCTGTGTCCGCTGCAGCAGGTGACAATCAGGTCGCCGATGCCGCTGAGTCCGGCGAATGTTTTCGGGTCGCCGCCCAATGCCGCGCCGAGCCTGCTCATTTCCGCAATGCCGCGCGTCATCATGGCGGCTTTCGGATTGTCCCCCAGCTTCATGCCGTCAATCACGCCGGCGGCAATCGCCATGACATTTTTCAACGCGCCGCCGAGTTCAACCCCAACATAGTCGGTGGCGGTGTAGACCCGGAAATAGTCATTCATGAAAACCTGCTGGACCTGTTCCGCCAGCTTTATATCCGGCGATGCGGCCACCACGGCGGTCGGCACTTCGCGGGAGACTTCCTCCGCATGGCTCGGGCCGGAAAGCACGGCATAGCGGCACTGTCCCAGCACTTCAGCACAAATCTGGCTGACTCTGAGCAGGGAATCGTTTTCAATGCCCTTGGCGACATTCACCAGCAGATGCTGCCGCGGGTTGAAATGATCTTTTAACTTCAGCAGGACGCCGCGCATATACTGCGACGGGGTTGCCAGCAGCAGAATATCGCTATTCCGCACCGCGGCTGCAATATCATGGTCGAATTTCAAATTTTGACTCAGGCTGACGCCGGGCAGAAAACGGGAATTCTCCCGTGCCGACTCCATCTGAGCCAGATATTCGGGGAACGGCCCCCACATGCAAACTTCGTGTCCGTTGGCGCAGAGGACAAGGGCTAAAGCTGTTCCCCACGCGCCGTCGCTTAATACTGTAACTTTCATTTGGAGTTTTCTTTCGCTGCCGTTTGTTTTTTCTTGTCAAACCGATGCTCGGTTCCGTTGATCAGCCGTTTAATGTTGCCGGTATGCTTCAATATCGCCAGCACCGCCAGGACATACAGGAATACCAGGATATAGACGGACACCGGATAAATCGCTTTATCATTCACTTTCATAATGGAAAAAAACGTTGCGCTGACGGGAAGCACCGCCGCCGCGGCGATGCTGGCCAGCGAGACGTATCTGCCGATCAGGAACACGATAACCCACACAATGCCGGAGATGGCAAAGGAATAGGGGGCCATTGCCAGCAGGCATCCGGCGGAAGTGGAAACCCCTTTGCCGCCCTTGAACCTGAGGAAAACACAGAACATGTGGCCGATCACCGCGCCGCCCGCGGCGATAATCTGGGCCAGGTCGTTGACGTCGGTGATAATCTGCTGTTTAATCAGCATGGTAACGATGAATACCGGCAGAAAGCCTTTTATCATATCCAGCAGGAAGCAGACCCTGCCCCAGAACTTGCCGATTACCCTGGTGACATTGGTGGCGCCGATATTGCCGCTGCCCTCTTTGCGCAGATCGCGTCCGTAAATTCTGCCGATCAGATAGGCCCACGGCACGGAGCCGATCAGATACGAACTCAGAAAGATCGCAATATAAAGAAAAACTGTTCCCGTTGTCATGAATACTCTCTTTGATAATTGATAAATTATTAATCATCTGTTATACTATTATGCTGCCTGTTTATGGAATATGGCTTGGGTTGCTGTTTTTGCAAATGAAAAATGAAGGATTAGAGAGCCGGAAAATGAAAAAAGCAGATTTGATTGTGGCTGACAGCGAGAAATCCGCGGATATGCTGTATGCTTCCGGGTTCCGCGCTCCTGACGCGTTTATTTTCTTTCGCTGCGGCAATGAACAGGGCATCATTCTCTCCGCGCTGGAGCATGACCGGGGTATCCGGGAACGGCATCCGGAGGTAAAAGTTCACCGGCTTGAGGATTTCTCCGCACCATCAGGCGGCATGGTCGAGGCGATTCAGGCGCTGGCCATCCGGCTGGGCATTGCGGAATATAATGTGCCGAGAGATTTTCCGCTCTACCTGGCGGATGCATTGCGCGGCGCCGGGCTGAAAGTGGTGTGCAAAAATGATGATTTCTTTCCGGAAAGGCGCTATAAATCCTCGCTGGAAGTCGGCAAAATAACGCTTGCCATGCGGATCACGGAGAAAGGCATGCGCCGGGCTTATGAAATTCTTGCTGAAGCGCAAATCAGTTCCTGGTCCAACGAAGCGCTGGCCTGGAAGGGCGAACCGCTCACTTCCGAGATACTGCGCTCTGAAATCAATCTTGAGCTCATGCGGTTCGGAGCAATGGCGGAATCGACGATTGTCGCCTGCGGGCCTCACAGCGCGGAACCGCACAACACCGGCTCCGGGCCGCTGGTCATGTCCCGGCCGCTGGTGATTGATATTTTCCCGAGACTTGCGGAAGCCGGCTACTGGGGTGATCTTACCCGCACTTTCGTCAAAGGCCGCGCGCCTGAAATCGTGAAGAAAGCGTTTGACGCGGTAAAGGCGACCAGGGACAGTTCAAAAGAGTTAATCAAGGCAGGCGCGGTTCCATCGGCAATCTATACATTCGCGGTAAAAAGCCTTGAAAGATACGGTTTTCCCACCGGCCGGAAAGACGGCCGGAATTACGGTTTTTTCCATAGCCTCGGCCACAGCGTCGGCCTGGAAATTCACGAAAATCCGCGGCTGGGACCGAAAAATCACACCCCGTTAAACGGCGGCGAAGTGCTTACGGTCGAACCCGGGGTCTATTACCCGGAATGGGGCGGAATGCGGCTGGAAGACATGGTGGTGGTAACTGCCGGCGGCTGCGAATGCCTTACTGAAATTGAAACAGTGCTGGAAATCCCTTAAAATACGGAGAGTTGATTGTGAGTGAAAAAATAATAGCCCTCGACATCGGAGGCGTCTGCCTGAATATCCGCCATGACTTGTGCTGCAGCTATTTCGGATTCAGCAGCATTTCGGAGATTCCGGTAAAATTTCTGCATGCCATAGAGAAGTTTGAATGCGGCTTGATTGATGACAAAGCATGGCTGGCGGAATTCCGCGCGGCCACCGGCGGCAGATTTACCGACGATGAAATGATTGACGGCTGGAATATAATTCTCGGCGGCGATATGGACGGCATGTCTGAATTAATGCCGGAACTGGTCGCGTCCGGCTACCGGCTGGTGTTTTTTTCCGATACTTCCAAAATTCATTTACTGGAAGTGTACCGCAAACTGTCTTTTGCCAATCTGGTCACCGGCGGCATTTTCAGCTTCAAAGTCAATGCCAGAAAGCCCGGCGCTGCAATGTATGAAGCATTTGAAGCACGGTACGGAAAACCTTGCTTTTACGTTGATGACCGGCCGGACAACATCCAGGCCGGAATACGGCATGGCTGGAATTCCCATCAATTTGTTTCCGCCGCCGCCATACGCCGCGCACTGACAGCTTAATCAAAACCGAATGGCATCGGACTTAATCTTCCCGTAAATTTTATAGACATTTCTATCTTGCAAAATTTTTGAATTGTTTGTCTTGTGTAAGCTTTTGCTTTCATCTCCGGCTAATTGATTTAAAACCTTAAACTGCTTTTCCTCTCATTTTTCTAAAGCAAATCAAATTTTGCCCTAACACAATCCTAATTATTGTGTGATAATGTTATCACTATGTAAGAACAGAAGTAAAAAAAGAAATGGAAGGATTTCAAATGAGAAAAAAATGGTTACTGGCCGCAGTTACTGCATTAATGCTGATGCAATGCGGCGGCCTGCTTGCAGAAAAGGTCAAAAAAATCCGCTTCAAACAAGACGACGCGCAACCGTATATGGTTACCAAAGTTTATGAACTTAAATATATGCGGGCTGACGACCTGGTGCCGTGGGTGCTTGGCGCGGTGAAACGGTATGACATACAGTCCAGCGTGGAGAGATTGAACTACAAACCAAGAAAAGAGTTTTTCCTGGTGGTTACAACGCCTCCGGAAATGATGCCTTACGTTGATGACATGATTCAGAAGTTTGACCGGCCCGGAGTAAGAGACTCTGACGGGTCTCTGATCGAAGGCACCGGTATTTTCCGTTATGCCTATAAACCGAAATATCGTTCTACCGAAGAAATGGTCGGTCTGCTGAATAACGCGGTAAAGAGCGGAGACGGTCAGGTTTACCGGAATCCTGATTCCAACATAATCTTCTGGAAAGACTCGCCGTCCGACTCCGGGGATCTGCTGACCTGGGTGCAGCGGTTTGACCGCCCGGTTCCGCAGATTAATATTAACATTAACGTATTTGAAGTCAGAGAAAGCACTCTCCGCGATATCGGGATTGACTATCTGGCATGGAAAAACGGTCCCGGACTGAATATGTTCTCCGCCGGCCTGGAATCCTTGAATTTTCTCAGCACGGACGCGGTATCGAATTCTCTGTTTCAGAAAGGGCTTGAAGCATTCAGCAACGTCTCCTACTCGTTTGGCGGATTTTTTGTCGCGCCGCAGTTTGACATGAGTTTTGTCAGAGTGCTGCAGCAGTCCGGCCTGGCTAAACTGTCCTCTACAGCCAGTTTGACGGTAATTAACAATGAAAGCGCGTCCTACACGGTAAATTTTGCTCCGCAGTATCAGAATATCATAAAAAGCGATAACGACCGCACATCGGTGGTCGTCGGCGCCAATACCGCGATGAACATGGTGGTGAAAGGCCCGACCATCTGCTTCCACAGTCCGCAGGACCGTATCGGCAAAAACGGCGAGCTGGAATTCAACCGCGAAGCTTATGAGAAGCTGCTCTCGGGAGCAGTCATCTTCAACTACAACATCACGACCAACAATGTTGTCGAGCGCAATAACGTCGGCGACGAACTTACCGAATACGGCAACGTGACTTCGGATATAACTCTGGCCTTCAAAACCGAGAAAATGCTGGCGTCATGGAGCCTTGAATCCAATACTACCGAGACCATCGGGATTCCATTTCTTTGTGATATTCCTTATGTCAAATATCTTTTCAGCACCGAGACTACCGTTAAAGACAGAACGTTCTACTTTGTTTCCGCGGACGCGCAACTGGTGCATCCGGAATCTTCGCTTTCTCCGTTTGTCAGAAGGGTGATTTCCGCGACAGAAATGGGCAAAGAGGAAGACGCCATCAAGGCTGCTCTGGCCAGTCCCGGCGAAGGTTCGCACAAATGTCCTCCGGTAAATACCGAGATCACAATTGAGAAATCCCCCAAGGCCGCAAACAACGCGTCAAATCAAGCCACAACGACGAATGCAAACATCTCCCCGGCCAGCGTTTTTCTGGGTAAAGATGCGGCAAACAATATCCAAAAGAAATAATATTAAGGAAAGGAAAAATTATGAAACTGAAATGGTTAATTACTTCTGTGCTGACGGTGGCGGCCATCGCCGGTTACGGACAGCTTGTTCAGCAGATGCCGACTTCGCGGGCCAATAACGTAAATCCTTCAAGGCCTTATCTTGACACGCTGATTGATGCTCAAATCCGGTTAAATCTGGAAAATGATACTGACCAGGTGCATTTTCTCCGTGATAACAACGACCCTTATGTGGTCACCAAAACTTACATGCTTAAACACGCATCTCCCTACGAAATGCGTCCGTACATCCGTACCGCGGTGCAGTCTTTGCGGGTGAATCAGGACAATACCACGGTTGAATGCGCCAAACTGAACGACGGAACCGGTATTCTGCTGGTTTCCGCTGAAGAATTCCGCTTCAAGGAACACATCAACGGAATGAGCATCGACGAAATCGTCGCGACACTCGACCAGCCGGAAATGACCTCCTCTTCCGGGCAGAAAAGATACTTCTATTTCCCGTCATATACTTCCGCGAGAATGCTGGCGGATATGATCAAGAAGGTCGGCTCGGACATTCCCGGCGACAATCTTGAACTGCAGCAGGGCAAAGATACCGTCGTTTATGATCCGCTGCTGAACTGCGTATTCTTCTACACTCCGTCATATTCCAGGAAGAACATTGAGTATATGCTCAAACAATACGACGTGCCCAATAACGAAGTTTCCGTCAAATACTCTGTTTATGAAATATATTCTGAAAATGACGGAAAAATCGGCGCTGACTTCCAGTCCTGGAAAAACAACGAAGGTTCGGATATTTTATCAACCGGCGGACGTTATCGCAGCAACTGGTCTTCGACTTATTCCGGCGGCGTCAACCAGAGCGGCTCATCCAAGTCTCAGTTTCTCAACTTCAATCCGAAATGGAATTCCAAGTATCTGGACTTTCTGACCGCCAAAGGCAAAGCCCGCGTTTTAACCACCGGCGACCTTGCGGTGAAAAATGAACGTTCCGGAACGATCGAAAGAAAAACCAATATTTTTAATGAGCAATACGGCAATAAGATCCCTGACCAGACTATCGGGGCGGAATACCAGGCGCTTACCTATCAGAAGTTCGTACTTTCCGGTACTGCCGGGGTTCCGCCTTATTCGAATCCGTATGCCGGCAACAGTAAAGATTATTACCGCATTAAGGCTTATGACACCAACGGCACCAAAATCGATTTTTCCGGTCCCGACACTTCCGGCAAAGCCTGTTTTACGGTAGTGAAAACCACAGTTCCCGGCAGCAGCCTGGTCAGATATTACTTGCAGTTGACTAATACGAGCATTACCTTTGTCAAAGGCAGCGGGAGTTTCGGCCAGGAAATCGAAGCCGGCGGATTCAAGCTTGAAAAATTCGTGGACGTCGGTACCGCCAATGTTACATTGGATCAAAACTACAATACCGCCTCCACTGCCGTCCCCGCATATTATTACAACTATAACTGGGTGGAGCAGACCGGCTGGGTTACCGACACGAACATGACTCTGTATAAAGGTTATCAGATTGTGACTAAAGCCGCGCCTAATGCATACGGATTCAAGATCACCATGCGTCCGTCGGTCTGCGAGGATCAGACCATCATGGAAGTCACCATGAACAACGATTCGCTGATCGGCTGGAATTCCAACGGCACTCCGCGTATTGCGAAAAGCAACACCGTTCAGACCAAGATCATGATCAGCAACGATGCCAATCAGTTCTATATCGGCGGACTCGAAAAGCGCGATGTAGTCCGCAGTGTCGGCGGTGCGCCGTTCATTAAAGACCTCCCGTTCATCGGCTGGCTGTTTTCCACGGAATCTGAATCCACCAAACTGTCGCAACTGGTACTGGTCGCGGAATGCACCGCCATTAAGCCCGATACCAGGATTAAAGACGGCATTCAGGGCGATGTCAGAAAACTAAAAGATGATATCAATGACGCCGGCGGGAAGAACTCCTGGGGCTTCCAGCAGCTCTGGGCTGACGGCAAGCTTTGATTATTTGCTCCCGCTCTAAATATACCGGAACAGACTTAAAATCTGTTCCGGTTTTTTATGGTCTGTGAAATACCGTTTCTGCTTTCGTTCAGTCTCCACCCGGGCTAAGCCTCAGAGCATTGCGCCCGAACTTGTACGCGCTGATGGATGGAAATAAGAACAATGACATAAAGCGGCCCTAAGAATCGAGGCATTAAACCCAACTGAAAAAGCGGCATCCGCACGGGGGCGGATGCCGGAAGGCCAGGTTACTTGCCTAACGATTTCAGTTCTTTTTGGGCTAATTCATGTCCCTGTTCCGCAGCCTTCTGATACCATTTCACGCCTTCGGCGGAGTCTTTGGCGACGCCATCGCCGTTGATATAGAAACTGCCGAGATTGTACTGTGCGTTCGCAACGCCCTGTTCGGCGGATTTGCGGGTCCATTTGACCGCCTCGGCCATGTCTTTTTCGACGCCGTTGCCGGTTGCATAGTAGATTCCCATATTGTGCTGTGCGAACGGATTGCCCTGTTCGGCGGATTTGCGGTACCATTTGACCGCTTCAACCTGGTTTTGAGCTGCGCCCTCGCCGCTTTCATAGCAGGCGCCGAGCATGAACTGCGCGTTCGCATCCCCCTGTTCGGCGGCTTTCTGATACCATCTGGCTGCTTCAGCCATGTCTTTTTCGACGCCGGCGCCGTTTGCATAGCAGTATCCGAGATTATACTGCGCATCCGCATTGCCCTGATCCGCGGCTTTGCGGAACCATTCAACGGCTTTCTCTATATTTCCGGTGACCCCTTCGCCGAGGGCATAGCACAGCCCAAGATTTTTTTGTGCCGGCGCCACTCCCTTTTCGGCTGATTTACGAAACCATTCCACGGCTTTCACCGGGTCCGCCTCCACGCCTTCACCTCTCTTATAACAAGATCCGAGCGAGAGCTGCGCCCACTCGTTGCCCTGTTCCGCGGCTTTGCGGTACCATTCAACCGCTTTCACCGGGTCTTTTCCCGTGCCCTTGCCCGTTTCATAACACAAACCGAGAGCAAGCTGTCCCGTCGCATACCCGTTTTCGGCGGATTTACGGTACCATTCAACCGCCTTCACCGGATCTTTCGCCACGCCATTGGCGAATTCATAACATTTACCGAGTTCATACTGTGATTTAGCATCTCCCTCTCCGGCCGCTTTGCGGTAGTCTTCCGCGCCCGCGCCAAAAGCATGACCGGGGCAAAGACCAATCACCAGCAATACTAAAATTACCAGATTCTTACGCATTTTACTTTCTCCTTAAAAATCAGAGTGTTCCGTGATTAAGGAGCTGTAAAGAAATAACCTTTACAGCTCCTAAGACATAAATCCGGTCGGACGACCGGCGCTCTCAGGAGGAAATCGCGGCATCCGCCGGGGGGCGGACGCCGGTGAGGTTCGGGACTATTCTTCTTCGTGATGCTGTCTTTCAGACTGATACTTTGTAATGATGTCGTTGGCGACATTGGCGGGGACCTGCTCGTAACGGCTGAACTCCATTTCGAACAGTCCGCGGCCCTGGGTCATGCTGCGTAGTTCGGTGGCGTACTTGGACATTTCCGCCAGCGGAATCTCGGCATTGACCACTTCCAGGCCGGCGTCGGCTTCCATGCCCAGTATGCGTCCGCGCTTGTGATTGAGGTCGCCGGTGATGTCGCCCATGTAATGGTCGGGAATGGCGATCCGCACCTTCATGATGGGTTCCAGCAGCACCGGGCGGGCTTGCGCCATGGCCTCGCGGAAAGCCATGCGGGCGGCGATCTTGAACGCCATTTCGGAGGAGTCCACCGCGTGGAATTTGCCGTCATACACCGAGACCTTGATTTTTTCGACGACGCAGCCGGCCAGGGGGCCGACGGTCATGGCTTCGTTGATCCCCTTTTCAACCGCGGGGATGAAGTTTCTCGGAATCGCGCCGCCGACAACATCATTGACGAATTCGTAGCCGGCGTCATTGAATGACATGCGCAGGGCGACTTCGCCGAACTGGCCGTGGCCGCCGGACTGCTTTTTATGGCGGTAATGGCCTTCGCCGTTGGCGGTGATGGTTTCCCGGTAAGGAATCTTCGGCGTGGAGAGATGGACTTCCACCTTGTAAACATCCTTCAGCTTCTTAACGACATTGCCGAGATGCTGGTCGCCCATGCCGGTCAGCAGCGATTCATGAGTTTCGTCATGCCGCTTATAAGTCACGGTGGGATCGGTTTCGGCAATCTTGTGCAGTCCGGACGCGATCTTGTCCTCCTCGCCGCTTTTCGCCGCGGAAATGGCATAGGACATGACCGGTCTGGGGAAGACGATGACCGGCAGCGGTTTGACTCCCGGCGCGGTCGCCAGCGTGTTGGAAATATGGGTGTCTTTGAGTTTGGCGACCGCCACAATGCAGCCCGGCCCGGCATCCGTCACGGGTTTCTGCTCTTTGCCGTTCATGATAAGCAACTGTCCGAAGCGCTCTTTGCCGTCTTTGGAGACATTGAGGACGTCTTTTTCACCAGTGAACACTCCGGAAAGCACTCTGAAGAAAGTAAGCTGGCCGATAAACGGGTCAATAATCGTCTTGAAGACCAGGCCGATGCCGGTGCCGGAATCGCTGACCGGCATTTTGCCGCCGTCGGCGAAAACAATTTCCCTGGACGCCGCATCCGGGAACAGACTGACAATGCTGTCCATCAGTTCGGTGATCCCGATATCTTTGGCCGTGCTGCCGGCAAAGACCGGAACGAGGCTGCCGCTTTTGATCGCCGCCTTCAGTCCTGAAGCGATTTCATCATCGGTGAGAGTGCCGCCGTCAAGATATTTTTCCATCAATTTTTCATCCGATTCGGCAATCGTATCCATCAGCGCCTCGCGGTATGCGGCGGCCTCATCGGCGATTTCAGCGGGGATATCGGTATCTCTGAGCACGTTTACAACTTTTTTAAACCCGGCTTCCGTGCCGACGGGGAGCGTCAGCGGAACGCATACGGTCTTGCCGTAAGCTTCCTGAATCTGGGCCAGGGCGCGCTTAAAATCCGCGCGTTCCCGGTCAATCCGGTTGATAATCACGAAACGCGGCAGATTGAGTTCTTCAGCCATCTTCCACGCCTTGGCGCAGCCGACTTCAAGTCCGCCGACCGCGTCAACAACAATCAGCACGCTGTTGCAGGCATGCAGCGCGGCGGTGGTTTCTCCGATATATTCGCCGTATCCGGGGGTATCAATAAAAAACAGTTGATTGCCTTTCCATTCACAATTCAACGGGGTCGAGTAAATACTACATCGTTTTTCCTGTTCATCCGCCGTGTAATCGGAAACGCTGGTTTTCTGATCGACACTGCCGCAGCGTTCAACCGCTTTGGCTTTGAACAGCATCAGGTCGCAGAGTGAGGTTTTTCCGCCGCCGGAATGACCGGCCACAGCGAAAGTTTTGATTTCCACCGATTTTTTCATGATATCCCCTTTCAGTTTGTTAGAAATGCTGAATTTCCATTTTCTGACCAAAAGAACAATCCATACGGAAGACTATGAATGAAATATAAGCAGAATATGTGCATAATTCAAAAGCACTCTGTCAAATTTTATTGCTATATTTTAAAATGATGCTATTATTCACTATCAGGATTAAAAAATAACGGTCCTTTTTGAAGTTTTAATTCTCAATGGCGCTGAACATATATTGCTGCCGGATTCATTCCGCCGGCCTGAATTGGTAAGGGGTTTTGATGAAAATCGGGTTTAAGAAAAAAGCCAAATCCGCGGCTGAAGAGGAGCCCATGCTCCATGTCGCGGGCGAAACTCACGTCGGCCTGATTCGCGAAGTCAATGAGGACAGTTTCTGTTATATCGCCTATCCGGAAGAGCTGAATTCGCTGGCGGTGGTGGCCGACGGGATCGGCGGGCACCAGAGCGGAGACGTTGCCAGCGCCATATGCTGCGAACACTTCATCTGCGCGTGGAAGAAAAGCGATGCCGGAAATTTTTCCGCCGATTTCATGGCCGGGCATTTCATGACAAAAACAACTACTGAAGCCAATACCCTGATTTATGACGAGAACTGCCGGCGTCAACTGCCCCAGCCGATGGGAACGACGATTGTGGCAGCCATATTCACCCCGCAGTCAATTATTGTCGGTCATTCCGGCGACAGCCGGCTGTACATTCTCAGAAACGGCCTGCTGCAGCGGCTCACCGAAGATCACAGTTATGTGGCGGAACTGGTGCGCCGGAAGATCATTACCGAAAATGAAGCGGCCGGACATCCTTTTTCACATATTATCTCCAGATCGCTGGGACCGGCGGCGGAAGTTGAACCTGAAGTCAATATTTTTCCGCGTCTCCCCACAGACCGTTTCATTCTTTGTTCTGACGGCCTGACCACCCATCTCTCGGAGAAAAGAATTGAAGAAATCCTGCTGTACAGCAAAACCCCGCGGGAAGCGCTCGACATGTTTATGAAAGATACGCTGATCTCCGGCGGGGAAGACAATGTGACGGTAATCTGCATTTTCAGCACGCTCGGCGCGCTGAACTGAGGCAGCCGTTAATTATTTTATCGCGGTTTTACTTTATCAGAGCTTCAGATCATCCAGGACCGACCACGCGTCGCTGCCGGTTTTCTGTTCATGGCATTTGCATTTCTTCTTATTCAAATCAATGCCGCAATGCGGGCAAATCCCTTTGCAGTCTTCACTGCACAGATAATTAATCGGAATACTGATCAGCATTTCCTCCCGGATGTCCTCTGTAATGTCCAGTTCCGGCTCCGTCACATCTTCATAATAGCGGCAGATGGAGGAATTCTCGACCGGCTGCGTGAATTCCTTCACGCAGCGTCCGCAAATGCAATGAATGGCCGTTTTAACCGATCCGGCCACGAGAACGCCGCTGTTTACCAGCGAAACGTGCAGTTTGTATGACACTTTGTCTTTAAACTGCACAAGTTCAGTATCTTCTATTTCCAGAAATGCAGGACCTTCCGTTCCGGCAAGATCCAGTTCCTGGCGCTCCAGTTGCAATACATTGATTTTAATCATAATAAACCCGTTTCAATTTTCTTTTTAATCGCCGCCACCACCGGTACCGGCACATACTGGCCGAAATCTCCGTTCAGATGGGCGACTTCCTTGACCATGCGCGAACTGACGAATGAGTTTTGCGGCGTCGGCATCATAAAGATGGTTTCGCACTCCTCTTTCAGGCTGCGGTTCATCAGCGCCATCTGAAGTTCATATTCGAAATCGGAAAAAGCGCGCAGCCCGCGCAGCACCGCGTTCGCCTGAAATCTGGTCAGTGCGTCAACCAGCAGCCCGTTGAAAGACACGACTCTGGCGTTGGGCAGATCGCAGCAGCATTTCTCCAGCAGGGCGATCCGCTCTTCAGTCGAAAACAGCGGGTTTTTGTCAATATTGACGGCGACGCCCACGATTACGCGGTCAAACAGACGGCAGGCCCTTTCTATCAGGTCGAGATGTCCGTTCGTCACCGGATCAAAACTGCCGGGATAAAGCACTGTCTTAATTAGATTGTCTTTCATTATTACTGATCTTCCCAGATTTTATTGTTTTAGCGCAAAATATCAGGACGCCTTGCGTTTACAAATTTGCATTTCTTCAAATTAAACCGCTTTTTTGCGTTGTTTATCTTTTTTTTTACCCAAAAACACGGTACATGAATAAATAACAGTTGATTTTTCTATACGGAAATATAATTTTCTTTTTGCCGAAATCAAAGTCTTTTTACTTTATAAAACGGTTTGAGCGGAAAAATTGAGAGGTATTTTACCGGGGATGAGTATTCCGGAACAAAACAAAACGATAATTGATGTGCCGTCGCTGGACGCTCTGGCGGAACACGGCGTCAGCGATGCCTGTCTGGCCATCGGGGTCTTTGACGGCGTCCACACGGGACATCAACTGCTGATAAAGAACCTGCTGGCAATGAGCCACAAACATCACTACACGCCGGCGGCGCTGACTTTTTTCCCGCATCCCAGGGAGATCATCAATCCGGAGAATCCGCCGCCGCTGCTGGTTCCGCCGTTTAAAAAGATTGAACTGCTGCACCGGTACGGCATAAAAGCGGTGGTCACGATTCCCTTTTCCCGGGAATTTGCCGCGCAGTCCCCGGAGGAATTCATCAGGAACTGCCTGCATTCATCGCAGGTCAATATCCGCGGAATCTGCGTCGGCAGCAAGTGGCGTTTCGGCGCCGGCGGCTCGGGCGGCAGTTCCGTCCTGCACAATTTTGCCGACCGGGGCCACTTCGATTTCAAGGCGGTGGATGAACTTGTCATCGGCGACTCGATTGTCAGCAGCACCTCCATCCGCCGCGCGATCTCTTCCGGCCTGCTGGCCAAGGCCGGAGAAATGCTGGGCCGCCCCTACAGTCTTTGCGGCATCGTGGAAAAAGGCTATCATGTGGCGGGGCCGGAGCTGGCGCATCCGACCGCGAATCTTAAAATCACTTACGGCATTCTGCCGCCCGACGGCGTATATGCCGCGTCCGCCATTGTCGACGGCGGGCGCTATCCGGCGGCGGTCAATATTGGAATTTCCCCCACCTACAACCGCCCGGAAGACAAAAATAAACGCTTTGAAGTGCATATTATCGGTTTCGACCGCAATCTTTACGGCGCGTCAATCGAAGTGGAACTGCTCCAGTATCTCAGAGAGGAAAGGTGCTTCCTGAACGGCGCCATGCTGAAAACCCAGATTGTTAAAGACATTGAAGATATTAAACAGATCATTATTAATTACAAACATAAATAACTCCCGGAGGGTATTTAAATGAACGAGAAAAAGACTTATTCAATTGTGGAACTGGCGGAAGTGCTCAATGTCCCGCGCACAACATTAAACGACTGGCTGACCCGCTTTTACCAGTACATCGAATGCGAAACCCGCGGCAAGAGAAAAGTGTATTTCGACACTTCGCTCGAAGTGCTGAGAGAAATTTCCGAACTCCGCAATTCCGGCATGGCGTCGCCCGAAATTGAAACCGAACTGGCCAAACGCCACCCGGTTCATGCGGAAATCGCGCCGCCGCAACCGGAGGAAGAAACGGAAAACGGCGAAACCGCGGCTCAGCCGGAGGAAAAACAGGAACTGATGCCGCCGGTTGTCAGGCAGCAGGCGGAAGAGATCGGCAGAATGCTCGGCAAAGAGCTCCAGAACATCGCCGAGCGGCTTGAAGCCTCAAAGGACATGAGCAAAACATTCGCCCGCAGAACCATGCGCTGGTATATCCTGGCGCTGGTGCTGATTGTCGCCATGGGGGCTACCGCCATTGTCGTCACCATCAAAGCGGGCGAACTGCTCAAGCGGCAGGATTCCAAAATCTCCGGCAACAGCAGCATCCTCAACAAGATCGACCGGCAGAACGACTCCATCACCAAGGAACTCCAGCAGCGTGACCAGCTTATTGCCAAACAGAATCAGGATCTGCAGCACATGAGCATTCTCCTGGATAAAAACAGCAGCGATTATCAGAAGAATATTGAAAAACTGCAGCAGGAACTCAACAAGCAGCGCGAAGACTTCAAGGCGATGATTGAAAAAGCATCCCAGAGCGCCGACACTAAAACTTCCGCCGAGCTCGCCGCAATAAAAGATTATTTCGCCAAGGAAAAGCTGGAATATATCAGCAAACTGGAAGTTCTCGGCAAGGAGACCGCCGAACGCGCCACCCTCATTGAACAGCTCAAGAATGATATGCGGAAGCAGTCCGAAGAGTATAAAGCCGCCCTGGCCAGAAATGAGAAAAATGTCATTGACGCCAAAGACAGCATCATTAACAAGCTGAAAGAGGAATTCACTCAGAAACGCCAGGAATATGCCAAGAAAATGCAGCAGTTGACCCGCGAAACTGAAGAAAAAAGCAAACAGATAGAAGGCCTGACCAAGCACGCCGGCGAACAGAACGACATCATCAACCAGATGAAGGCAAAACAGGCGGAACAGACGCCCCCCCAGGCTGAAAAGCCGGCGGCCCAGTAAGATTTCCGCCATAAAGCAAAACGGCGCAGTTTATCGCTGCGCCGTTTTTTATTGTATGTGGTTTAAACTAACTGTTATCTGTATACCGGAACCGCATCCCTGAGCCAGAAATTGTTGTATTTGATATCCTGAACATGGCTGTCGGCCCGCAGTGAATTGCATGTTTTTATATCAATCCCGTGTGTCAGGATGCCCAGCGAGCCTGCATTCCCGTCGGCGGGCAGATCGTTGTTGACTATGGTGGCGGGAGTAACTATGCCGTCAGCCCAGTTGGTCATATACCACGTAAAGGCGAACGGATATTTCTGGAATGCCGCATCGGCGGAGCCGCCGTTGGCGGTCTGCTGTTTGCCGTCGGCGATCGTAAGCACGTTCGTCGGAAACTTTATTCTGCCTAAAAGCATGGCCGGAAAATTGCTGGCATCCGGAACAGTCACCTTAAAATTGCCCATGCCGGTGATATATGGATTAGCGGAATAGGTCAGTCCGCCGGCGGTGTTGCCGGCTGAAATCTCCTGACGCGTAGCCAGCGGGCAAATAAACGAGGTAGTCTTTTTGCCTTTCAGGTCACGATTCATGTAGGGGGCCAGAAAGCCGTTCCAACTGTATGTGGCAGCGACGCCGTTGACAATTCCGGGCTGACGCGGCGGCATGTAATTCTTGTAATCGTCCGCATACATCTGGATGAAAAGGCCGATTTGTTTCAGGTTGCTTCTGCAGCCGTTGATCTTGGCTGTCCGTCTGGCTTTGTTCAAGGACGGCAGCAGCATAGACGCCAAAATCGCAATGATCGCGATCACCACGAGGAGTTCAATGAGTGTAAAAATTTTTCGCTTTTTCATTTTTATCTTCCTTCCTTTTTAGATTACTATGACTGTATAACTCTTTCTCTGTTGTATATAGTTTAATTCATTTTTTGAAAAAAAGCAACAATAAAATAAATAATTTATGCAAAAAATATTGCTTTTTAGCCAAACAGGCAGTATTATTATATTCATAAACTGAATAAAATATTTTATAATAGACATAAAATAAAGGATGCCAATGAAGATTCAAAATAAACTTGCCCTCTTTTTAATACTGCTGATGGCGGGCCTGAGCAATATGAGCTTTGCCGGCATTAAATGCGCGATTCTGCTGCCGGAGAACCGGCCGGGCCGGGAAGTCCCGGACAGGATGAGCGAGCAGGCGGCATCATTCAAAAACTTTCTGACTGGTGAAAAACTTGAGGTTGAATTGATAACTGATGCAATGGTTGATTCCGGCAAAGCCGATTTCGCCCGATATCAGACTGTTTTCATCTGGTCTCTTTTTCCCTGGACGGATGCGATATGGAGCAAGGCGGAAAAATATGTCCGGAACGGCGGTATTTTATTCTGGCAGGGCAATGTGTTAAGAGGCGCCAGGCTGACGGACGAGTATATGAACAGACTGCAGGCGCTGGCCGGCGTGAAATTCGGAGAATACCAAAGCGACCCGCTGCTGGGCAAAGGAGTCATCAATCGTTTTATGTGGATAAGGACGCTGAAACCGGCAGACCGGCCGCTTGCATTGCTCTGGCAGGGCGAAGAACCGGGAATGTTTGCGTCTTTTTCCGGAGAGGCCTTTAAACTGGATGCGGTTGCCGGAGGCGTGGCGGCGGCGGAGTGGGTTCAGCGCGACCGCAAGACCGGCGACGGCGTGGCGGCCGTGGTGAAATGCTATCCGGGAAACGGCAGAACGATATTTCTTTCTTCATATTCATTCATCATCGCCGGAATCAAGTCTGACGATCTGCCGTCACAGCACGGCAGAAAGATGTTGAAGGAATATCTGAGATTTCCGGGCGGCCCGGCGGCCCACGCTGTCGCCGCGGCGGCTAAAGCACCGCAGGAACCGGTCAACATGCGCGAAATCAAACTGGACTATTCATGCCCCCGCGCAATGTGGATATGGAATGTCAATTTCGGGCTGGATGATAAGGAATCAGACCTGCTCATCAAATTCTGCGGTTTGAGAAAAATCAATGTCCTTTACTTTTACACCGGCCGGGCGGCAATGTTCACAGAGGAGCCGGGTCTCCGGGATTTGAAAGGTTTTCTGCGCAAAGCCCACGCCGCCGGCATAAAAGTTCATGGGCTGGATGGCTGGAATGACGCGTTTCTGCCGGAAAAGCAGCCGGTATTTCTGGCGGCAATACAGCGGATTCTCGATTACAATAAGCAGGTTGCCGCAGATGAACGGTTTGACGGATTCCAGTCCGATGTGGAGCCGGTAACCTTTAAAGGCTATCATCAGTCTCCGGAAAACAAAAAACGGATTGATCTCCAGTTCATCGAACTGCACGCCAAAGGACGCGACCTGATAACGCGGAGCGGATCGAAGGATTTTGAATACGGCCTGGCAATTCTCGAATCCCATGACAAGGACAAACCGGAGACATACGTCATCTGGAACGGGAAAACCGGCAACGTCGCGGAACACGCGATTGATATTTTTGATTATTTCGCCATCATGTCCTATCATGATCTGGCCCGCGTAACGGTAAAATCGGCGCAGTACAATGTTGATCTGGCCGCCGCCAAAGGCAAAAAGGCCCTGATTGGGGCTGAAACGCTGGACTTCTTTACTAAATACCAGGGTTCCAGGGAGATCACTTTTTATGAAGAAGGCGTTGACGAAATGGAAAAAGAGCTGAATAAGGTTCATAATCATTTTAAAGATAACAAAGGATTCGGCGGTTTTGCAATACATCACTATGACTCCTACCGCACCCTCCCCGACAAGCCGCGCCGGATCGCTTCAATTGCCGCCCCGGAACTCAAAGCGGAAAAGCTCGAAAATCCGGAGACCGGCAAAATCATCTGGCAGAAAAAGTATCCATTGCTGATGAACCGGCAGGATCAGGTGATTCATTCCGGAAAAGACTGGAAAGGCACGGCGGACCTGAGCGCCGCGGTCTGGTTCGGTTATACTCACGATGCGCTGTATTTGCGGGCGGAAATCATGGACGACGTCATTTTGACCAAAGAATCCGGCAGGGACATGTGGAAACGCGACCATGTCGAACTGTGGATCAATATCCCGGGGCAGGAGGATTCTTTTCAGGCGGGAATGACTCCGGCGGAGTTTGACAAACCGCTCAATAATGCTTATGTATGGCTGCCGGCGCATTTATCGGAAGATGAACGATCAGCGCTGGCCGCGCAGATAACGTACAAATTTGAAAAAAGCGCTGACGGTTATATTTTAGAATGTAAAGTCCCCTATGCCGCTTTCGGCTCCAGCTTTGATGCTGTCGCCAAAAACGGGTTAAAGGTGCTGTTTGAAGTCGGAGATTCCGACAATATGAATGACGCCCCTAAAACGCAGATATCCAGTGCGCCGGGGAAAAGCCGCGGAAAAGCCGAAACCTATTCAAAACTGGTTTTGATAAAATAATAATTATGAAAAAAGACAAACAATTACTGAATGCCGAAAACATCATCGACTGCATCGCCGGAAACGGCACGGTCACGCAGATTCAGGTGGAAAAGCAGATCCACCTGAAACGCACTTCTGTTTTCAATATTTTTGAAGAGCTGAAAAATGCCGGGCTGATTGTTTCGCCGTCCTCCTCGCCGGCGGTCCAGAAAGGCCGCCCCCGGTCATTATGGACGCTCAACCCGCAAGTTGCTGCTTTCATGATGGTTTATCTCAACAGCAAACATAATTATTTTGTGCTGACGGATTTTAACGGCAATCAGATTTTCAGTGAAACCGGGCCGTTTTCCGAGAACATTGATGATGCCATCGCCGGTGCGGCTGAAAAATACCGGGAATGGCGGGCGAAATACAAAATCTCCGGGATAATGGTTGCCATTTCCTCCAAAATAGATTTTGACCGCGGCGAGATTATCGCGTCCTCCATCTGGAAATTAAAATCGTTTCCGCTGAAAGAAAGACTTGCGGAAGCATTCGGCATTGATGAAGAGGATCAGCTTCTGCTGGTGGAGAATAATGCCAGGCTGGGTGCCTGGGGCGAGTTTTGTTTCGGCTCGAGTGTCGGCACCCGCGACCTGCTTACGCTGCATATCTACCAGGGACGGCGGAACGGCAGAAATATCTTCATCGGCCTGGGCAGCGGGATAATCCTGGACGGACGCCTGTTCCGGGGATTTCGCGGCGGCGCCGGCGAACTGGACCGCTCCTGCTATGACTGGTTTGAGAAAATATACGAAAAAGACAAGTTCCCGACGGCGCTGAACGAACTCGATCAGACCTCGCTTAAATTCTTCGCCGAAAAACTGGGTGAAGGTTTCGCGCACATGGTCAATTATTTAGCCCCGCAGCGAATGGTGGTGTTATTTGATCATGAAAATGTTTCCACGGAATTCATTCAAATATTACGCCAGTCTGTGAAGAAAAACTTAATTATTCCGGAAGCCGATTTTTTCCCGATAGAAATTTCCACCGAAGGAGTGAACTTTGTTCTGAAAGGCGGAATCGCATTATTGCGCCAGATATACTTCAACCGCAGCGAACCTCTGTCCAGACTGCTCTGCCGCGAACTTCATTCCGCGAAATAGCATCGCACCGCCAAGTTCCGCCTTAAAGTAAAAATCCGCGATAGTGTTTCTATCGCGGATTTTTAACCGGCCGGAGATTAAGCTTTCTTCTTTTTGCTGAAGATAGAGTCCCAGTTCTCCCGGTACTTCTTCTCATCTCCGGGCCTTCTTTTGCTGCCTTTCCCTGCCATTTTATCGGCCCTTTCAATTGAAATTGAATTCGCTTTATTTAAAAAAACGGACTTTAATATAGCACCTTTTTGAAAAAAAGAAATGGATTATTCAAGAGATCCGAAAGCAAAAGACAAAGGCGCCGGCTGAACTGAATAATGTCATGCTAAACAAATGCTAAACGATATTGCAGAGAAAAATATTTTTTAAACTTTGATTTTTATTGAGTAAATCTGCTGAAAATGTTGTTATGAAGAGCTATATTATACCGTTATTGTTATTAGTAGTTTCATTTACGCTTACTATAAGGATATGCGTTGAAGTTGAAGCCGCAAACTGGCGGCGCATTGACGCAACACGATAAAATGCAAGAGAACATGGTGCGCTACAAGGAACTGTACCGCTTCGTCAAGCCCTATCGCGGCCTTATCGCTGTCTGCGTAGTTTTTCACATGTGCAGCACCTGTCTGGGACTGCTCATGCCCTGGGTCATGAAAATCATCATTGACAAGGCGCTGGGCGGCTCCGACCTGAGTCTGCTTTATGTGCTGCTCGGCGGCGTCATCCTGCTCTACTGGGTCCGGGCTTTCTTCTGGTACACCAGCAACTATTTTACGCATTATCCGGTGCTGCGGATGCTTTTCGACCTCCGCGTCAAACTGTTCAAACACCTCCAGAGCCTTTCGCTGCGCTTTTACCAGGAGTACCGGACCGGCAAACTGATCTCGAACATCCTGACCGACGTTTCGGTACTGCAGGGTATGGTTTCGACTGTAATCGTCGGGATGGCCTCCAGCATGTTCGCCCTGATTTTCGTGACCTGCGCCCTGATTTTCCTCAGTCCGACGCTTTCGCTGGTCTGCCTGTTCGTGCTGCCGGTGGTCTATTTCGTCTTCTCCCGTTTCAAACGCACCCTGAACCGCAGATCCATGGCGCTGCGCGAACACATGTCCGAAGTTTCCGCCAACCTGGCCGAAGTCATCAACGGCATCAAGGTGGTCAAATCCTTCGGCAAGGAACGGACTGAAAACCGCAATTTCATCGGCATGCTTAAACCCACCTTTGATATGTCGCTTGAACTCGCCATGAAGAATACCACGCTGGCGATAATCATGGACCAGCTTGGCATCTATACCCACGTCACCGTCCTCGGTCTTGGCGGTTATATGGTTTCCAGGGGAAATCTGACCATCGGGAGTCTGGTCGCCTTTTACTCCTATATGCAGATGTTCTTCGGACTGGTGGCCACCATGACCAACTTTGCGCCGGCCATCAGCGATGGTTCCGTAAGCGCCGAGCGCCTGCTCAAACTCATGGGCGCCGTACCGGAAATCAAGGAGAACGAGCATCCCATCCGCATGGCGCATTCGAAAGGGCACGTGCTTTTTGAAGACGTCGGATTCCATTACGCCGTGAACCGGCCGGTATTGAATTCATTCTCCCTTGATGTCACTCCCGGACTGAAGGTGGCGCTGGTCGGGCCCTCCGGCTCCGGCAAATCGACGATCGCCAGCCTGCTCATGCGTTTCTTCGACGTCAACAGCGGCAGGATTCTGCTCGACGGGGTGGACATCCGCGAACTCAGCATCGACTCTCTCCGCCGCAACGTCGGCATTGTTCTTCAGGAGTCTTTCCTGTTCAGCGGCACGATTGAGGAAAATATCCGCTACGGCAAACAGGACGCCACATTCGAAGAGATCGTCGAAGCCGCAAAGATGGCCAACGCTTACGAATTCATCCGTGATCTGCCCCACGGCTTTAAGTCCGAGGTAGGCGAAAACGGCGTCTCCCTCTCCGGCGGGCAGAAACAGCGGATGGCCATTGCCCGCGCCGTGCTGCACAACCCCGCCGTGCTGATCCTTGACGAGGCCACCAGCGCGCTGGATACCGTCTCCGAGTCGGTCGTGCAGCAGGCCCTCGACAAACTCATGGAAGGACGCACCACCATCATTATTGCGCACCGCCTCTCCACCGTGCGCAATGCGGATATAATTGTCGTGCTCAAAGACGGCAGCATTGTTCAGCAGGGCAGCCACGAACAGCTTCTGCTTGCCGACGGCGTCTATCGCGAACTCTATGCCATGCAGCTCAAGGAGCAGAAGGAGAAGGATACTGACGCTCCCGAATTCGGGCTCGGCGAATACGAAGCCGCCGCCCGCCATCCGGCGGGCAGGGAAAGGAGTTGATCTATGGCGTCTCCCGGTAATAAATCCAGGCTGAACTGGAAGATACGCATCTTCGTCGTATTCGGTTTCATCATCGCCTTTATGATAGTTTGCGGAGTGGTCTCGCTGTTCCTCATCGAGATCGAGGACGTCATCTATGCCGACGGCAAAATCATGCCCGAACTTCCCAGCGACATCGTCGGCCATGTCGACGGCCGGGTCGTCAAACTTAACTGCCAGGAGGGCGACGACGTCAAGCAGGGCGATGTCATCGCGGTCATCGACTCCATCCAGTACGAGGAGGAATATGTTTCGAGCAACTCCGCATTTAAGGAGCTTGAGGCTGAACGGGAGGTCAAGAAAGCCGAACTGGCGGCGCTTGAGCGCAATCCGCTGCCCAAGGAGTTCTGGTACGCCGAGACCAACCTGAATGAGTGCAAGGAGAAGGCCGCAATGTCTTCCGACCGGCTTGAACGCTATGTGAGACTCTATAAAATCAACGCCATCTCCCAGAAAGACTTCGAATCCACCAAAATCGAGAACATTCAGGCCCTGGCCGATCTCTCCCGCGCCCTGGAGAACCAGAGCAAGGTCAAAAGCGGCCTGGGCGAAAAATATATTGAAAAGGCCCAGCGCGATATCGACCTGGTGCAGGCGAAGCTCGACGGACGCAAGGCCGCGCGGGACCTCGCCGCCAAGCATATCGCCGAATGTAAAATCGTCGCCCCGGCCTCCGGCCGGATTGTCAATATGCCCTGTAAATACACCATGTATGTCGAAAAAGGCAAAGTTGCAGTCAAGATGGCCACGGGAGCCATGCTGAAAGGCCTCGCATATGTTGACGAGGCCGTCGTGAGAAAGGTCCGCCAGGGGCAGGACGTGCGTATTTCCAGCGGCGTCTTCAACCGCTTTGAATTCGGCAACTTTTACGGTAAAGTCGAGCGTATCCGCGACGTTCCGGAGGAAGTGAAAGACTCCGCATCCCTCAAATATCCGGTCGAGATAATTGTTGATCCGGAGGGCAGGACGCTGAAGCTGGGCTCCAGCGCCCAGTTCGCCATTGTAACCGGACACGAACCGGTCATCTACTCCCTCCTCGGCATTTCCAAAGAGGACTTCAAAAACCGGCGGGAACGGGCAAGTTTGAAGCAGTCACCGCCCGCCGGGCGCTAAGAAGCGCTATATCGGTTTTGGCATTTTTCCATATCTTCCGGCGACTTCCATGATTTCCAAATTATGAAAAATATCCTTGATTCTTTTGATTTTTGAAATCTTGTGCATATATTAAACACTGCTAATCGAAATCAACCTTAAACAGAGAGGTAAAAATATGGCTGATACAACCGGAATGAAAATGAATCCGCTGGAAAACAGACTTCGCGGCAGACTGCCGAAAGTCGGAATCCGTCCCGCTATTGACGGCAGACGCATGGGCGTCAGGGAATCGCTGGAAAATCAGACGATGGGCATGGCGAAAGCGGCCGCCGCGCTGATCAGCAAGCATCTTCGCCACGCCAACGGCATGAAAGTGGAATGCGTAATTGCCGATACCTGTATCGGCGGTGTCGCCGAAGCCGCCGCCTGTGCCGATAAATTCGCACAGGAAGGCGTCGGGGTCTCCCTGACCGTCACACCCTGCTGGTGCTACGGCGGCGAAACCATGGATATGGACCCGCTGATTCCGAAAGCGGTCTGGGGATTCAACGGCACCGAGCGCCCGGGCGCGGTGTATCTGGCGGCAGTCCTGGCCGGACACAGCCAGAAAGGCGTTCCCGCATTCGGCATTTACGGCAGAGACGTCCAGAACGCCGATGACACTTCAATTCCCGCCGATGTTCAGGAGAAAGTTCTCCGCTTTGTCCGCGCCGGACTTGCCGTTGCCGCAATGAAAGGCACTTCATACTTGTCGATGGGCAGCGTTTCCATGGGTATCGCCGGTTCAATCGTTGATCCCGGATTCTTCGAAGATTATCTGGGGATGCGCTGCGAAGCCGTTGATATGACCGAATTCGTCCGCCGCATTGACGAAGGCATTTATGATGAGAAGGAATTTAAGAAAGCCCTGAAATGGACTAAGGCGAACTGCAAGGAAGGCGAGGACTTCAATTCCGCCAAGTCGCGCAAATCCGACAGGGAAAAAGATAAAATCTGGGAATTTGTGGTAAAAATGACCATGATCGGCCGCGACCTGATGGTCGGCAATCCCAGACTGGCGGAACTCGGCTTCGGCGAAGAGGCGCTGGGACACAATGCGCTGTGCGCCGGCTTCCAGGGACAGCGGCAGTGGACTGACCATCTGCCCAACGGCGATTTCATGGAAACCGTCCTCAACTCTTCGTTCGACTGGAACGGCATCCGCCAGCCGTATGTGCTGGCTACTGAAAATGATGCTTTAAACGGCGTTGCCATGCTGTTCGGCCAGTTGCTGACCGGCACCTCCCAGGGCTTCTCCGATGTCAGGACTTACTGGAGTCCGGAAGCCATTTATAAAGCCACCGGCCATAAAATCAGCGGCGACGGCAAAAACGGCCTGATTCATCTGATCAATTCCGGCGCGACCACGATGGACGCCACCGGACAGCAGACGAAAAACGGCAAGCCCGCCATGAAACCGTTCTGGGAAATCACCCCGGCGGAAGCAGGCAAATGTCTTGACGCCACCGAATGGTGCGCGGCGATCACCGAATATTTCCGCGGAGGCGGTTTCTCCTCCAGATTCATGTCCAAAGGCGGAATGCCGGTCACCATGTCCCGCATCAATCTGATCAAGGGACTTGGCCCGGTGCTGCAGATTGCGGAAGGCTTCACTTTTGAGCTGCCGGCGAAAATTCATGACAAGCTTGACCGCAGAACCAATCCGAGCTGGCCCACGACCTGGTTCGCTCCGAGAATCACCGGCAGAGGCGCATTCGCCGATGTTTACAGCGTCATGGCCAACTGGGGCGCCAACCACGGGGCATTCAGCTACGGGCATATCGGCGCGGACCTGATCACGCTGGCGTCAATGCTGAGGATTCCGGTATGTATGCACAACGTTCCGGAAAGCGATATTTACCGTCCCAGCACCTGGGCCGCATTCGGCATGGATGCGGAAGGCTCGGATTACCGCGCCTGCCAGACATTCGGGCCGGTCTATCGTTAAAGTCTGTTATTGCACAGCCGGGAACCATTTCCCGGCTGCTGCTTTTACATTTTCCTTCGCCGGATTTTTCTACGGCACCCGGAGCATGACGGTGCGTTCCAGGACAAAACCGAAGAGCATAAGCGCCAGCGCCATTCCAATGAACATCGGCGCAAATTCTTTATAATCAATGTATTTCGGCTGTTCGATAACGGTTTTTTCCATGCGGTTGATTTCGTTCATGACATTTTCCAGGCCTTCGGCGTCGTAAGCTTTGTAATATTTGCCGTCGGAATATTCGGCGATGTCCTTGAGCAGTTTTTCGTCAAATTCACCCTTTATCGGCACGAAACTCAGCCCGCCGAAGCCTTCCCGCAGGACGCAGGCATTGTCGCTGCCGATGCCGACGGTATAGATAACAACATCACTGCTTTTCGCCAGCTTCGCCGCCTGGCGCGGCGTAATCCGGTCGTCAATATTATTGGCGCCGTCAGTGAAAAGCACCATGACGCGGCGTTTTGAATCGGATTTTTCCAGCCGGCTGACGGCGCTGGCGATCGGCGAGGCGATATTGGTGCGGTCGCCGATCACGCCCGGGGCCAGCCGGGTCATGTTGCCGGTAAGCCAGGCGTGGTCCAGCGTCGGCGGACAGATGTTGTATGCCAGTTCGGCAAACCCCACCAGTCCGATGCGGTCATTGGGCCGCTTCTGAATAAACTTGCCGATTTCCTGTTTGGCGGTTTCCAGCCGGCCTTTGATTTTTTCCGCTTTGATCAGGTCATAAAGCTGCTTCTCCATCGTGACGCCGGGCGGAACATCAAAAGATTCCATGCTGCCGGAGAGGTCTAAGGCCAGCATGATGTCGATGCCTTTCGCCTTGATCACCACCCGCTCGGAACCCTGCCGCGGACGGGCCAGCGCACATATCAGCAGCGCCAGCGCGATCGTAAAGATCATGAACGGCAGCCGAAACGATGACGGCCTGCTCCCGCTGCTGACCGCCAGAAACGGTTTTGCCGTTGAAACGCGGATTGACGGCAGCGGTTTACGCCAGGCATAAATGACCAGTATGACAAACGGGACATACAGCAGCAGCACCAGCGGATATGCGAAAAAAGTCATTGGGCGGCTCCTTTCTTATTGAGTTCAGAATCCGGGCGGGTTTCGGCAACCAGCACTTCGGCTTTGTCCAGCGCCACGCTGAGCGTATGTTCATCCGGCGGCAGTTTGGCGAATTTAACCAGGTCGGCGGCGGTCATGAATTCCCGCAGAAACGGCCGCTGAGATTCCGGCAGCGCGCCGTCAGGCTTGTTGAGTTCTCCCAGAAATTCGTAAGTTGTCTGCTGGGGGGCATTGATCCGGAAACGCTTTTCCAGATACTGCCGCACTACGTCGGTCAGTTTGACGAAGCAGGTTTCCATTTCGATTTTGCCCTGACGGAAACCGATGCGGAGTTCCGCCAGTTCCAGCAGCGCCGTTTCCCACGGCGCAAGCGCCGCCGGGCCTTCCTGCCGTTTTCTGAAGACGCAATACAGCGTCGCAATTACCAGCAGCGCCAGCAGAATCGCGCCGATTGTCCAAAGTGTCTTCTTCTGAGCAATGCCGGGGTCGGGCAGACGGGATGCCACCAGCAGATTGCCGCCTCTGGCGTTATCCAGCGGCAGCACTTTAAATTCCGGTATCCGGAAGTCCATGCCCAGGTCAGTGCTCTTTTCGTCATAACGGTTGAATTTGACGTCAAGTTTGCCGGGCGGGATCAGGCCGGTGCGGTAGGGCCGCATTTCAACCGCTATTTTCCAGACGGAATAACCGATGCCCCATTGCTGACGGATGATTGACGGGTCAGACAGCATGGTTGCGCCCTTGCCGATTTCTGCCGCCGCTTCAACCGGACGGCGGTGCCACGGCAGTTTCAGCAGAACCGATGTCGTCACCGTGTCGCCGAGCCGGCTGTCGCCGGAAGGCGTCATGACAATCCCGGTCAAATCCTGAACCGGAACATTGGCTTTCACTCCGTACCAGTAGATGACGGCGCCGGCGCCGGGCAGGAGAATCGCGGCGGATATTGCCGTCACCATCAGGATGAATAATATTCTACGGCCTGTTTTTTTCTTCGTCATTTGCGTAAATCCATCTATTTTCGATATTTACGGTTACTGAAGAAAGTAACCAGCGGTTTTACATAATCTTCGCCGCAGCGGATGTCAATGATGTCCACTTTGGCGCGGTCACAACTCTTTTTGATGCCGTCATGCATGCCGGCGGCGAAGGCGCGGAATTTTTCCAGGCCGGCGGTTCTGCTGCCGTCAAAAGCCACATCGCGGCCGGTCTCGGCGTCTTCAACCATGACGCTGACGCCGCGCGGCCATCGGAGTTCCAGGGGGTCGAGAATCCGCACCGCGACCAGATCGTGACGGCGGTTGACGATTTTCATCGACTTTTCGAAGCCGTCATTGTCAATCATGTCGCTGATCAGGAAGACCACGCTGCGCTTGTGCAGAACTTGCATCGTGTTCTTCAACACCGCATTGATGTCGGTGCTTTTGCGCTTAGGCTCGTAAGCCATCAGTTCGCGGATCAGGCGCAACCCGCGGGTGCGGCCGGAACGCGGCGGCAGATATAATTCGGTTTGATCCGTGAACAGCATCAGCCCGACTTTATCATTGTTGCGGATGGCGCTGAACGCCAGCAGCGCGGCGGTTTCGACGGCGCGTTCGCGTTTGGATTTATCGCCGCTGCCGAAAGCGCCGGAGGCGGACACATCCACCAGCAGCATTACCGTCAGTTCGCGCTCTTCGACATATTTCTTGATGTACGGCGTTCCCATGCGGGCGGTGACGTTCCAGTCGATATCCCGGACGTCATCTTCGGGAGTGTATTCCCGGACTTCGTCAAATTCGATTCCGCGGCCTTTGAATACGCTGTGATAAGCGCCGCCGATGATTTCATCAACCACCCGGCGGGTCCGGATCTCGATCTTTCTAACTTGTTTTATTAGTTCAGAGGGCAGCATGATTTTGCCTTCCAGTTAAACTTTACCGTTGTTCGGGACTGAAGACTAAGGCGTTCTCAATTCGTCAAGAACCATTTTAATGACGGCGTCAGTGTCCAGGTTCTCGGCTTCCGCTTCATACGTCAGCATGATGCGGTGACGGAGAATATCGGGGGCGACGTCTTTGACGTCCTGCGGCACCACATAGGCGCGGCCTTCCAGGAACGCGGCGGCTTTCGCGGCCAGCACCAGGCAGATGGCGGCGCGGGGCGAGGCCCCGTACTGGATGTAATTGACCAGGTCGCCAAGTTTCGCTTCCGTCTGACGGATGGAAAGTTCGGCGTGACGGGCCGGACGGGTGGCGATGGTAATATCAAGGATATATTCGATGATCTTTTCGTCAATATATATCTTATCCACCCATTGCCGGGCGACTTCAATATCCTCGAGACGCCCGACGGCGATGGCGCTGAGGTCCACGTCCGGATGGGCCATCCGCTCGATAATCATTCTCTCTTCATCGCGCTTCGGATAATCAATTCTGATTTTGAACATGAAACGGTCAACCTGGGCTTCCGGCAGCGGATATGTGCCTTCCTGCTCAATCGGGTTCTGGGTGGCCATGACCAGGAACGGTTTGGGCATCAGCAGCCGTTCGCCGGCAATCGTCACCTGTTTTTCCTGCATACATTCGAGCAGGGCGCTCTGCACTTTGGCCGGAGCGCGGTTGATTTCATCGGCCAGCACGATATTGGCGAATACCGGGCCGGGCTTGGTGCTGAAAGAATGTTCGTTCGCATTATAGATGCGGGTGCCGATCACGTCCGCAGGCAGCAGATCCGGCGTAAACTGGATGCGCGAAAACGACCCGTGCAGCGACTGGGCCAGCGTCTTCACCGCCAGAGTTTTGGCCAGGCCGGGAACCCCTTCCAGCAGCACATGCCCGTTGGCGATCAGCGCCAGAAGCAGGCGGTTGACCAGATGTTCCTGTCCGACGATGATCCGTCCGATTTCTGTTTTGAGCGGCTGGATAAACGCTGAAACTTCGCGAATCCTCGACTGTAATTGTTGTATTTCGTTCTGCTGCATATTCATATCTCCTATATGTGATTCTCTGAAAATTGCACGCTTCTGTCGCTGTTAGACAAAGGTAATCCAAAAAAGTTCATTTTAAAACCGTGTTCTGAAGATAAAAGCAAAAAAACGGGCTTCTCCCGAAGACAGAGGATGAATGCGGGAAATTCGCCGCGCCATGAAACTCACAGCGCGGCATAACCGCAGCTAAAGCAGGAAAGCATCGCCTCCGGCGGAGGCGAAGGGTTTTGGTAATCGCCGGTCTTAAAATCCACCGGCGATATAATCCTTCATCTGCTTGTTCTCATCCATCATTACGCCAAGCAGGAATTTGACGACGTCGCCGATGGAAACAATGCCGCAGACTTCCCCTTCTTTGAGTACCGGGATATGACGGATTCTTTTTGCCGTCATGGTTTCCATGATTTTGGTGAGCGAATCATTCTCTTCAGCGGTGACGAGCTTGTCCCGGGGCGTCATGCCGTCCTTGACCAGCACGGAACAGACATTGACGGGCGAGGAGTAGGTCAGTTTCAGCACATCCCTTTCGGTGATGATCCCGCAGATTTTATTTTCGTGGTTGACGACAACCAGCGCACCGATATTTTTGTCGTTCAGCATTTTGATGCACTCACATAAAGAAGAATTTTCTCCGATTGAAAAGACCACGGGATCTTTCTGATCAAGCAGTTGTTTTAAGTTCATGACATCATTTCCTCTTGATTGTTGAAGCGATTATATCTTTCCCCTGCATTGAGAATATAACTATCCGGAAAACAAAAAACAAATACGGAATTAAAAAATTTCCCGGCGCGGCTATGCTTTTCGGGCGTTATAGTGCTTCAGGATGAAGTCAACAATCGGCTGAGGATTTTCCAGGCAGTGCGGATGGTGGGCGCAATCCGGCTTATGGATTACTTCAATCGTGCCGTTGAGCTGTTTGTATCTTGCCTCCAGAATCGCGGTATTCTCTTTAAGCGGAACTACTTCGTCAATATCTCCGACCACATGAATGAGCGGGATTCCGGCGGCGGCCAGCGGCTCAAGATTATCTATGGGATTGCCGGCATAGGTCATGGCTTCCGCTTCCGACAGTCCGTAGACTTTCAGCACAGTGGCCCAGCATTCGGCGCTGCCGGGACCAACGCCTTTGCCGCCTGGCCAGCTCTTGAAATCGCAAACCGGGGCGTCGGCGTAGATGCACGCGACTTTATCCGGGTTTGCGGCGGCCCAGGCGTAAACTGGCAGTCCGCCGCGGCTGTAGCCTTCAAGCACCGGCCGTTTCGGGAAACCGTATTCCGCGGTAAGAAAATGATAAAAGCGGTCGTACCGGCGCATTGCTTCGGGCGAACCGTATAATTCGACGACATCAGTATAAACCAGATGCCAGCCGAGCTTCAATATTGCCAGGTCGAGATATGGAAACGCCCCGAAAAAGCGGGCGCGCCAGATCCACGGCAGCCCTGCCGCCGCGGTTTCCGGACGGACAACGATGCAGGAAACGCCTTCCAGTTCAAAGTCAAAACGTGCAAAGCCGTTCCAGTCGGATTTTGTTCCGGGAAAGCAGATTTCATCAGTATGCGGATTATTCATTTTAACCTCAGGAATATATTTACATGCAAAGCTTTAATTTGTCCATCAGCAGCGCTTTGGCAATGCCTTCAATCTTCACCGATTTGCGTCTGGAAGAGTCGCCGGCGGAAATTTTAACCGCGGATTTGGCCAGATTCAGCTTTTTCGCCAGGAATTTGCATAGTTCGGCATTGGCCTGCCCGTCGACCGGCGGAGCGGCCAGCGAAATCTTCAAGGAGCCGTCGTGCAGTCCGACAATGGCGGTTTTGGACGCCCTCGGCTGTATCCAGCAGTGAATAATGCAGTCCGCCTGATGCTCAGTTATTATATCGGACAAAGTTTCCGCATCCATATTGAACAACCGCAGTTTAACAATATATATTTAAACCGTAATGGTAAAATCGGCGGCGGCAGGCGTTTCGGCTGGCGGAGCGGCATCCTCCGGATGAACCGGATCGTCTTCTTTTGCCGGCATGCCGATCAGCGTTCTGACTTCGGCCACGGACAGCGTTTCTTTTTCCAGCAGTTCCTGCGCCAGCAGTTCCAGTTGATCGTGATGTTCTTCAAGCATTTTTGTGGCTTTTACATGCGCGTCGTCGAGCAGTTTTCTAACTTCAACATCGATTTCCCTGGCGGTTTCCTGGCTGTACGTTTCCGACGGCGGCGCGTCGGCGCGGACGCGCATCTGCTCATGATATTCACTGTAGCGGACCGGGCCGATTTTGTCGTTCATGCCGAAGATACAAACCATCTGCCTGGCAATCCGGGTGGCAACTTCAATATCACTGGAAGCCCCGGTGGAAATGTCGTTGAAAATGATTTCTTCGGCAGTGCGTCCGCCCATCAGCACCACCAGTTCGTCGAGCAGTTCATTGCGGCTGCGGGTATAGGAATCTTCCGTCGGCATGGTCATGGTGGCGCCGAGGTAGGCCTGTCCGCGCGGGATGATGGTTACTTTATGAACCGGAGTGGCATCTTCGCTGTGCATGGCAATCAGGGTATGGCCGGCTTCGTGATAAGCCGTGAGTTTTCTTTCCTTGTCGCTGATTTTGCGGGATTTGCGTTCTCTGCCCCAGCGGACTTTGTCGCGGGCTTCTTCCAGATCGGCCTGAGTCGCTGATTCGCTGTTACTTCTGGCGGCCAGCAGCGCGGCTTCGTTACAGAGGTTGGCCAGGTCGGCGCCGCTGAATCCCGGCGTAGTCCGTGCGATAAGGTCAAGATTGACATTCGCATTGGTTTTTATATTTTTGATGTGGACATCAAGTATTTTTCTGCGGCCTTTGATGTCGGGCAGGTCCATTACGATCTGACGGTCAAAACGTCCGGGGCGGAGGAGCGCCGGGTCCAGCACGTCAGGACGGTTGGTGGCGGCGATAATAATCACGCCGGCCTGGGTTTCGAGGCCGTCCATTTCCACCAGCATGGCGTTGAGCGTCTGCTCGCGTTCATCGTGTCCGCCACCCATCCCGGAAAAGCGGGATCTGCCGACGGCGTCAATTTCATCAATGAAGATCAGGCACGGCATATTTTTTCTGGCCTGTTCAAACATATCGCGGACGCGGCTGGCGCCGACGCCGACGAACATTTCAACAAAGTCGGAGCCGCTGATGGAGAAGAACGGCACATTGGCTTCGGAAGCGACCGCTTTGGCCAGCAGGGTTTTGCCGGTGCCGGGCGCGCCGGTCAGGAGAACGCCTTTCGGGATATTGCCGCCGAGCATTTTGAATCTCAGCGGGTCTTTGAGAAAATCCACGATCTCTTTGATTTCCTCTTTGGCTTCATCGGCTCCGGCAATATCGTCGAATTTGGTTTTTAATTCATTCGGCATAATCATGCGGGCGCGGCTTTTGCCGAACTGCATCGCGCCTTTTCCGGCCATTTTGATCTGGCGGGAGAAAAGGAAATAAATCACGCCGACCAGCACCAGCAGCGGCAGAATCGTTCCGACGACGTTCCACCAGTTGTCCCGGGATTCCACCTTGCGCGGAACCGGCTTGAGCAACTGGTCAAGATTCTCGGAATAAATAACCCTGGCCCTGAATACTTTATAGTTAAGGGCTTTGGGATTGAGTTTTTTGGCTTTTTCGAATTCTTCCGGTGAGAGTTTGGAGTTCCATTCCGCAAGCATGATCCGGTCGGTTTCCGGAGCAAGTTTTACTCCGATTACTTTGCCGGCGGTGATTTCCTGTTCAAAAAACGCCTGATCCCGGTCCTGCGCTCCGGCTTTGTTGTTCAACTGCACAAAAATCATCGCGCCCAGCGCAATAAATATGATAAACCAGACGAAAGCGGCCTTGGACGGCGTTCTGGGCGCTCCGGGATTCGGCGTCTGCCGGTTATTGTCATTATTGCTCTTGTTGTCGTTATCGGAAGCCATACAAAAAAATTCCCATTGTTAAATTATTGCGGGCGGATGTAAATCTATAAAAATATCAATTAAAAAGTTGGCAAATCGCCAGGGCCGCATTCGGATCCTTGCGGAAAACCAGCACAATCAGAAAAACCATCAAGATCAGGATGGCCAGGGCCAGCATGACGACCAGGGCAATCAGAATCTTCTGACTGATGCCGCCTTTTCTCTTTTCGTCTTTGGCGAACGGAGAAAAATTATTGAGGTCTTTCACGGTGGCAATGCCGATTTCAGTGCTGTCCAGATCAATGCCGGTCTGGGTACGGGTAACGGAGGTTGCCGTATCATCATCACAGTCGTAGAGGATTTCAACCCCGCCCAACTGGAGGATATCGCTGTTTTTCAGTTCCTGTTCAGTGATCGGCACATTGTTGACACGGGTGCCGTTTGTGCTCTGATTGTCGCGGAGAATATAGCTCTTTTCAGTTTTGACGAAATCGCAGTGATGTGAACTGATGGTCGGGTCTTTGATGCAAATATCCTTGTCTTCAGTTCTGCCGGCGGATTGAACATCTTTTGTCAGTTCAAAAGTCTTTCCGCGCAGTTTTTCCGAAAGAACAATAAGTTTTGGAGTACCTGCCATTTAAGTCCTCTTTATATTTTCACGTCTTATCTGTTACAATAAAACATAATGCAAGAAAAATTCAAAGCTACTCGTCAAATATAATGTTTCATGCGAATTTTTCAAAAAAAAAAGGAAATTTTTTCAAAAAATGAAATTGAACAGGTATTTGCGGCAGATTGAATCCCTTAGAAAAAGCAGATTAAACCGGGAAAGCTGAGTAGTTCAAATTGAAAAATGGAATAATTACAGTAAATTAAAAGACTTAACGTTTTTTTGTACGGATTATTAAAGTTGAATTAAGTTGTTAATTATTTAAAGCTAAAACATAAAAAAGGAAATGGCAATGTCTAATAAAAGCCTTATTGAATCAATCTCTTTCAAAGTGGAAGAGACGAAACCATGCCAGAAGAAGTTTAACTTCACAATAGACCAGGACACGGTTAAACGCGAAGCCGGTAAAACCACCCGCGAATTTGCCGGAATGGTAGTTATTCCCGGTTTCCGCAAGGGAAAAGCGCCGGTCAGCATGATTATGTCCCGCTACGGCGAGGAAGTCAAAAGCGAATTGAAGAAGCGCTTCTATTCGGCGGCTTTCCAGAAAGTGACCGAGGATAAATCTCTGGATATCGTCTCCTACGGCGCACCTTCCGAAGACGGCGAACTCAAGCTTGACGCCGAATACCGGTTTGCGCTGACCTTTGATGTCGCCCCGGAGTTCAATCTCCCCGAATATAAAGGCATTAAAGTTGAAGTCCCGGCGGCGGAAGTCTCTGATGAGGAAGTCGAAAAGCGCGTGGAATACTACAAGGGAATGTATGCCGCGTATGAAGATATCAGCAGCCCGGCGCAGAAAGACGATATGCTGAAAGTGTCCTACACTTCCGATTTCGCCGTCGCCGCCGATGCGCCGGCCGGTCTTGCCCGGCAGGTTCAGGCCAATGACAACTGGCTGTGGCTGAGCGAGCCGGAAATGATTCCGGGCGCCATCAATGCCCTTATGGGCGCGGAAGCCGGCAAAGAATATAATTTCACGGCGGAATATCCGGCGGATTATCGCGAAGCCGCGCTGGCCGGCAAAAAAATTGCTTATAAATTGACGGTCAATACTGTTCAGCGCCGCAAAGCGCTGGAAGAAGCCGAACTCTGCGAAAAAATGAAAGTCGAATCTCCGGAAAAGCTGCGGGAAACGCTGAAAAACAACATTATCCGCGAATCCGAGATGAAGAGGAACACGGAAGTTGCCAATCTGGCATATGAAAAACTCTCCAATGAAATCGGACACTTTGAGATTTCTCCCGCGCTACTCGAAGGCGAAATCGAGCGGGAGCTGAAACGCGTGGTTCAGGCCAATGTCAAAAAAGAGGAAGACGTTGAAGAGTTTAAAAAGAATATTGAAGCTCACAAGAAGGAGGCCGCGGTCAATGCCGCACTGAGACTCCGCCGGGTGTTCATCCTCCGCAAGATCGCGGAGAAGGAGAATATCAAAGTTGAAAGCCATGAATTTGACGGCGAGTTGAAGAATATGAGCAAATATTACGGGTATAAAGAAAAAGAACTTCGCAGTATGCTGGAAAAATCCGGCGGCATCGAAGAAATGCATCTGGATATACTGTCCGGGAAAGTTTCTGACTTCCTGGCCAAAAATGCTCAGATCGTTGATGTTCCGGCCAGGAAGAAGTAACAGGCTTCCGCGGAAACGGCATCTATGTGAAGGGTATTTCTGTAACCTTTAGCAATAAAGAGGAGTGTGTATGAAAAATTCAGTACTGGTCCCGATGGTCGTTGAACAAACCGGAACCGGCGAACGCGGTTACGATATTTATTCCCGTCTGCTTAAAGACAGGATTATCCTTCTGGGAACCCCGGTGGATGATACGATTGCCAACCTGATTGTTGCGCAACTGCTGTTTCTTCAGTCGGAAGACCCGAAAAAGGAAATAGATCTCTACATCAACAGCCCCGGCGGCTCAATCACCGCCGGACTGGCGATTTACGACACCATGCAGGTCATCTCCTGCCCGGTAAAGACTTATTGCATCGGACAGGCCGCCAGCATGGGCGCGGTGCTGCTGGCCGCCGGCACTCCCGGCAAGCGTTATGCGCTGCCGAACGCCAGAATTATGATTCATCAGCCCTGGGGCGGTTATGAAGGCACCGCCGCCGACATCAACATCCAGGCGCAGGAAATCCTGCGGATGCGGTCCATGCTCAATCAGATTCTTTCAAAGCATACCGGACAGAGCCTGAAAAAAGTCGAGCGGGACACCGAGAGAGACTACTTCATGTCCTCCGAAGAGGCAAAAGCTTACGGCGTGGTTGACAGCGTGGTCTGCGGAGCCAAAGCGGCGGCGGAACCTGTCAAACAATAAATTTTTAAGGACTACCATGACAAACAACAAACGCGGAGAGAATAATCTCTTCTGTTCATTTTGCGGCAGAAACGCATCCGAGCCCGAAGTCGGGCAACTGGTGACCAGCCCGACCGGGGCCGCGATCTGCAACAGTTGCGTCAGTCTTTGTTCGGATCTGTACAAAAAAGAAGGCAAAAAAGGCGCTTTCCCGGCGGCGGCGGCGGACAATAACCCCATCCCAAAGCTGAACGTGCCGAAACCGGACGGGATAAAAAGCGTTCTGGATAAATATGTCATCGGGCAGGAGCAGGCGAAAAAGTTCCTTTCCGTGGCGGTGCACAATCATTACAAGCGTCTCCAGTCCCAGCGCGACAGCGACCCGAAGGCCGCGGATTTTGACGGCGTCGAAATCGAGAAAAGCAATGTGCTGCTGATCGGGCCTACCGGCTCCGGCAAAACCCTGCTGGCCAAGACTTTGGCCCGTCTGCTGGATGTGCCTTTCTGCATCTGCGACGCGACGACCCTGACCGAAGCCGGCTATGTCGGCGAAGACGTTGAAAATATTATTCTCCGCCTGCTCCAGTCTGCCGAATATGATGTGCAGAAGGCCCAGATCGGGATCATCTATGTCGATGAGATTGACAAAATTGCCAGAAAAACTGAAAACGTATCAATAACCCGCGATGTTTCGGGCGAAGGCGTGCAGCAGGCGCTGCTTAAGATACTCGAAGGCACTGTCGCGAATGTGCCTCCGAAGGGCGGCAGAAAGCACCCGCATCAGGAATATATTCAGGTGGACACCACCAATATCCTGTTCATCTGCGGCGGAGCTTTCATCGGACTGGATAAAATCATTCAGCGCCGTGTCGGCAAACAGGTGCTCGGTTTTAAGCAGATCACCGATCCGGAAAAAAAGAAGCCGGCACGCTCCACGCTGTCCGCGGAGAACCCGCTGCTGCGTTACGAGCCGGAAGACCTGATCAAATTCGGGCTTATTCCAGAATTTGTCGGACGTCTGCCGATCATCGCGAATCTGGAACCGTTGAAAAAAGAAGATTTGATGAAAATTCTGACCGAGCCCAAAAACGCGCTGGTCAAGCAATACCAGAAGCTGATGGCAATGGAAAACGTTTCATTGAAGTTTACCGACGATGCGGTCGAGGCCCTGGCGGAGGAAGCCGTCATCAAGGGCACCGGCGCCCGCGGACTGCGCTCGCTGCTGGAGTCCCTGATGCTGGAGATAATGTATTCAGTGCCTTCCGTGGACAACATCACTGAATGCGTGATTAACGGGAGCGTCGTTAAGGGTGAAGCCGAACCGGCGCTTACGAAAAAGAACAGGAAACGTTCAGAATAATAAAAAATTACTGGCGGGTCGGCGTTTCCTTCGTCGGCCCGCTTTTTGTTTTATTGTAAAAATTTATGAATATCAGCGGTCAAAATTCAGTACAGAAACTGGAAGAGATTAAAGAGCATCTTCTGCAGGAAGTGACTCTGGATGAACATTTGCAGCATTCCCCCGAGCCGAAAACCGTGGTGCTGGAAGCGACAACCGGAGCTGACGGCGCACTGCACGAACATGCGCTGTACGCCGGTAATTCTGATATTAAAGAGCTCACCCCGAAACCTTCCGGCAAATACAAATTCATCCGCAGCGTCGGATTCGGCGGCATGAAAGCCGTTATCCAGGTGAAAGACAGAGATACGACCCGCAATGTGGCCATGGCAATAATCCCGGACGCGGCGGATCGTCCGCAATCGGATATCAACCGGTTTGTCCAGGAGGCCAGAATCACCGCCCGGCTGGAGCATCCGAATATCGTCCCGGTCCATGATATCGGGGTGGATACCAACGGAACCCCCTATTTTACCATGAAGCTGCTGCGCGGACGGACGCTGGCGGCCATTCTCAGAAAACTGCGGGAGGACGATTATAAAACCCTGAAGGAATTTGACCTGACCCGCCTGCTGCGCATTTACGTGAAAGTCCTCAACGGCGTGGCGTTCGCTCATTCGAAGAAAGTCATTCACCTGGACCTGAAACCGGATAATATCCATGTCGGCGACTTCGGCGAAGTGCTGATTCTGGACTGGGGCCTGGCGCGCTTTATCGGGGCCGCTGAAGACATTGATGATAATTACGACGGCGAAATGATCACATTTCCCGGAACCGGCGCGTCCAGCAACATCACGCTGGACGGCATCACCAAAGGCACCCCCGGCTACATGGCCCCGGAACAGGCCGCTGGCAAAAACCGGCTGAAGGACGAACGGACGGACATTTACGCGCTTGGAGCGCTTCTATATGCGATGCTGACTTTTGAAAGCCCGCTCAGCGGCCGGCCGGTCAACGAAATGATCGCCGAAACCATTCACGGCAATATCAGTTTCCCCGATGCGGAAAATCAGAAACGCCAGCTCCCCGCCGCAATGCAGGCGGTCGTGCTTAAAGCGATGGGCAGAAACCCGGAAGAGCGCTATCAGTCGGTCGATGAACTCCGGGAGGATGTTTTCGCCTTTCTGGGCGGATTCGCCCCCAAGGCCGAGGACGCCAGTTCGTTGAAAAAAACCTATCTCTTCGTCAGCCGCAACTGGCTGGCGACGCTTTTTCTCATCACCCTGCTGCTGCTGATTATAGCCTGCTCCTGGATCGGCATGCTCTATTACGACGGCACTCTGCAATGGTAAATCATGCTTGACAGAAAACGTTCAGTCATTTTACTGATCATTATTTACATCGGCTTTATCAGCCTCGGGCTTCCGGACGGCATTCTCGGCGTGGCCTGGAGTTCCATCCGCGCCGATCTGAATCAGCCGGTGGCCTACGCCGGCATCCTCTCGCTGATTCTTTACTTTTGTTCATCCGTCTCCAGTTTTTCCAGCGGCGCGCTCCTGCGCAGGTTCAGCACGGGAAAACTGCTGATGATCTGCGGTTTCATGACCGGCTCCGCCCTGCTCGGGTTCGCCCTGTCTCCGGCCTTCTGGTGTATGCTGCTGCTGGTAATTCCTCTCGGCTTCGGCCAGGGCGCGATTGACACCGGCATGAATTCCTATGTGGCGAAGCATCACACCAGCCGCGACATGAACTGGCTGCATTGCTGCTGGGGTATCGGCGCATGCGGCGGGCCTTTCCTCGTGACAATGATTCTTGCTCACGGCGGCTCGTGGCGATGGGGCTATGCCGTTGTCGGCAGTATGCAATTCGTTTTGGCCGTATTGTTCCTGTCGACACTTTCACTCTGGCGCGATTCGACCGCGACAGAAAAGAAGAGTGCGGCGGAAACACCTCCGGTCAATGCGAAACCTGAAAAGAACGGCCGTTTCTGGTGCTGCGCGCTGACGTTCTGGCTCTATGCGGGCTTTGAGGTAAGCATGGGGCTGTGGGTCTATACTTTCCTGACTGCCGCCCGGGGCGTATCAAACGAAACGGCCGGTTTTACCGCCACGGCATTCTTCGCTATGCTCACGGCCGGACGCTTCCTGATCGGCTTTATCGCGAACCGGCTCGGCAATAAATATCAGATTTTATGCGGCGTTCTGCTCGCCTTCGTCTGCGGGATTCTGATGGCAGTTCCCGGCCCGCAGGCGCTGACATTGTCTGCAATAGGACTGCTCGGATTTGCCTCGGCTCCGCTCTATCCGGCGATGATGCATGCCGTGCCGGAGCGGTTCGACCATGCGACCGCCGCCGGCGTAATCGGCTATCAAAGCGGCGCGGCAATGGTCGGAGTTATGACGATTCCGCCCGCGTTCGGTTTTCTTGCCGCGCACACCACCTTCAATCTGCTGCCCTATCTGGTGATTCTGCTCACCGGCCTGATCTTCATTGTGCAAATCAGGGTGGACGGATTCCGGTCCGGAAAATAAGTTCCGTGGAAGCGACATGGCGAATATCCAAGCGTTCTAAAATTATTGATCCAAAAATTAATAATGAGTTTTCAATCATTAAGTTCGATGCACTGGTGCGTCTCCATGGACAAATCTGCGGCGAAACCGAGTTTGTGCCCGGCAATCGAATCCGCTAGAAGCGTACATGAAATGGACGGAGATTCCCCGTTAATCACATCTATAAAGTCTTTTATCAGGCGTAAATCTCCTCCGCCATGTCCCCCCATCGCGCCTGTCGTATCTCCCATGTGATGCAGATTAAAGCATTCTTCGCGATATTCGCAATTCGGGCTGACATCAATGTGCCGCACAACAAATCTATTATCATCCAGGACTCCTTGAATCTCGCCTTTAGTGCCGATAATATGGAGTTTGCGCTGCGGCCGGGTGCAGTTGCCGATTAAATTGAAAGTAGCCAGCGCGTGGTCGGCAAATTCAACCATTACGGTTTGTCTGTCCGTTAAATTATTGTCGCATTTCCAGACACAATATGAATTCCGATCATTGGGGTCGCGCAGGCGTCGTTCCCGTTCTTCCGGCGTATTCAGTTCATCGTTGTAGTCAAGTTCCGGCCAGATGTAAGCTCCCCAGCGCTCAGGATGATTCAGACAGAGCTGGCGCACCGAATAAATGCAATCCTTTTCGATGGGACAATCCACGAGGCATAACGTCCCGGAATTTTTCGGGGCATTTTCACGGCAGAAAAAATCTCCGGCGCCAAAACTGCTGACCCGTACCGGTTTAATCCCGCTTTTCAGCCAGACAATCAGATCCAGGTCGTGACAACTTTTAGCCATTAGGAAACTGGAGCCGCTGATCTCCTGATTGCGCCATTTGCCGCGCACATAACCAACGACATAATGGTGATAGCTCACATGTTCCGTTGCCTGAATATTTACGATCTTACCGATATCGCCATTCAAAATCCGCTGTTTGATTTCAGCGTAGAACGGGGCATAACGCAACACATGGCAGATCATGACAATCCGGCCGGTCCGTTTCACCGCCTCTTCAAGTTCAATAACCTCTGCATGGTTTATGGCAAACGGTTTTTCCAATAAAACATCGTAACCGGCTTCCAGCAGTTTCACGGTGGTTGCGACGTGGAGCGCATCCATGGTGCCGTTGATGACGGCATCGGCAAATTTCTCTTTCTTTACAAGCTCGTCAACATCGTGAAAACAGCATTCCGGCGGTAAATTATATGCTTTTGCTACAAAATCGCGACGTTCCTTGATAGGCTCGGCCACGCCGACAATTTGCATCTTATCCGGGGCGGCTTGGGCATAACCGGCATAACATAAACTGCGGTGTCCGGCTCCGGCAATAATAACTCTCTTAATCATTTTATTTTAATCTCCCTCTAATAATTTGTCTATTCATGAAGCAAGCGAGCATGGTTCTCTCACGATCTTCATTTTCTGCATGAAATCGCGGGAAATTCACTTTTGAATTTTATCCATCATGAAATCATCAAAATAGACTATGCCGGAGGCGGCATTGTCCACCTGGAAAAAGACTATGGCATATTTGCCGCCAGTTGGAGCTTTGAATGCCATTTGCAGTTTTTTCCATTCGTTTTTATCCGCGCGAATATCAACTGCGCTTTCGAGCGGGGGGATATCGCCTTCTTTGCGATTTACAATCCATCCGCGGTCATCTTTCCATTTGACGATGAATTGAATTTGAGCATTTTCCGGCAGACTGTCCAGTTTTACCCACGCGCTTATCTGATAGATTTTTTCCGCTTCGATTTCAAAAGACTTAAAAATCGTTACTGGTGATTTAGCGGATTTATCCAAATTAAAACGGATTGCTCCTTTGGCATTATGCCCTGTTTGGATATCAAATCTGATATCAGCTTTACTGTAGCTGCGCTGCCAGGCACGCCACTCTTCAAATCCTTTAGTAAATTCAGTTTTGCCGATAGTCTCTATCGTTTTATATTGCGCCAGATTTTGATTTAGAGCGACAAAATCCAGTTGATAATCTCGAATCAGTTGTTCCTTTTTAAGATACCCGTTAAGGAAAAATCTTGCTCGCGCCTGTTCCTCTGGAGTTTGGGCTTTTTGGACAGTCTTCTCCAGTAATGATTTTGCTGTTTTCAGATCTTCAGCGGTCAAAATATCCAAATACCCCATACCCCTGAAAGGCAGAAAAATATTATGCTTATTATTTCTAAACCAGTCACTTTGCGGAATTCGCACAGTCCAGAAGTTTTCCCAAAACCGGTAATATTCATACAAATCGACGGCGGCGGCTTTGCCTACCGCGCATTCGCACCAATCTTTGAGCACCGCATCAACATCCAAATTCGGATTCCACAATAATTTAAAAGTCAAATATAGCTTGGGGCCTTCATTCCAGTCTGCGGATGGATAAGCTTCCGCATAATAGTATTTGACATTTTGGCCGTAACCGAATCGCAGATACTCAGCCATGCAATTAAAATAAAGCCGGGGAATCACATAATTTGTCGACCCGTAAATATAATCATACCAGCCAAGATTGGCCGTCTTTTCGCTCCAGCGGCGATTCAAAGCCTGCCCGGCTTCCCGAATGGACGGGTCAACCCAAATCATCCGGTCAAAACAGATGTATGGAACAAGGGCGTTATCCAATTTGAAGTCCGGAGGTTCTATAACATCGGCATAGGCCAGCATCCCCAGATATTTATCAGGATAACTCTGATGGACTTTGGCAATGATTTGATTGCACCATTTATAATAGGCTTCCGATCTTGATGGAATGCCTACCGAATTTAGTTTATTACTATTTCCCATGCACGCGGCGCATTCACAAAATCCGCCATTGTCATTGCATCCAAGCGACCGCGAAATCAAAGCCGGATTTGTCTTGAATATTTGATTTATATGTTCCGCCGCAATATTGACTGTGCCAGGCTGTGAAAAACAAGGCTGCCAGTCGGTAGTCGCTTTGTCCCCCGGCACTCTGCGTTTGCCATTAATCTCCGGATAGAATTCAGGATGGCTTTTACCATATTTTGCCGGCGGAAATATCAGATTTAGATAGTGATGAAAGTCGATGGTGGAAATCATGCGGCTGCGCCTCGCCCATGTATAATTTTTTTGATCGCCGTTTTTACCGAACGGACTGATTGTCCGCGACAGGAAAGCCGGATTATCTTTTTTCATGCCCACAGGAATTATAATCTCCAGATGCTTAGGAACATATTCTCCGATTTCTCCCGGGAACAGCCAGCGGACTCCGAGATATCGTTCCAGAAAATCGTATACCCCGAATTCAATTGCGTCATCTGTTTTGCCATAAATAATTATATTGCCGGCGAGAACGGCGATCAAGAAACCCTGATCATCAAGACCGGTCACTTCAATTTTACTTGAGTCAAAGAAGATCGTTTTCCCGAGATAAATCTGTGTTCCGTCAATTTTTTTGCCAGGCTCCGCGATTACGGGCAATTTAACGGCAGTGCTTTTTGCGATATAGTCAGACAATATCCTGGCGCTTTCTTTGAGTTCGCAGGAAGCATTTGCAGGTATAATAATATTGCCTGTTGATTTTCCCGGTTTAACTAACTCTACCACGGCTTCTCCTGCATCTGTTTTAACCAGAATAGCGTGGAACAGAAATATTAGCATTATCGATTTTATTACTATATTCATCCTGAATTTCCTTAGTCATGTCATCCCAACGGATGCCGGAGAATTAATTATGTTAAAACTTGGGATCAGCATCCCATCCGCGATAATTATTCTGGGACTTTAATGATGCAGGATTAGCATAGTAATTTTGAAAGGAGACGTGTCCATCAACAAAAGTGGTCGGAGTGCCACAATTGGCATAACTAGCCTTGGAATGCTGATTCGAATACGCATCCCGAAAAATCTGCGCGATTGACGGATATTTTACCTGGCCTGTTTTTCGCGCGGGGCCGCAGTTGCCGTATGTCGTATTATTCAATACTGCCCGGTTGCAACCCATTTTGTCACAATTCCACCAAATACTGCATTTGTAAGACACATATGTATTGGTGCTCGGATAATTACGGGCGATATACGGGCATAGCATAACAGTACTCTTGCCGGTCAAGCCTTTCCTGTTCTCAAGATAGGGATTGAAAAGCGAAGGAAACGTAATTGCTCCGCCTGCGGAAACCGATCCGCCATGCAGAAATATTGCGCCAAGAAAATCGTTGTTATCGTTGCTGTACATATGCAACGCGGTACCATATTGTTTAAATTGACTGGTGCATTCACTGTCTCTGGCTCTATCCCGCGCTTTGTTCAAGGCTGGCAGTAACATGGCAGCCAAAATTGCAATAATAGCAATCACTACAAGGAGTTCAACAAGTGTGAATTTCGTCTTCATATGCCTTTTCATCCCCATCCATACTTTGGAACCTGATTGTTTTTCTTTCATTTTTCTTCCTTCGATTTGTTATTTTATTACAAGCTCGGTTGATAATACTGGTTCGCGAATGATGCCTTTGATCAGGTGTTTCTGGTAATTACTCTGGTCGCCGTGCAAGCGGGCAACCAGCAATTCAACAGATTTATAGCCTACCTCTTCGGAAGAGAAGATCACTTCCAAAACCGGCAATGGCGGCAGCAGATCATTCCTGGTCCCGAAAGTCGCTACCGGTATTGAATTCCTGGCTTGGCGCCTGTCGCTTTGCCATGTCTGATATAACCAGTTCAATGCTTTTAAATTGGCAGTAATAAGCGGAATTTCCTCATATTTGTCAAGGATAATTGTATCTTTTTCTTCGTAATAAATAAGTTCTAAATCTTCTGCACTGCGCAGGACTGAGCGTAATCCTGCAATTCGCTGTTCCATAAATTCCCTTTGGCTGCTGTCACCAACAAAGGCTAATTTCTGATATCCTTGCTTGAGATAGTAGGTCCCTACTTTGCGGGCGGCATCAAAAATATCATAGAGTACGCTGTCGTAGGCAATGGCGGAATAATTTTTGTCGAGTATGATCAGTGGAAAATTTCTGGGTTTGATTCGCATCAGTTCTTTAACCTGTCCGGCATTCATAATTGACCATACAAGACAGCCGCAGCAGTTAGGCTTCAGCAGCATTGAGCGAATTCCGGCAAACTGAGCGTCAGCGTGTCCGGCAGAACTTGAAAACAACATTTCCAGGTTATTTGCCACCAGTGCATTATGAACCGCAACAAAAAGTTCTGACTGGAAAGTTCCAGAAGTGACATCGTCAAAAATTACCGAAACCAATTTTTCCTGGGTTCCGGAAATATTGATCTCCGCTTGACTGGGAGAATGAACAAACGTTCCGGAATGGTTGCGAATAAGCAAACCGCATTGGCGGATTTCATTAAGCGCCTTGCCAAGAGTTATATGATTAATCCCTAAAGCCTTCGCAAAAATTTTATCAGACGGCAACTGGCAGCCATCGGGGATTTCCCCGCTGACGATCATCTCCTGAAGAGTGCGGCGGATACATTCATATAAAGGCATTCGTGATAAATAATCACTGCCGCCGGTAAGCTTTAATTTCTTAGTAAACTTATTAATATCAAAAGCGTCCATTCATGGCACCTCTAGTATGCACTTATATATTACTATACTAGTATATACCACAATAGATTAAAAAGCAACCATTGTTCGATAAAAATGAATGAAAATATAATTTCAAGGAATATTGCATTCGTATTTTTGTCGTAAAATATATGACTTTTAAAATTGCATTTTTCGCGTTATTTGAACCTGTCTGCGCAGTTTGCGTTGACAAATTTACTATAGGTAGATACACGACGCCTGGACAAAGGTTAAAAATGGAGACCGAAAAATGACAAAATTGAAGTATGACGAAAGTTTTCCGGAACGCGCCGGGGAATACGCGGCGAAAGGACTTAAAAACATAGAGATCGCGGCAGAACTGGGCATCTCCGAAGACTCGTTTTACGTTTATCAGCGGCAGTTCCCGGAATTTGCCGGCGCCGTCGAGACCGGACGGATGACGGTTGCGGACAAGGTTGGCGACAGTCTGATGGACCTGGCAACGGGCTGCTGTTCTGTCACCACCGTCAAACGCGGAGACAACGGGCGCGAAACCAAAACCGTCCGACGGCGCGCGCCGGATGTGAACGCCGTCATTCGCTGGCTGGAGCGGAATAAACAGTATGCTGATGACGGCGGGGAACCCGTCGAATTCCGTAGCAGTCCGGCATCCGTAAACATGAACATTCCGTCAAATTTGAAGTACGATGAAAGTTTTCCGGCGGAAGCCGAAACCCATGCCGGCAACGGCGACACGGATTCACGGATTGCCGGACGGCTGGGAATTGCCCCGTCGTCATTCTATAATTATAAGAAGCAGTTCCCGGAATTCGCCGCCGCGCTGGAACGCGGCAGGCGGGAATGTTACGCCAGGCTGCGCGGTCAACTGCTGGCAATCGCACTGGGCAAGTGTACCGTAACCACCGAAACTTATCGCGACGGCGATTTTCGCAGAATAACAGAGCGTCAGCTCCCGCCCAATCTGAAAGCCGTCCGTTACTGGCTGGACAATATGTCAGCTCAGGCACTCTCCAAAAGCTCGGAGTCGGGCGGCTGTGACAGCGCACAACCCTCCATTGCGGAACACAGTTCCGCTCAAAGACTCTCCAAAAGCTCGGAGTGTCCTGGAGACGATGTGAATACGGTGAATAATGGGAATGAGCTGTTGCCTGCTCAAGGACTCTCCAAAAGCTCGGAGTTCGCTGCATCCGCCCATGCTTCCCGGTTCTCCCGGACAGACAAAGCCTCCGCCCGGCGGTTCTCTAAAATGTCGAGAAAGGAGCGGCAGCGGCTGTTGAAGAATAGACAGGCAAACCATGAAATATAATATGGATCATGCTCAGGCACTCTCTAAAAGCCCGGAGTGCGCGGTTGCCGGAAAAGCCGTTGTGAAATCAGCCTTTGATCCTGGCGGCGACGGCTTTTTCATAGGCGTCCAGGTCATCTATCCGGACCTGGGCCACGCCGGTGCGCATGGCGGCCTCGGCCACGAAGCGGGCGACACGGGGCACCACGCGGGGATCAAACGGTTTCGGGATGACCATCGAGCGCTTCAGCGGAACTTCGCCGTCAAACATGCCGTCCTTGGCGTCGGCGGGATAAGCGGAGGCCAGGACGGCATAAACGTCCGCCGGAATTTTTTCCAGAACAATCGAAGCCAGGGCGCAGGATGCCGCCAGCTTCATTTCCTCATTGATATCGGTGGCGCGGACATCAAGCGCCCCGCGGAAGATTCCGGGGAAGCCGAGCACGTTGTTGACTTGATTCGGAAAATCGGTACGGCCGGTTCCCACGACTGCGGCCCCGGCGTCCAGCGCGTCCTGCGGGAAAATTTCCGGGGTGGGATTGGCCATGGCGAATATGACTGCGCCGTCCGCCATAGTTTTGACCATTTCCTTCGTAACGCAATTGGCCACGGAGACGCCCATGAAAATATCCGCGCCTTTGAGCGCGTCCGCCAGGGTTTCAGCGTTGGTGTCAACCGCAAAATTCAGTTTTTCAGCGGTAAGGTCGGTGCGTTTTTTGCTGATTACGCCTTTGGAGTCGCACATGATGAAGTTTTCGCGGCGGGCTCCGGCGCGGATGTAGAATTCGCTGCAGGCGATGCCGGCGGCGCCGGCGCCGTTAACGACAAACCGGCAGTTCTCTATTTTCTTGCCGACCATTTTCATGGCATTGAGAATACCGGCCAGGGAAATGATCGCGGTGCCGTGCTGGTCATCATGAAATACCGGGATGCCCATGATCTTCTTCAGCGTCTGCTCCACTTCAAAGCAGGCCGGGGCCCCGATGTCTTCCAGGTTGATGCCGCCAAAGGTCGGTTCCAGGCGCTGCACTGTCTCGATCACCAGCTTTGCGTCAGTGCGCCCTTTGTCGTTGAACACCCTGCCGATGCACAGCGGAATGGCGTCAATGTCCGCAAACTTTTTGAACAATACGCATTTGCCTTCCATCACCGGCAGTCCGGCTTCGGGGCCGATGTTGCCCAGCCCGAGCACGGCGGTGCCGTCGCTGACGACCGCGACCATATTGCCGCGGGAAGTATATTTCCAGACATCTTCCGGATGGTCCTTGATTTCCAGGCAGGGTTTGGCGACACCGGGCGTGTAGGCCATGGAAAGGTCGTGCTGAGTCTCACATTGCTTCGTCGAAACTACCGTGATCTTGCCCGGCCGGGGGTTTGCGTGATAGAATAAGCTTGCCTGATTCAGTTCGTTTTTGTCCATTTTAAAATATCCTCAAATTATATATTGCCTGCTGACGGGTTAAGCCGGTCAGTTTCTGACCGGAATGTTGTGCTTCCTTAAAAAATCCTTAGTCTGCGGCACGGTAAAAATGCCGAAGTGAAAAATGCTGGCCGCGAGCACCGCATCCGCTTTGCCTTTTTCCAGGACTTCCACCAGATGTTCGAGGGTTCCGGCCCCGCCGGAGGCGATCACCGGAACGGAAACGGATTCGGAGACCGCGCGGGTAAGCTCGCAGTCATAGCCGTCTTTGGTGCCGTCGGCGTCCATGCTGGTAAGCAGGATTTCCCCGGCGCCCAGCGCGACCCCGTACTTCGCCCATTCAACGGCGTCGAGTTCAGTGGGTTTGCGTCCGCCGTGAGTGAAAACCTGCCATTTGCCTTTTTGCCCCGGCACCCGCCTGGCGTCAATCGCCAGCACAATGCACTGGCTGCCGAAGCGCTCGGCTCCGGCGCGGATCAAGTCCGGATTCAAAATGGCGGCGGTATTGACGGAAACTTTATCCGCTCCGGAATTCAGCATGCGGCGCATGTCCTCGACCGTGCGGATGCCGCCGCCGACCGTGACCGGAATAAAGACCTTTTCCGCGGTGCGGCGGACAACGTCAACCATGGTGTCACGGTCGTCGCTGGAGGCGGTAATGTCGAGAAAGACGATTTCATCGGCGCCCTGGCGGTCATATTCAATCGCGGCTTCCACGGGGTCGCCGGCGTCAATGAGATTAACGAAATTGACCCCTTTAACCACCCTGCCGCCGGTAACGTCAAGGCAGGGAATGATACGCTTGGCAAGCATTTTATACTCCTGATTATGTCTTGTGCGGATTGGTCAGTGTGCCTTCAACCGCTTCTTTGCCGGCGTAGAAAGCCTCGATATTCATCTGGATGACATTCTGCTTGTCGGCAAAACAGTCCATGATCGCTTCTTCAAAGGCGCGGTCGAAGTCCTTTTTATCTTTCCCTTCCAGGAAATAGTCTTTCATGACTACTGAAAGCGCGCCGAGGATCACGGAATTGGCGCATCTCAGGCTGCCGATTCTCTTGGCGATGTCGGATGCCTTGACGGCGTAGATGATTTTGTCCTCGCTGCATTTCGGCGGCGCGATGGTGGAACTGTCGTACAGCAGCACCCCGTTCTGTTTGAGTTCCGGCAGAAACATCTCCATTGACGGCTGGTTCAGCACGATCAGCAGATTGCACAGCTTGTCAACGATTGGCGAGCAGACCTTGGTGCGGCTGGTGATGATGGTGCAGTTGGCGGTGCCGCCGCGCATTTCAGGTCCGTATGAGGGCAGCCAGGTGACATTGAAATTGCGCAGTTTCCCCATGGTGGCGATCATCATGCCCAGACTGAGCACGCCCTGTCCGCCGAACCCGGCGATCTTGATCTTTCTTTCCTTCTGGAAAATCTTGGATTCATTTTTGAAATCCGCGCTGACCCCTTTCGCCACCTTGATCGGATAGAGAATGTCTTTGACTTTCTGCTTGTCATAAATGCCTTCGGGCCGTTTGATCGGATCGCGCGTGTCGGAGATGTCTTTAAAGCAGCCCAGCGGGAAGTAATGCTGCATCTGGTTTTCAATGAATTCGTTCATTTCCCTGGAATTGAATTTCATATTGACCGGGCATCCGGCCAGAATCTCCACCATGGAAAAGCCTTTTTTGTCAATCGTGTTCTGGAACGCCTTTCTTATCGCTTTGCGGGTTTTCATGATGTTCTTGGTCGAACTCAGAGAAACTCTTTCCACATATATCGGGGCGTCGAGCGCGGAGACCATTTCCGACACTTTCAGCGGATACCCCTCGTTGGTGACCGAACGGCCCAGAGGCGACGTCACGGTTTTCTGTCCGGGCAGCGTGGTCGGGGCCATCTGGCCGCCGGTCATGCCGTAAATGCCGTTATTGACAAAGAACACCGCGATGTTTTCGCCGCGGTTGGCCGCCTGAATGAAGTTATTGAAGCCGATCGCCCCCAGATCGCCGTCGCCCTGGTAGGAAACCACGATATTATCCGGGTTGGCTCTGACCAGTCCGGTCGCCACCGCCGGCGCGCGGCCGTGCGGGGCGGAAATGCCGAAACAGTCATAATAATAGTATGAAAAAACGGAGCATCCGACCGGGGCGATCATGATCGTCCGGTCCTGGATGTCAAAGTCCGCGATGGATTCCGCGATAATCTTGTGCACTATGCCGTGGCCGCAGCCCGGACAGTAATGCATATTCTTCTTAATTGCGCCCGGACGGCGTTCAAATATTTCAAAAAAACCTTTCGGTCTGCCATATTTAACTTTCATATCTGCAGTATCGGTCATTTCTTTTCTCCTCGGCGTGTTTTGCCTTTGCCGGATTTCCCGCCGCCGGCCAGTAGCTGCCGGCATTTTTCCACAATGCTGTCAACCGACGGAACATTGCCGCCCATCCGGTTTAACAGATGCACCGGGCGGGAACATTCGATGGACAGCTTGACGTCATCGATCATCTGCCCGTTGCTCATTTCCACGCACAGGAACTGCTTGGCGGTCCGGGCGGCTTTTTTAAATGAATCCACCGGGAACGGGAACAGCGTCACCGGGCGCAGGGACCCGGCTTTAATTCCTTGCTCCCGCAGTTCTTCAACCGCAGTCTGGGCCAGGCGGCTGACAATGCCGTGTCCGGTGATGATGATTTCGGCGTCATCGGTCAGATATTCTTCGGCCCGCTGCTCTTTTCTCATGATTTCAGCGTATTTTTCCTGAAGCAGTATATTGCGCCGCTCCAGATCGTCGTGTTCCAGATAAATCGAAGTGATCATGTTGGTGCGCGGGTTGTATTTGCCGTCCAGCGCCCATTTCGGGACCGGTTTTCTATTGATCGGCTCGGGCAGCGAGACCAGTTCCAGCATCTGTCCGACCACGCCGTCGGTCAGGATATAAACCGGAAGCAGATATTTGTCGGCCAGGTCAAAGGCCCAGAACGCGAAATCGCACATTTCCTGGGCGGAGTTCGGCGCGACGACGATGCATTTGTAGTTGCCGTGTCCGCCGCCTTTGACCACCTGGTTGTAGTCGGACTGCTCCGGCCCGATGTTGCCGAGGCCGGGGCCGCCGCGCATGATATCCACGATTACGGCCGGCAGTTCGCTGCCGGCCAGGTAGGAAACGCCTTCCTGCTTCAGGCTGATGCCCAGCCCGGAGGACGCGGTCATTACTCTGCGCCCGGCGGCGGATGCCCCCAGCACCATGTTGATGGCGGCGGTTTCCGATTCCGCCTGCAGGAACACCCTGCCGAGTTTCGGAAAATATTCCGCGGCGGTATGGGCGATTTCGCTGGCCGGAGTGATCGGATAGCCGAAAAAGCAATCGCAGCCGGCAAGCAGGGCGCCATAGACCACCGCCTCGTTGCCCTTCAGCAACAGCTTATTGGTATGTACTACTGTATTATTCATGCTTAATTTTCTTCTTCCTGTTCTTTCCCGGAGTCATCCGCGTCGTCTGATTCTTCAAATATCGTGATCGCCCCCGGTTCCGGGCAATTGTAATAGCAGGCCGCGCAGCCGATGCAGCCGGCGCCTACATAATAGGCGAAAGGGAAACCCATGAAGTTCAGTTCAGTGCCCATTTTAAGCACTGCCTTGGGGCAGGCGTTGACACAACGCTCACAGCCCTTGCATTCGTCCGGTTCTATTTTTACAAAGTATTTCTTTGCTTTCTTTTTCTTATCTGCCATCTTATATTGATCCGTTTCCATAAGGCTAAGTTCCGCCTGCTGCCTGCACAGACAATGTTCCCGCGACGGCGTTCCCCGCCGTCGTCGTACGGACTAGAATCTAATTTCAAAAAACCCGAATTACAAGCCAGCTTCAAGAAATCAAAAGCAAAAATAATTCCATTTTTACAACGGCTCCTGAATTTTATTTATTTCCGCCGTCGCAAATAAAAAAGAAATGGAGTATGTTAAAAAACTTTGCCTTTTTAAACGGTTAAATATTGAGCAGGATGGAGTTTTGTAAATGAACAGAAGAGCATCGGGGTTCACGGTAATCATCGCCGGATGCAGGCGGATGGTTTTTCATAAGATTATACAGTTGCTGATCGCGGTAACTTTTTCCGCCTCCCTTTTCGCGGATGCCGCGGAGAAGAAAGCCGCCCCCGCGCCGAACAGCGGCGCCGCATGCGCTAAATACGCGGTGCAGGTCAGCGCCAAAGTTCAGGAGAAACCGGCGCAGATTGAATTAAACTGGCCGGAGGAGAAATCCGCCTTTGCCTACACTCTGTACCGCCGGTTCATGGGTGAAAAACAATGGATTCCAGTCCCGGTCGCGGCGCTGGACGGCAAAGCCGCCGGCTTCGTGGATAATAAAGTGAAGCCGGGAGAGATTTACGAATACCGGATCGACCGTTCCGGCAGCGGTTATATCGGCCGCGGCTACATCTGCGCCGGAATCAACATTCCGGCGGTGGAATCCAGGGGACAGTTGATTTTGCTGGTGGACAGGAGCGTTGCCGCTCCGCTGAAAGACGAACTGGCGCTGCTGGAGCAGGATCTGGCCGGCGACGGCTGGCAGGTGATCCGGCACGACGTCGCCCGCGATGCCAAAGTTGCCGAAGTCAAAAAGCTGATTGAAGAGGCATACCGCAAAAATCCGGAACAACTGCGCACGGTTTTCCTGTTCGGCCATATTCCGGTCCCGTATTCCGGCAGCATTTCCCCCGACGGCCATTCCAACCACCTGGGAGCATGGCCGGCCGATCTTTATTACGGCGATATCAGCGGCAAATGGACGGATGAGAAATCCCTGAAATATTATCCGGAGACGGCGCAGAAAAACGAACCCGGCGACGGCAAATTCGATCAGAGCACAATTTCCCCGAACTCGCTGACGCTGGAGGTGGGCCGGGTTGATCTGTCCGACATGCCGCAATTTAAACAGAATGAAGTGGAATTGCTGCGGCGTTATCTCAATAAAGACCATGCGTTCCGGCACGCTCAGACAAAAGCGGAACCGCGCGGCCTGATCGATGATCATTTCGGCGGGTTTTCCGGCGAGGCCTTCGCCAGCGGCGCCTGGAGCAATTTCGCCACATTCTTCGGTGCGGACAAAAGTGCCGCCGAAGACTGGTTCACGGTATTGCCGGCAAACAGTTATTTATGGGCCTACGGCTGCGGCCCCGGTTCGCATGACCGCGCCGGAGGCGTCGGCACAACCGCGGATTTCGCCGGAACTCCGGTCAAAGCTGTTTTCACCCTGCTGTTCGGCAGCTATTTCGGCGACTGGAACCGTCCGGATAATTTTATGCGCGCCGCCCTGGCCAATTCCGGCGATGCGCTGACTTGCGCCTGGGACGGGCGTCCGCACTGGTATCTACACCACATGGCAATGGGTAAAAATATCGGCTATTCGACGCTGCGCACTCAAAACAACAATCAGCTTCAAGACTATATCGCCTGCAGCAACGCCAAATCTTCAGTATCGGGCAAGGATGAGGACGCCGAATGGGACTACAATTCCGTGCATGTCGCGCTGATGGGCGATCCCGCCCTCCGGATGCATCCCGTCACTCCGCCGCGCTCCTGCGGCGCGGTATCGCTGCCGGATAATAAGTTAAAGCTTCAATGGCTGCCGGCGGAAGATAAAAACATCACCGGTTATCAGATATACCGGGCGAACGCTCTAAGCGGCCCGTACACTCTGCTGACCGGAGAGCCGGTTGCCGGAACTGAATATACCGTCGCCGCCGTCAAGCCGGAGGAAGTTTATATGATAAAATCGCTGGCGCTGCAAAAGAGCGGCAGCGGGACTTACTGGAACACCAGCCAGGGCGTGTTCATCCGGCCGCCGGCCGCCGGAGCAGCCTACACCGTGCCGCAGTTGACCGGGGCCGCGCTGACCACGCCGGAAGACGTTCCTGTGGAGGTGGAGCTGAAAGACGCGAAAAAACCGGGCCCGCCGGGCAATATCATCGCGTCCAGGCTGCCCCGGCATGGAACGCTTCAGAAAAACGCCGCCGGGCGGTTTGTTTACACTCCTGCTCCGGATTATAACGGCTCCGACTGTTTTGCCCTGATTTCCAGAGACGGATTGAATGACAGCGCTCCGGCGGAATTCACCGTGACCAGCCAGCCGGTCCCGGATGCGCCGCGCCCGGAAAACCAGACGATTTGCCTGGTGGATCAGAAGACGCGAAAAATCAAACTGTCGGCGTTTAATCCCGACGCGCCGGAACAGCCGTTGAGTTATAAGATCGTCAAACCGCCGGAATCCGGCAGGCTTTCCGGCACCCCGCCGGACCTGGTGTATGAACCCGCCCCCGGAGCGAATAATGATAAATTCCAATTCACCGCCGGCAACGGCTGCCTGGAAAGCGCGCCGGGCACTGTCTTTATTCTGCCGCCTTATCCGTGCGCCGCGACAACGGAAGCGAAAACGATCGACGGCGATCTCCGGGACTGGAAAAATCTGGAGATAAAATGCAATGAGCCGGAAGTATTCCAGTATATGGGCAAAAAGGCATGGAAAGGCCCGGACGACTGCCGGTTTGCCATCGGCACCGCCTATGACGACAAGTATCTGTATATCGCAGTTGAAGTCATTGATGACAAATATGATGCGGTAAAAGACAAAGATCCGTGGGAGCAGGACGGCATTGAAATCCGCCTTGACGCCAGACCGGCGGAGATCCGTTCCGGGAATAACGGGCAGGGTGAAATGAAAGACTTTCTGCTGCTGGCATTCAGCCCGAGCCCGGTACCCGGCGAAACCTGGATGTATCGCGGCACTAAAGATTTGCCGGAAGGCGCCAAATATGCCTGTGTCCGCACGGCAAAAGGTTTCAACACCGAAGTCGCGGTGCCGCTGGCTTATCTGAACAAGATGGCCGGCAGAGAATGGGACGGCTTCCGCCTGAACGTTTCCGTTGACGACCGCGACGGCGACAAAATGGTCCAGCTCTGCTGGAAGCCCGACTGGCGCTATCCGCAATCATATTACGGCTCCGGCTCCTTCGCCAGAAAGTAACAGTTCAATGACATTCCAAGCTAATAAAACACAATAAATAAATGTTCTACAAGCATCAAAAAACAAAAGCTAAAGTTTTGTACCCCGATGATACTGCCATTTTGGAATTTTCACTTTATATCCCATCTATATGCAGTTCCTTATCATCCGCCGCCGCTTCCGTGAACGGCGGCAGATAAGTTCTTGTTTATTTTGCAATGACGAAAATCTTTTCCAGAATGTTGTTGTTTTCGTTTGCTTCCGTGACCTTGCCCGTACTGTCGGCAACCACCCTTACCTTGCAGGTTCCGGCGGTGGTGGTGACATTGTTCAATTTTAATGCAACAGTCGCGCCTTTCGCCAGATCATCGTAGTTCACGGTTCCGGCCGGACTGCCGTTGACATAAACCGCCGCAGTCTGCGCGCCGGCGCCGGCCGTGGTCGGCCCGACCCCGGCATTGGCGATGGTGAAGTTCACCGTCACTTTACCCGCCTTGGTTGATGACAGCGTGATTGCAGTCACTTTCAGGTCCGGACGGTTATCCAGGAAAAACGTCGCTGAGTTTATATTATTGCCTTCGCGGGTTTCGAGCAGCTTGCTTTTAGCGTCCGCCCAGACCATGATGGTGGTCTGTTTCCCGGCAGTGATAAAGCCGCCGTTGATGGTGGAGCTCAGCGTGACCGACGCTTTGGGCGCAAGGTTGCCGAATGACACCATGTCCATTTTGATGTTGTTCAAATAAACTTTCGCCACCAGATCTCCCGCCGCGACATTGGTTTTAGCGGTTCCGACATTGCTGATCTGGTATTTAACCGTCAGCGGCTGCCCGGCTACCGGTGCTTTGTCCCACCAGACCTTGTCCACGCTTAAATCGCATTTTGAATTGTTCTGCGGCATCTGCACCGGGCCGACGGTCGACGTCGGCGTATAGATTTCCGGATTGATGAGAATGCCGTCGCCGAAAGCGTAGGCGATTTCATCTTTGCATTCATCCGCGCGGGGATTGATCAGGCTCGCCCCCCGGATATTTTTAATGCCGTCGATCCCGCATTTCAGCGTCACCTGATAAACCATCCCGGACAGATCTCCGGTAAGCACGATTTTGCGGCCGACCGCGTTGTACTCCATCTTCGACAACGCAACCGGCTTGCCCGTTTCATCCGTGATTTTCACAGTATTCGCATTGATCGTCTCCGGAATGAAACCGTCGATGTCGGGCGGCAGGCCGGGACTGAACAGCGGGATTTCAATGGTCGTTTTATTGATAACCTGGGATTTCAGGTTTTCCTCATCCACCCGCGGGGCGAACGGGGCGCATTTCGGATCAAACACCAGGAAGTGGCCGGTCCAGCCGGCGCCGCCTTCCTCCGGGTACTGGGACTGGGTGGCAAAACGCACTTCACCCATATTGAATCCGTCAGTATACAGAAACATCATCGGTTCGGCCTGGGAGATCGGAGCATTTTCGTAAGTCACCGCCGTGGCAGTTTTCTGCCAGTACTCAACGCCCGGGATGGAGCCAGTTGTGACCTGCCGCGCCATGTAATAAACACCGTTGTATTGCACCAGATCGTTATAATTGTATTGCGCAGAGCTTGAGTAAGCGCCGATATTGCTGATATCGGTCTCATGCCAGACATATACTCCTATCCCGCTTCCCGGCGTATAGGTGTTATTATTCATGGTACTCATATATACTTTTCCGTTATACCTGACAAAAGCATATGCTCCGTAAGCGACGGCCGATGAATAGTCGTTGATATTGCCGATATCCACCACCTGCCAGACCTGGTTAAGCGGATTCCCGGTATTATTGTCTTTGGCGCTGATGTACACCGCTGTACTGTCCGTCACCGAGTCGCCAAACTTATAAGTTTTAAGGCTGTTCCAGGTTTCATAGCTGTTCCCCTGAGCATCAGAATAGTCCTTAATCCAGGAAATGGAGTCCTTGGTGACCGCATATATATCTTCAGGGCCTCTGGCATACTCCGAAAAGCTGGAATCCCGCGGGGTCTGGCGTGACGGATTATATATCATGTTATCATGGGTTATTCCACCGCCGAAGGCGTTAAGTCCGAAGGCCATGAAGTCGCATAACAGATTCTGTGCCGACTGATAACCACGTACTGCATAAATCGTCTTGTTGTTGATCGCCAGATCATAGACATTCAAGAATTTTGATGAATTCGAAAATTGAGTCCAGGTTGTCCCCCCGTCAGTTGATTTCGCCAGTATTGCGGCAGAAGAGCATGACCATGACAGCGCCATGTATATTTTATTGCTGTCCTGCGGATCGACAATCAGCGAACGGGCATAAAAAGCCGGAAGAGTAGAATTCTGAGTGTTAAGCGCCGGATTATTGATGACTTCGACGGTACTGGCAATTCCGGATTTTTCAGTAACCCGGATAAGATAATTTTTGAATTCCCCGGTATAGGTTGTTTTACCGTCGCCGCTGGTTCTTGCCGCAGTATAAGTCATCCCGCAACCGACGGGAGCCAGAATAGTATTATCCGGCCCGGCTGCCAGAGCATACGGCTGCTGAATAACGATGGAACTAAGATCAGCCGGGGCATTTTGCACTTCCGGAATCAGATCATTGAGGATGATTTTCTCTATTATCATCTTTTTAGCCAGGTCATACCTGATAAGCGCTATTTTTCTGGATGAACCATTGGAACGCCCTTTGGCAACCCACAGCGTGTCGGCGGAAGTTTTTACCATCTGCGGGGTTGTGCCGGTAACCGTGCTGTCGGTGTCAATAGCATAAGTTTTCACCGTTTGAGAACTTTTGCTGTATTCATAAATACTGTTTGAAGCGCCGGCAAGCTGAGAAGAGACTTTTATTAATCCAATATAACTGCTGTCATCGTTGTAATAGAAAGAAAAATATACTTTGTCGCTGTTGTACGGGTCAAGATAAATAGAGCAGCCGGCCGCAAAATCATTTTGCAATGCCGGAATATCATGCCAGGCTTTACTGACCAGATCGTAATATTGAACTCCCTTGTAATGTGTCACCCACATCCATTTTGATGTTTTATCATAAACCATCTTGATTACACGATTATTTTTCAGCGGGCTGCTGGCGGCATTCATCCAGTTGAGAATATTGCCTGCGGCATCGTAGACGGCGATGCCGCCGCCTTCATTGCGCATATGTTCGCGGTAAAATTCATCCGTGCCGTGGGTGCTGTCAAAGTTCATATTCATATTCAATGCCGGTTCGCCGGTACCGCACCAGACTTGATTGTTTACCGGATCATAAGCCACGCAGGTCTGATGGCGGAATTTAATGTCGCTGCCGTCATAAGCTTTCTGGTAGTCAGTGATTGCAGCGGTGTCGGTATTGATTGCCAGCAGACCGCCGCTATTCCGGTTCATCAGAGCTGACGGGTTCGAGCGGAAACAGGTGACAAACGAACCAGGCAGGAAAGTGGCTCCGCGGTAAATAAACGGATACTGGCCGACCATGTCGCCTTCTGCGTAAAAGTAGTTATCCGCCGGTAAGTCGGCATAACCATAGCCGGAGTTGCTGACGTTATTAAAAAAAGCAAACATCAGATCTTTAGCGACGGTATCCATTGTCGCGGTCAACTGCTTCGTGGCCGGATTCGCCGGAACTTGCACCAGTTCTATATTCCGTTTCTTCAATTCGTTTTTCACCATTGCCGAAATTTGTTGATGCAGCGTAAAAAATTTTGCTTTTCCCCCGTTTTTTTTGCACGATGCATACGCCGGGAATCCGGTGTCGTCGATCATTTGCTTGATGTTAATCATGCCCGGACCATCCAGACGGCACACTATATAATAACCGAATTTTTTCGACGAGAATTTCTTGTTAAGAATATCGGGATTGTAATAATAAAAGTATTTATTTTTACTGAAAATGTCCGGGATGCTGTAGTCTGCCGCGGATTCGGATAAATTAAACAGCACATAAACGTCTGTAAGATGGTACAGGGCGCCCGCACTTGAAAATTCCGGGCTCTCGGCGTACATCGGAATCCCGCGCGTTAAAACAATGTAGTTTATTTTGTCTGTCAATTGATTCGTTTTCATGTGATTCTTAATTGCATCAATAACAGCTTTCTTCTCCGTCGCGGCAACACGACCGAATTCGTTGCCATTCCCTTGCCAGTCCGTTATGGAAACATGCACAACATTGATATCAGGAATCTGACGTGCATTTTTAAAATACGTCCCGATTTCCACCGAGGAAGGCGCTTTGTCATTGATCACCACCAGAACATCGTTGTAAGACGGCAGCGCAAATGAACTTATTGCTGAAGCCGAAATAAATACCGTTACAACAAATTGCCATAGTACTTTCATCATAATCTCTCCATTCTATAGTTTATAGTATTTAGCTTCAATGTCTTAAAATTTAAAAAATGCATATAGTGCAAATGTATGCAAATAATTCCACTAATTCATGAGAACTTCAGCTTATCGGTTAAATTCCAGCGCAAAAATGCCGTCAGCGCTGAAATGATCTATTCTGTTTCAGATAAAAATCCTGACTTTCAGTATCTTTCAAGATAAAAAAACACTCAACCCGCAATACGCCTTTAAAGAACCAATCTGGAACTTTCTTTTCTGCACTCAATTGATCTCCCGCCGCAACGGCGGGAGATCACGTTCAATCTTCACCTCAATTTTATGTCGTCAATATCCGCGCTGCCGGTACGAATCAGGAAAGCTTTTACCGAGTTTAAAGTAACTCCAGGCTGCGCTTCCTTCAGATCAGCTTTCAGGTCGCGGGTAAATGTCTGCCATTGACCGTTGGTGCTGCCGGAACCAAGACCATGCAGTATATACGTCCCCGTTCCGAGCGCATCACTGCCGGCATTGGTATATTGCAGATATCTGTCTCCGGATGATGTGCCAGCCAGAACATATACAGTATAGTACACGGAAGTTTTCATGCTCCATTCCAGCGTAAACTGCGTTGTGTTGTCCCAGTTTGCGCCGGCATCGGTAAGCTTCTTGAATCCGGTATTGGACTGGTTGCCGGTTAATCTGATTACTTTGCCGCCGCGGGTCGCGTCGGAGACGTTTGTTATCGTCCCGGTAGTATTGTTATCATAAATACTCCATCCGAGAGTGTCGCCATTCTCCGCGTCTTCATATACGGCTACCGGCCGCAATATAATATCGTCAACATAACCGCTGCCGCGAATCATAAAAGAATTCACCTTGTTCAGCGTGACGTTTGGCAGATATTTTGCCAGATCGGCTTTGAGATCCCTGTTGACAGTATGCCACTTTCCGTCGATCATTCCTGAGCCGAGATTGTAGTAAACGTAATAGGTGTCGCCATAGCCGGAAGTACCGTTATTACTATAAGCAAGATATCTTAACCCGTCAGAAGTATCAAGCTGAACATAGACGGTGAATGATTCGGAATATTTCATTTTCCATTCTATCCCGAACTGTGCGCTGTTGTTCCAATCCGCATTGGCGTCAGTGCGCTTTCTGTAACCGGTGTCCCACCCGCCGCCGGTCAGCTTTATGACTTGCCCGACGCGTTCGGCGTCATAGACATTGCTGACCGTGCCGGACGGAATATTGTCATAGACATCCCAGCCGGCAGTATTGCCGTTTTCCGCGTCTTCGTATACGGTGCCGCCGGTTAATGCGGTTGACGATTTTAATAGAATTGTACCGCGATGTGATGCCAAATCAATAGTATTCACATCCGTAATGGTGGCCGGATTATTTTCGAAGTTGTCATGAGTAAGCTGCTTGCACGTTTCTCTAAGTCCGATGGAAGTCACATCGTTTGCCGAGGGATTGACGTATACATAGCCTTTAACGAACTCCCGCATATAGATATTGTTGCCGGAAATCACTTTTATCTGATACGGTCCGACTGCTCTGCTCAAATTCAACCTGGTTGTATCAAATTCATCATACCAGGGCAGCAGACTATAATTCCCGCATTCCGCAAAAGCAAAGTAGCTATTGTCATTAACTTCATTTTTACCCAGGTTGTACGAACATAACGCGTACCAGAGAATATCGTAATAGTTAACTGATTTCCCGTAATTATCGGTACCGCTGCCGCCGGCGGCAAGGTCGGTATGGCTTGTATGGACAATTTTGTAATTATGCACTGCTCCCAGCACGTCAACCTGCCGTTTCCAGTCCGCTTCCGGATAAAACTGCACGCAGCCGGAACCCCATAGTACGGCGAAGGCGCCTTCCTCCAGGGCAACGTCAGGCGGATTGGCAATACTGTCAAGCGCCACATATGCGTTATAACCGTCAACTGTCCGGGATTCCCCGCGGTTGCAAAAAGTTTTTTGTCCGGCCGCATGCAATCCGGCAGTCGCGGCATTGATAAAACTATGCATCGCGGTTATCCACAATGCATTAGTGGAATATTTGGCCGGGACGCTGCTTGCGCCGCCGCCCAGAGTCAAACAGTTGTCCATAAAGACTCCGTCCGCAGCCCAATTCTGGTTGACTATGTCATTGATCGTCGCAGCCAGCCAGTAATTCTGATAATCCGCCAGCCCGACATCCATCCGCCAGCTATCCGGATAACCGGTGTTATATATGCGGTTACCAGGGACGGCAGAGTCCAGCAGGAAAAATTCAGGATGATCCTGGTTGACATTAGTGCCGGGAACTGTACGCCGGTTATTCCACCGTCCAAGATTATTCAAATATTCAATAGAGTAGCCATCGCTGTCATCATTGATTTCACTGCCCAACTGGTACAGATAAATGTTAATATTGGGGTTGATGCTCTTTATCGCTCCCCATGAATCTCCATTGATATCGTTCCAGAAAAAGCGGTTTAATGCGACTAAATCATATTTAGCTATGGTATTTTGATCGCCGCTCACAAGGCCGCTGCCGCCAATTCGCACTAAACAGGTACGGGTGAATTTAAAATCATCCCCCCGGCATGCAAGGCACATCAGGCATAGGCCAAAAGCTAAAATCCGCGTCCATTCCCAAGGAAATACTACATAATTTTTAATTTTCCGCATCATGTTTCCCCCTCATTTTGTTTACAGTTTTTTCTCCCGGTACAAAAGTGTCACGGCTGTGTTCAGAATATTACAGCATAAACAGTCATGACTCCGTTAGTAAATAATTCCTCCTTTCCGGTTAGATTTTCAGGTGCACAGGAAGCTGATTCTTTCCAGTTAAATATCATCGCGTCTGATACAGCTATTTCTTCATCAATATGCCGGTTTGAGCTTGAATTATGCCGGTTTTGCCTTTGAGCCGGTACTTGCCGTCCAGCGAATTGTTGAAGTCAAACGCGACACCGTCAGTATTCATAGTTTTGCCTGGTTCCGGTTTGAAGTCGGCGTTATAGAGCGGCTGAGTACTGATTCGCAGATCGTCAAAAACCGCATCAGCCGGGTATTCGCCGGAATTCATCGCGCCGAGTTGTGCGTCAAAATCAACCGGGGTTACCGGAAGCGCGGCGTCATTGGGTTTGTCCCATTCTATTACTTCGGCGGATGACAATCTGCCATCAATGAAAATTTTCATCATGGTCTTGCCATTAACGTCGAGATTCCATACCGCTGCAACATGATGCCATTCGCCGGCTTTCCAGTTTTCAGCGCTGCCGACGCTCACCTGACGGCATTTATAATCGTTATTGGCGATGCTGAACACCAGATTGCCCCATTGTTTCTCCTGAAAAATGGACAGGCAGTTAAAGTTATTCATCCGCGGATGATCCGGCCGCAACGGCCCGCAGTAGAAGAACATCCGCCTGGACTGTCCTTTCCATTCGCTTTCCGGAACCCTTGATGCGGCATTCAGTTTAAGCCGGAATTCAATGGTGCCCTGCTTGAAATCCAGTATTGCCTGATCGTCTATTTGAGTTTTAAAATTACATGGAACCGCGATGCCGCCGGAGCCGGCGGCCTGTCCGTCTGTGTAGATTTCATCTGCTTTATTCAATTTATCCGGTTCCGCCGCATAGCAGGCAATATTCAGGCAACCGCACACAGCAACAGCAATAAAGATTTTCCCGGTAGTTTTCATTATATATTTCCTTTTATTATGGAATTCGCCATGACGCAACAGACTGTGATTCCGGCACGTCTCAGGCGCATTTGCTATTTCTTCATTAATACGCCAATTTTGGCCTGAATGATTCCGTTTTTTCCGTTTATCTGATATTTTCCGTCAAGGGATTTATCGAAAGAGAAACTAAGCCCGGCAACCGGGTTCAATTGCTGACGTTCCGGTTTAAAGGACGCGCCGTACAGCAGTTTTGTGCTGATATTCAAATTATCAACAACCGCATCCGCCGGATATTCCCCGGAGTTCATCGCCCCGAGCTGCGCGGCGAAATTGACTGGTTTTAACGGCAGTGAAGCCTCATTCGGCTTGCCCCATTCCATTACTTCTTTAGATGACAAATTACCGTCAATGTAGATATTCATCATGGTTTTGCCATTGGCATTCATGTTCCAGACTGCGGCGACGTGATGCCATTCGCCGGCTTTCCAGTTTTCGGTACTGCCGGCGCTCACCTGACGGCATTTATAATCATCATTGGCGATGCTCAACACCAGATTGCCCCATCGCTTTTCCTGAATAATTGCCAGGCAGTTGAAATTAGTCGCCTCAGGATGATCAGGCCGCAATGGTCCGCAATACAAAAAGACTCTTCTAGGCTGTCCCTTCCATTCGCTTTCCGGGACTTTCGCGGCCTCGGTCAACTTTATCCAGAACTCAATAGTTCCCTGCTTTAAATCCAGCAGCGGTTCCCCGTCTGCCATGGTGTCAAAATAACAGGGAACGGCAATACCGCTGGCCCCAGCGGCGGCTCCGGCGGCATAAACATCTTCAGCCTTGATCAGTTTGCCGGCATCACCCAGAATGGATGTCGTGACAATTTTCCCCGGCTTTCCATCAACTGTTGTGAAGGAGGCCGTAAGTTCCATGTTCAAAACACTGTAAATTTTATCAAGCTGCATGTTAATTGGCGCGGCAGGAGACCATTGCAGCGGCATGAACGGGGCGCTGTAAATTACGCTTTCGTGCACCTGTTTTTTATCCCCGTCAAACAGGCGCATGGTGACATTCACATCATACAGCGGACGCCGGCTTTCAAATTTAGGATCAAAAGATATGAAACTGCCGGCTCCGTTAGCATGTGTTTTGGATTCCATGGAACTTTTAGTAATCTGCAGTTCAGGCGGAGGAATTGCAGCCGGCGGAGCCGCGGAGAATTTCAATGACGGATATAAGGACGGTGTCAGATAAGGCTTTCCGTCAAAAAATACGCAGGAATAGTTCTCCACCTGACGCGGAGACAGACTTTTGATGCTGTCATAAACAACCATTGCATACCAGTTGTTGTCCGGACGCTTGCCGAGTTTGGCGAATGGAATAGCGATTTCGGCGGACCAGCCGCTGCCGGTTTTAACCGCAGCGGCGCGCAAATCCAGATCAACGCCGGTTTTACCGTTGGGGCCTTTGTATTTATTAGTGAAAACATTGCCCGCCGTGTCAACTGCAATCTGATATACCTCATCCTTGTTTTTGTCCGGCTGGATGAACCATTCCGCCTGTTCGGTAAAAGCATACTCCGCCAGACCGCGTTTCGGTTCGTTAAGTTGTGCGGTCAGCGGCTGCCGCGCGGTGAAGCCGAGATAAAGGTTGTCATTGTCATAAGCGGTAAATGCCGCCGCGCCATTGTCGGTTGATTTCATGGATTTCCAGGCCACGAAATGTTCTACCGGGCCGGCTTTTTTCCAGACACTGTCATTGAGCATTCCGTCAATGACGACCGGTTCTCCGGTTTGTGATGCATTGATCGTGCGGCTGGTGATCATAGTCTTAAACCAGGCGGGGACGTTAAACTGCTGAAAAATAGTTTCCTTGTTAGTGTCCAGCGCAGTAATCTTTTTCTCCAGTACCGCGAAATCCGGCTTCATTAAACTCATTCCGGAAAAACTTTGCAGCCACGGGTGCAGTTTGTCAAATTTAACGATTCCAGGTTCGCCCGCCAATTCCCGTATCGTTGCCGCGTATTCGGCTTTGCCGTCAATCAATTTCTGTCTGGCTTCAGCAATCGCAGTCTTTGCTTTTTCGCAGTCTCCGGACTGCAAAAGCGCGGTTGCTTCCTCTATTTTGCAGTTCACCTCCGCAAACGCCTTGGCGGCTTTCACAATCGAATATAAATGTACGAAATACGGATATGAAAAGGAATCCATTACCGGCCTGCCTGCCGCTTTGGCAGCCTTGACCTTGGCCCAAAGCTCATCCATGCTTTTAGCCGCTTTGCCGCCGGCATCACTCATTGCCCGGGACAGACGCACGAAATCCTTGAAATTAAAACACGATGTCGCCTTGTGCGGATCGGCCGCCGCCGCAAAACTTAAATTGTAACGGAACAGTTCTTTCATATACTGTCCGGCTTCATCACCCCACATGGCAACTGCGGCGCGTTCTGCCATGATGTCCTGTATTTTCTGGTCATAGCCATAAATTTCCTCGAAACTCAGCAGTCTGCCGCCGACTTCTTTACTGCCGCGGTCAAGCTGGTGTGCTCCCGGGAAACTGGTATTCCAGGCATATTCGCCGATTGTTCCAAATACCGATTCGACGGCGATATTCTCTCCTCCTCCATACATATTGCACCACAGGATATCATTTTTGCGCGCCGGATCATAAGCTGTTGTAAACGTCGCAATCTCCGGCGGCAGCAGCGGACGGGCATCCCATAGCGGATTGGTGACTTCGTAATAGATGAACATCGGACGTCCGGGAAACTGATTCATGAAATTGAACATCATATCCTGGCCGGACTCGCGCAGACACACCGGCACATTTGCGGGAATGCGTTTATTTACGGCCTGCATCCATTGTTTGTTGCTGTCAATCGCCTTGCGCACATAAGCACGCTGTTCCGGCGTGTCTGACAGTCCGATAGTCCGCAACCCGGCATCTTCATTAAGATAGGTCCCGGTATAGGGATAAACCACCAGCCAGGCATTGATCCCGGCGCGTTTGAATGCCTCAATATAAATATTGAACATGTCTGCATCCGCACTGACGCGGTCATTGCCGTATTTCTGCTTAGTCAACGCATCGCGATCATTCCACATTTCCGGATTGTCAATGGAACCGCCGTCCACCGCATGGATATAAAAAGCGGTATTGCCGGCGTCTTTGGAGAACTGCGCAATTTGTTCGGCTTTTTTCCGGTGCAGATCATGACGCGCCCATGAATGATATTCGCCATGAACTTTATAATACAGCATCTGCTTAGTCTCCGGACGGTTGGCGTCGCACCATTCTTCCCCCAGAGATACTTTGCCGTAATTGAAGCTGGAGATGCCGCGCTTCTGCGCATAGTCGTTAATCAGTTTAGTTGCCGCCAGTTCATTGGCGTTGAATGCCGCCTTGGCCGTATAAGGCGAAAATTTCTGCCAGGTCGTATTGGTGTGCATCAGGCAGTTGCCCTTCATGCGGAAAATGTAGTCTATTACCGGTTTCATCTTCTCAAACGCCTTCTGCGGATCCGACGGATATTCCTGGTTATAGCACGGCATGGTATGCTGACCAAGTTCAGGCACCGCGCGAGTGGTGAAGTCCGGCCAGTCGTAAACCGTCGCAGGATACAGCATAATCCTGTCGCCGTCGCGTTCGATAAGCCAGCGGAGTGTAACCGCCGCATAGAGCATGCCGGTTTCCCCTTGTCCGGCCAGCGTAATTCCGTTCTTGTCCGTGGTCAGACTGTAAGTCTGTTCGCAATTCCTTGCGCCTTCCGGCGGCGCCGGCAGATGCGGATTGGCGTTGTCAATGGTAATAACATACGCTCCGGACGGCGCACTGCTGCCGACCGGCACTTTCACGCCCGGCGCAAGTTCGGTGATCCGGGAGGTTATCTCCGCCGCCGCAATTCTTCCGCCTTCGGTGTCATTCTTCAGCACAATGGCAATCGGCTGTGCGCCGCTTCCGGCGATAACAACCGGGGTTTCAGCAAAATTTATGCGCTTGGGTACTGGAACAAGTCGCAAATGCCGTGATTTAAGTTCCTGCCAGTTATGTTCCAGAATCCCGGTTTCGCCGCTGTCCGCCGCAAGCATGGTTATCGAGCAACTGGTCAATCCGCACAAAATGAATGCGCGCATGTTCATAAAAAAAGCCATTGGATACCTCGTTATAATTTATGAAGTAAGTTTTAAAATATTTTTTTAAAGCGCCATTTTCGCAGGTCATAATAGAATTGGATTATGACCTGTGAATCAAACGTTCCCGTCAGAACGACGGCGCCGCATAAGAGTAGTTCGTAGTTGACGGAGTCAACAGTCCGCAGTCGGTGCCGGAACCGTTGCCGAAAACTGGTTTCAGGGTTCCGACATGCAAATCGGCAAACAGGAAATTCGCTTGTTTGGCATGCCTTGACGAGATATTGTACTGCGGGTTGACCGGATCAAACGGCGAATTGTTTCTGTTCATGTTCGGCACAATTTCACTGTTTGAATTTTGCGTGTCACACAGCAGGACGGTCCCAGTCGTTTTTTTCTTGCTTTTGCCGATTTTGTTAAAAGTCGCCCAGGCATAGTAGTAAGTCGAAGCCGGGTTTGAACCGGCAACACAACTGTTCATCGCGTAACTCTTGTATTCAGTCCATGCATTATAGGTGAATGGATTGGGATCTCCCTGACAGACAAACATGCCTTTCGGTTCTTTCGGCAAGAAGCTGAATGAAGTATATTTCGAGCCAGTGTAGCCCAGCATTTTAATCTTCCGGTCCCAGGTGTCACCTAATACAGGATTGGCGTCAGAGGATTGGATCACCCAGTCTTTGTAATCATTGGCATAATAACCCAGCATCAATCCCATCTGCTTCAGATTGCTGGCACAGCCAATAGCCTTGGCTTTGTCGCGAGCTTTATTTAAAGCCGGTAGCAGCATGCTGGCCAAAATTGCGATGATCGCAATCACAACCAGGAGTTCAATGAGCGTAAAAATGGATTTTCCCGATTTTGCCGTTTTCATTTCCGCATCTCCTTTTTTTAGTTGATTTTGTTTTGTCGTTGTTTTCATTTCCGCATCTCCTTTTTTGTTTAGTAAAATTTTAAGATTATGTACTTTCACGGATAATCAGTTTCGGCTCAATGACAATCTTCTTCACATTTCCGCGTTCAAGATGTTCGGCAAGGAACCGAACACTGCGCCTGCCCTGTTCGGCCCATTCGGTGTCTATCGTGGTCAGCGCAGGATGCGCCACCCGTGATTCCGGAAGATTGTCAAATCCGGCGATTGCGAGTTTGTCCGGTACCGGGATGTTATGATCTTTGCAATAATTGAGCGCCCACAGCGCAGTATAATCATTGGAGCAGAATACTGCGGTCGGCGGATCTTTCAGCGCCAGCAATTCATTCATCGCCTGATTGCATGAGTCCCGATTGTTTTCGATTCCCTTTACCAATACCGCGTCAAAACTCATATTATGTTCTTTCAGCGCTGCATAATAACCATCAAACTTGGGAGTATACCAGACTGGATTACCACAGGCCACCATGGCAATGCGCTGATGTCCGCGGCTGATCAAATGCCCGGTAATCATCCAGCCGCTGCGATTAAGATTGCCGCTGACAGTGGAAACGCCCGGGGGGTTGTCAATGGTCTGGCAGCAGACACAGTTGATATTCGGGTCATAAGACAGCAAGTCTGCCGCAGTTTTGTCATATGCGGGGAAGTTCTGCATGATGATAATATCAGTATTGTGGTCTATCGTCATTTTTTTCAGAAATGCCGTTGAGATCAATTCAGTTTCACAATTTATTTTGATTGCCTCTTCGGTGATCCCTTTATAAACACCCGCATAAACATAGTTGAAACTAATTGATCTATCCTTGTCCAGATTATCTATCAGGATATAAATTTTGCGCAGACTGTTGACCTGTTTTATTACACAAGCCCGGCCGCGGGACTGCTCTATCAAATTCTTGCTGGACAGCTCGGACAATACCCGGCGGCTGGTAATATTGCTTATCCCATAACGGGCGGATATCTCGTCGGCTGTAAAAAATTTGGATCCGGAACGCAGATTATGCTTATGAATATAGTTCGTCAACTCATCCGCAACTTTCTTCCACAAATATTTAGAGCTTGTCATTTCAGCCTGCATAGCCCCACTTCCTTAAATTATTATGCTTATCTGCTTCTATTATATATCATACTCTGATATTTGTAAATAGAGAAAGTATACTTTGTTTGTTTTTTTATTGATTTTTCAGTCAGCGCTCATAAACAATGCACTGAATTCTTCTATAATTAGTATACGTTGTTTCAAACAGTTAATCTTCCTGAAAAAGACCAAAATACTATGCAAAAAAAGTCAACACAGGCAGCAGATGGATTCTATGAGCCGATAAATTATCTAAAGATTTCCCGGCAACCAGACCGGATTTTCGAACTCCGCGGCATTCTCCGCAATCAATCCAGGCATGGTCATTAAGAAGTTGTTAAGAAATAAGTTTTACAAGTTGCGCGAAATATCCCGGAAGCCGGCAGTCCACTACTTACACGTATTATTTTAATATTTTCGGTCGCAAGATTTGTAAATAAGCTTTAATTTAACCCTTTCCTACGAAGCTATTGTTCATTATTAGCTTCAAAGGCTTTAAATCCCATATTGATGGCTTCTTCATTCAACCAGTCGGGATCGCCCGCCGCAATCAACTCGCTTTAACATGCTTTCCGCGAAATGCAGGCAAAAAAATTCAACGGCGGATCTAGATTATGGAATAGAAGAGTATAAAGCCGGTCAGGCGACCGGCTTTCGTATTTTTTCGGAAAAAACGCGAAGATGTAAAGGTTATTTTTGAACGGTTCCTCAATGTTACCATTTTGTTTTTATGGTTAAATGATTTCGATTTATGACAGACTTTAAATTTACGGACGACCAGAAGACGGCGCTCCGGCTGATCGGGGGAACGGTCAGGAATCTGCTCTTGTTCGGGGGCTCGCGCTCGGGCAAGACGTTTATACTGCTGTTCTCGTGCTGAAGCGACAGACTCCCCTTATTCAAGCAACGAAAACACCAAAGCTAAAGTTTGGCACTGATTTTCCTACTATCCGGACTTCTCTAAAAACAGGAATGGAACTGTTTAATGCCAATTCAACCCCACTCAGGGTAAATTCACAATGAGTTGGCTCCCAATGATGCAAATCATAACCGCCAAGCTCTAATCCGCCACATGGCGCAAGATAGAAAGAACTCTCCCAATTGTTTCGTTCAAATTTTTCATTTGCCAATCCTTGATACCTCCAATTTTGCTTCACTAACTTTCTGCGTTACCGTATTTGCCGTTGTCATAAATTCATTGTGCTTTAATCAAAACCATTCGGAAGTCATGACGCGGTACATCAACAGAAAACGCTCCATTATTAATAGCAACTGTACTATTGGTTTCTGCATCAATGGCCGTGATTGAGCCGGTAAGTCCCAACTTTACTAAATCAAGCGAGGTTTGGGTCGTCTTCGCATCCCCGAAATTTGACAACATCACAAGCGATTGACCGAGCTGTTTCCATACGGTTACCCGAATATCCGCATCGTTGTTTACAAACACTTTATTTGCCCCTGTAGCCCAGTAGTAATAAAGATATGGCGGGTTATCGTAAAAATTCAGATCATTTATAATCTTATGCCATGCCTTAACGGCAGTACGATTTTTAACATTGCCATCCCACAATGAGATGTCATGAGGTAGCACTATTGCCATCCACGCACGAGTATGATGCCCATCGTTGTCATCTCCCGGAAAAGTCATCTCCCCTAGAAAAACCGTGTTAATTCCATATTGACGGCCCATAACAAGAGCCCGCATATATTCAGTGTCATTCCAGCGGTCGATGTAATCCTTGTCCGTGGTATAATCATAACGAGCAGGCTGTTCTCCATCGATACAAAAACTCGCATAGGTAAAGGCGGGAATTACATTTGCAGCGCTGGAGTGTACCCCAAGAAAGTTTTCCATTCCATTGTCGTTGAATACCTTGGCTGCAGTTTTAAGATACTCACGGTATGAGAACAGATCAAACTCCGGTTGCCGTTGCTCGTCACTCCGGGTATACCCCTGATCCCATAGTTTGCAATCAAAGGTATGCTGGCAGGAATTGTCCTCATAATAGGAAATCTGACCGACATTTTTCAACTTAAAATCCAACTCCTTTAGTTTATAGTCTTGTAGGCTGTTTACAGTGCGATTGACCGGTAACCAGCAACAGGCTTCAACTGAATGTCCCGGATATTGGCTTGAGAACCAACCGCCGCTGTTCGGGTTAATCCATTCGCCGAAAAGGCTGCCCCATTCCGCAATGTCCAACGTAAGATAATCACTGGCCCAGTATTCACAGAAAGTACTCCCTCTGGCATCGTGTAACGCCGCATATTTGTCCTGAGTGACATTTATATCTTTGGCGGCCGGACTGGCCATCCCGGCATTGAATTGTGGATCTCCAGCACCTACCATTACGATCTTTCGCAAATTGGTCAGTTGATTATAGAAAGTCCAGTCCAGCGTTGACCATCTGGGGAAAACAGTTCCACGCCAATGTGGCATCGGTGGTTTTACCGGAGTTGCCATAATTCCCATTTTAAACGTAACCGGTTGATTAAGTACGGCGGCAACACTGCGATTAAAAATATTAATTCGCAGAATAACCTGGCCACTCTGACGGGCGATTTCGATGGCTGATTTATCCGGGTCAACCTGCCAGTTGCGATCGCTGTCCGCAAACCAGCAAAAACCGCGATCCTCATTCCCGAGCCAGATCATCGGCTGAAACGAGCCGGAAAAATTACTGCCGCGTTCCGAAGCCAGACTGTACCAGACTACATCATTGTATTTTACACTTGTGGGCGTATATCCTGCCTGTCCTCCGATACCGGCATCCAATCCGGTTTTGGTACGGTCAAGCCGACGATATACCACATCAGTTATATCATGATAAAGCGTTGCCTGCGCCGCTATTAACGGAATATTCAGTTGCAGGGATGTCAAGTTGGCGGATGTCTGTGGAGACAATGTCAACAGTAGGGTTATAATCCCGTCCTGTTCTACTGTACTGCTGATATTGACTGTCAAATTGCCGCGGGTTCCGCCTGAAGTCAGTTTGACTGTATCAGCATCACTGCTTATCGCCAAGGATTCTGTCGCAGTCAGCGGCGTTCCGTCCAATATAATGGATGCGCCCTGCCCATACAAAATTGGCTCAGTTGCATTCCCTACAGTTGGTTCCTGCTGGGTCACCTGCATCTGCACGGGCAGAGCAAGATTGCTGAATTGGTATTGCCGACCGACAACACTGACGGTCTGCTGTGCACAAGTCGGTGCAGCGAAGCCTGGAAGGATAATCTTCTGGGCACGAAGCGGATTGGGGGGGGAATCCTTACTCACCACGAACAAGGACTGACCGATTATGACTTCCTTTATCCAGTTAGTCAAATGTTCGTTGCGTATCATTCCACCAACCATATACCGACCGGAAGTCATATCCATAAAGCGGTCAAAAGAAGAATAACCTTGTCCTGAATAAATGATTTTACTGTTGTTATCAAGATATTTCGCTCTTATCTTGACATTCCCGGAAAATGATTTTGGCACGTATATCTCTGCAGCTTGAATTACTCCTCCTGAGAAATTAAACATCGCCGATGCGATTACTTCTCCATTACTTCCATTCGTTATCTCGAATTCAACAGACTTAATGCTTACCGCATTTTCAATGTATGGGGTATCACATTCCTCAATAATAAACAGGCCCCGCGAGTTTATGTACCTTACTTTGAAATCACCATTACCGGGGGTTATCCGTTCAAATGGGCGTGGAAGTTTGATTCCCGCAGACTGCATAACAACATGATTTATCGCTTTTCCGCTGAAATCATCGATCAGAATATTGCTGTCGCCGAAAACATCAACACATGGACGTATCATATCAATTTTGCCGTCATTGCCATAAGCGTTATCGGGAACTATCGTGTTGAACTCGAAATATTGCCAATCTGCAAAATTAAGCGATTGCGGTGGAGAAAGCTTTTTGTCTAACCATTTATTTGCTTTATTATATGCAAGAAATCCAAACTGAATCACTCCGGAGCCTTTGATGTATAGTCGTAACTTTAACATACTGCCGCCTGGAATTTTTTCGGCGTGAAGGCGAAACAATTGCATACGCTGCCGCCCTGAAGTGATTATTGACAACGCGCTTCCGCTATTCCGTCCCGATGAAATAATTTCATATTTCCCGACTTCCGGTGTTTTGTCAATGCCCCATTTACCAGCCACAGGAGTTTCGAATCCATCGTCAAAAAGATTTCCAGCTTGACCCAGATACGTTATTCCTGTAAACCATAAAAAGAAAATTACTTTTTTCAACATAATAACCATCCAAATTTATTAGTAAGCAATAGGAAAAAAACGGGAGTCCAAGTAATCAAAAGTTCTTTTGAGAAAAAATCTTTCTTGATTTACGTTGCCACCCAAGAATAATGATACTGCCTTTTTATTATGTCGTCCGGCAATTTTACTGGTAACACCGCTAAAGGTAGTTTCAGTCCATTGATCAAAATCACGGCTATTGGTATCGGCCAGCAAAACAAAGCTTTCCGGTTTTTTGATATTATTTATTTTCAGTACGCGGTTAGGATTTGTTTGGATATTAATACCATAACTAATGGCCGGTTGACCATAGGCGTCAGGCATCCATGAGGCGTTGGTTCCCAACGCCGATCCACTGTTTTTAACTTCAGTAGAGGCCGGACATGTATATGGACTTGGTTTTCCTGAAGGATAGTTTGCTGCAGTAGCCGGTGCATTGGCAAGCTTGATAACTGGGTCAAAAAGCTTATACCACACATTGACAGAAGAAACTATATAACGGTAAGGGATAACGCCGTCGTAGTCATTCTGATAACCGACACTGACAATAGCAAATTGTTTAAGATTGCTGATACAACTGCTCGTTTTTGCTTTTTCCCTAGCTTTGTTCAGTGCCGGTAACAGCATTGACGCCAAAATTGCAATGATGGCGATCACAACCAGGAGTTCGATGAGCGTAAAAATCTGTTTCCGTTTAGTGTTCATTTTTCATATCTCCGTTTTTAGTTTTGAATTCTTTTATAATCAATTCCGGCCCATATACAATATTGTTTTAACAGTTTTTTTGCCTGCGGATAGCAGGAGTTCGGACTCATGAAATGCGCGAAATCAAATGTGACCCCTTCGCTTATCCCTGCTTTTTGAGCGGCTTCCAGTTTGAAGCGCAGTTTTTCCCATTTGATCGGTGGCATAAAGCCGGGAATATCGCGATCAAACGTCTCGGCATTGGTCAGCAGCGTCAATCCATGTTTATCTGCCAGTTCTTTGTTGATTTTCAGGAATATTTCAAGTTCATCAAAATCGACATGCCCGTCCTGAAACGCCACGACATCCACCGCACCTTTTATCTCGTTAAAAATCCAATCCCAGTCTTTGCGATGTTCTTCCGGTGTAATTGCGTTCTGGCGGCGCTCGGCATACGGCAGACTCCGGTCCTGCGCTTTTACCCCCTTAAACCCAGGGGAAATCATTACCGGCAGATTGCCGGAGATTTCTTTGCAGAATCTACCAACTTTCTTATAGCATTCTACTACCCGCCAGGACACTGCCGAGGAAATCTCCTGAGACAGATACCAGCCGCCGAATGCCGGGCTGTTTTTTCCATATTCGTCCCAAATTTCTTTACAGGTCCATTTCATCAGATTGCATTCCTGCTCAACATTATAAGATTCAAGCAACCAGTCCCGCCCCGAAAAGTAAGTGCCGAAATAAAATTTAATTCCGTATTTTTCCGAAAGCCGCAGAAACATGTCAACCAGATCGTTTGACGGGACAGTTGCATTCTCATATTTCGCCAGTATCTTCGAAGGATACGTCATCCAGTTCTTCCAGCCGCAGCGGATCATGATGGCTTTATCAATCCCAACAGCTTTCATTAACTTAAAATCACGATCCCAGTCTTGTTCGTCCCAGTTTAATGACGGGATATCGTGAGTAATTTCATCCAGAAATGTTCCGGTAATCTTCATAATGACCTTCATTAAAAAACGATATAACTAATTCCAGTTTTAAACTAAAATATCGATGCTGGAAATTAACGCATCCGCGGCGGTGCGCAGCTTTTGCGTTCTTCAAGCATGATTTTAAAAATCATTTCCTGATTTTGAACAGTCCCGCCCCTGAGCTGTTCCAGCAGCAATGCTCCGGCGGCTTCGGCCATTTTTATTTCCGGCTGCACCAGGGTTGCCAGATACGGGTTGGCCCATTCCGGCACGTCATATCCAATGATTGAGATATCTGCCGGAATCTTCAAGCCTGATTCAATTATTCCCTGCCAGGCGCCTAGTGCTATTGTTTGACTCGGACAGACGATTGCCGTAGGCGGATTGCTCATCCGGCACAATTTTAAGGCATGGTCTCGTCCGATGTCATAAAACCATACTCCGCGCATCCCGCATTGATATAAATCAGGAGCGCCGTCCAAGTCAAATTCTTTGATTGAATTCACAAAGGAAGCATTGCGATCCCTCTGGTTGAATTCATCGCCTTCTCTTGTAATATATGCAATCCGGCGATGCCCCAATTTTAATAAATGTTCAACAGCCGTGCGCATAGAATCTCTTTCCACGTCAACGCAAACTCTTTTTCTGCTGATCTTTTTATCCTGAACGTTAAGCAATACCAGCGGAATAGTGTCAAATTCAGGGGTGCAGAACTTCGATATCTGATTCAATGCGGGAGCAACCGCAATTAAACCGTCACATCTGCTATGGTGAAATTTGTCGAGTATATCGCCGCAGTTGTCAATAAAAACGAATTCTTTCTCAACATCGGCCAGCACCTGATTTAATCCGGCAAAAACCTGATACGAGAAAAGGTCCTTTGTCGCCAGCCCGATGCCGGAAATGGCAATACGATATTTCCTGACTGATTGATAAGTAACAAATGTGCCGCGACCTTTGCGTTGGACCAGCAGTTTCTGCTCTTCCAATATACTTAAACTTTTACGTAGAGTTAATCTGCTGGTATTGAATTTTGCTGCCAATACCGGTTCTGGCGGTAATTGGGATCCGCTCGGCAATTTTCCAGAAATTATATTATTTTTTAATATATCGGCAATCTGCCGATATATCGGCTCAAAAGATACAGTTTCAGTTTTAATATCATCCAGCATTTTCATTCCTTATGTCTATCTATGTATAGATTATATATGTTTATATACATAATGTCAATGGTTTAATCCGGAATTTCAGCAAAAAAAATGAAAAATAAATTTTGCACACTCACTAGGTCAACAGTTATCGCAACATGAAAAACAAGCCCGGCTTTCTGATTTTAAAAAACGTACTTAATCCCGTTATTTGAACTTATTGTCGCAGTTCCGGTTGACAATTTTACTATATATAGATAATTGATTGTTAAATTTTTTAATGTTACCATTTTGTTTTTTTGTGGATAAAGAAGGATTTGGCATTATGACAGGATTTAAATTTACGGACGACCAGCGGACGGCGCTCGGACTGATCGGGGGGATGGTCAGGAATCTGCTCTTGTTCGGGGGCTCGCGCTCGGGCAAGACGTTTATCTTGCTGTTTTCGATTGTGGTGCGGGCGCTGAAAGCGCCGGGGAGCCGCCATGCGGTGTTCCGGTTCCGGCATGTCCATGTCCGCCATGCGGTGCTGTTCGACTCGTTCCCCAAACTCATGAAACTATGTTTTCCGGGAATAGAGTATAAGCCCTGTCAGCGGGACGGGTTCATCAGATTCCGGAACGGCTCGGAAATCTGGTTCATCGGGCTGGACGACAAAAACCGGGCGGACAAAATCCTCGGACGGGAGTTTGCCACGGTATACTTTAATGAATGTTCGGAAATCAGTTATCCGGCGATGACCACCGCCATGACGAGACTGGCGCAGCGGGTCCGGTTCCACGGTTCGGAGGAACTGCTGCCCAACAAGGCGTATTTCGACTGCAACCCG
>JBAYIO010000009.1:0-80000 GCA_041665605.1 Victivallaceae bacterium | reverse complement strand
TAAAGTAATCTGGGAGATACTGTTATGAAAGTCAGAGCATCCGTTAAACGCAGATGCGAATATTGCCAGATAGTGAAGCGTAATGGCGTTGTCCGGGTCATTTGCGCCCGCAACCCGCGTCACAAACAGAGACAAGGTTAAAATCAGGATAAGGATTAGAGACTATGCCACGTATAATTGGAGTTGAACTTCCGGGAAAGAAGCGCATTGAATTTGCTCTGCGCTACATTTACGGCATCGGTCCGAGCAAGGCTCTCGAAATCATCAAGAAATTAAAAATTCCGAGAGAGCTCCGTGCCGATAACCTGACCGACGAGCACATTGCGGCGATAACCCACATCTTGCAGAACGAGATGGATGTAGAAGGCGATCTGCGCCGTATGGTTTCAGCAGATATCCGCCGTCTTCAGGCCATCGGCTGCTACCGCGGGTCCCGCCATCGCAGAAATCTGCCGTGCCGCGGACAGCGCACCAAGACGAACGCTAGAACTAGAAAGGGCCGCAGACAGACCGTCGGAGCCATCCGTGATAAAACTCAACGTAAGCTGGCTGCTACCTAAGAGCCTGCCGGTGTTGTGTTTGCTGATAGGATTAAAACTCAGAATCATTAAAAGGTACTGCATTAATCATGGCTGAAGAAAAAAAGAAAAATCTGGAAGTTGCCGACGTCGCCGAAGCCGTTACTGCCGAAGCTCCTGTTGCCGCGGAAACCGTGGTGAAAAGAAACAAGAGCGGACGTTATGTTCCGGCCGGTATTGCTTACGTTTCGGCTACTTTCAACAATACGAAAGTCACATTTACCGATTTACACGGTAATGTGCTTTGCTGGTCGACCGGTGGTAAAAATGGTTTTAAGGGGTCAAGAAAAAGCACCGCTTATGCCGCACAGGTCATCGCCACTGACGCCGCTAAAAAGGCTCAGTTACTGGGAATGAAGGAAGTCGAAGTACGGATTAAGGGTCCTGGGGCAGGTCGCGAATCTGCTGTCAGAGGCATTGCCGCAACCGGTATGGAAGTCGTCTCCATTAAGGATACCACTCCCGTTCCGCATAACGGCTGCCGTCCCCCGAAACGTCGCCGCGTCTGATGACAGGTACGATTTTAGTAAATTTAAAATAAATCTGGAGGAATAACATGACTGCTGCATCTGGTTTTCCGATGCCCCAATCTATCAGGATAGAAGAAGAAACTGCAACAGACAGATATGCCAAATTCATCGCGGCTCCGTTTCAAAGCGGTTTCGGGCATACTCTCGGCAATTCTCTGCGCAGAGTGCTCTTGTCCTCTCTGGAAGGGGCAGCTATCAGCGCAGTCCGTATTGACGGTGCGTCACATGAGTTTGCTTCGCTTCCGAACGTAGTTGAAGATGTTACTGAAATTGTTCTCAATCTGAAACGCGTCCGGCTGAATCTCCACAGCGACCAGAGCAAGACACTGGAAATTAAAAAAGACAAGGCCGGTCAGGTAACTGCCGGCGACATTGTCGTTGATGGAACGGTTGAAGTGCTCAATCCCGAGCAGGTCATCTGCACTATTGACAAAGATGTTCAGTTTCGTGCTGAAATTGATGTGATCAAGGGCAAAGGTTATATGCCTGCTGAAAAGCAGCTTGCACCGAAAGTTGAAGGCACAATTCCGATTGACTGCATGTTCAGCCCGGTTACCCGCGTCAATTATCATGTCGGCGCCGCCCGTGTCGGTGAAGAAACTGAAATGGACGGACTCCAACTCGAAATCTGGACTGACGGCAGAGTCAAGCCCCAGGATGCTCTGGAAAGCGCGGCGAAGATCCTCAAGGATCATCTCCAGCCGTTCCTCGGCGGCCAGGCTGACGAAGAAGATGTCCTGTCTTCCATGAGCGACGAAGAACTGAAAATGTACAAAGTGCTTTCACAGGATGTGGAAGTTCTTGACCTTTCAGTCCGCGCCATGAACTGTCTGAACAACGCCAATATCAAAATTATCGGCGAACTGTGCACCAAGACAGAAAGCAGAATGTTGAAATACAGAAACTTCGGTAAGAAGTCGCTGGATGAAATCAAAGAAAAAATCGAAGCGCTCGGGTTGTCTCTGGGCATGACTTTCAGCGAAAATCTGCTGAATGCACTTGAAGCGGAAGCCGAACGCCTCAAAGCTCAATCCGTGGAGGAAAAATAATGCGTCATAGATTACATACATTTAAAATCGGACGGTCCGGTGCGCATCGCCGGGCAATGCTTGCCAATATGGTAAGCAGCCTGATCGAACACGGCCAGATTACCACCACTATAGTCAAGGCCAAAGAAGCACGCCGTTTTGCCGACAAGATGATTACCCTCGGCAAGAAAGGCGGACTCCATCATATCCGCCAGGCGGTTGCCAAGCTCAGAAACAAAACTGCCGTCAAAAAACTTTTTGACGAAGTTGCTCCGAAATACATGACCCGCGCAGGCGGCTACACCAGAATTATTCATCTGGCAAAGATGCGCGTCGGCGATGCCGCCGAAATGTGCATACTTCAGCTTGTGGAAGAAGGAGCCCCGGCCCAGAAGACTGCAGCTCCCGAAAAGGCTGTGGAACAAAAGGCTGAATAAATCGTAATGACTGCTGTTTTAAAACAACAGACTTTATAATTGAGAAACCCCGGCTCCATGCCGGGGTTTTTTTATGCGTTACCGGGATGTTTTCCAGCGGCCAGGGCGGGGAGGATGGGAAGCGCAAATCTTTATTTTCAGGAGAAATTGTATGAGCGGTAAATTTGCAGGATTCAATGTAATCATCACCGGCGGAACCCGCGGAATCGGCAGCGCCGCATCCGAACTTTTTCTGAAGAACGGCGCATCCGTCACCGCAATTTACGGCGGCAATGATGCCGCCGCCGCGGAATTTAAGGCAAAGTGGGCAGGATTTCCGCTGGAGGTCGTCAAAGTCGATGTTTCAGATTATGCGGCGGCGGAGAGTTTTTTTAACAGCTATGACACTGCTCACTCTTCACTTGAAGTGCTGGTCAACTGTGCCGGCATCAGAAAAGACAGCGTGACCGGCATGATGCCGCCGGAAGACTGGAACTCCGTCATTGCCATTAATTTAACCGGCACGTTCAATATGAGTAAATTTGCGGTCATGAAAATGATGCAGAACCGTTTCGGCCGGATTATCAGCATCACTTCGCCATCCGGCAAGCTGGGCTTCGCCGGCCAGGCCAATTATGCCGCATCCAAAGCCGGGCAGGTGGCGTTTACAAAATCACTGTCCAAAGAAACCGCCCGCCGCGGCATCACCGTCAATTGTGTCTCGCCCGGATTTATCGAAACCGAGCTTATTTCCGATCTGCCGGAAGATTTGCGAAAAGAATACAAAAACCAGGTCCCGATGAAGCGCTTCGGCACTCCGGCGGAGGTCGCGGAGGCAATTCTGTTCCTGGCATCTAAAGAAGCATCATATATCAACGGCACCGTCCTGGAAGTAACCGGCGGACTTTAATTCAGAGGGCAATATGAGAAAATCAGCATTTTTATTTTTATTCATGTTTCTGGCCGCCGCGGCAACCGCCGCTTCAAATAACCAGTTAAGACTGATCCTGCCTCCTGCCGTATATGCCGTGGCTGGACAGGAAATTAATATTTATTTCGACAATATTATCCTGACTCCCAATTATAGTAATTATGCGTTTGATGTTGATTGCGCCAAAGGCAGACAGGATAAAGCCAGATGGCGTTTTACAGCGAAGCCGGAGGAGACCGGTAGTTTCCCGTGGAAAATAAAGATATATAACGGCGCCAATGAACTGATGGCGGAAGGCCAGACTGAAATCATCGTAAGCCCGGCGGACGCCGGTTCGGCCAGAGCCGTCAGCCTGCTGCTGATTGGCGACAGCCTGACCGATGCTTCGGTTTATCCGCTGGAACTGTACAGTCTTTGCCATAAATACGGACCTAAAGCAACATTCGTCGGCAGTCATTCCGGTCACGGCAAAGAGCCGGGAAATTTTGCTCACGAAGGCTATGCCGGGTGGTCCTGGAACACTTTTCTGACCCAGTATAATCCCACCCAGACTGATTACCGCGGCAAAAGCAAATTTCTGACGGATAAGGACGGCAGTCCGGAACTGGATTTCAAAGATTACTGCAGTAAATACGCCGGGGGCAAAGCTCCGGATTTTATCACGGTCATGCTCGGTACCAATGATGTTTTTAACCTGAAAGAGGACAATCTGGATTCCGCGATAGATCAGATTCTGAAAAATGCGGACAAGTTGATTGCCGAATTTCAAAAAGTCGGACCAGACACTCAGATCGGTCTGGCGCTGACGGTGCCGCCGGCCGCGACCCAGGATGCATTCGGCTCAAATTACCAATGCGGGCAGACCCGCTGGCAGTACCGGCGCAATCAGCATCGCCTGGTCGAACGGATGATTGAACGTTACGGCAGCGGAAAGTACCGCAACGTCTCCCTGATTCCGGCTTATGTGAATATCGACTGTGAAAATAACTTTCCGGCCATATCGGAAACGGTAAACAGCAGAAACGCCGCAAAAACCGTCCGCCAGATTAATGGCGTGCATCCTGCCCAGGAAGGCTATCTGCAGATTGCCGATTCATTTTATGCATGGTTAAAATTTAAATTGTCCGATAAAAAATAAGCGCGGGTGTTGAAAATGAGCTTTCTGGGAATTGAAAACAAAAAAATTCTGATCTTCGGCGTGGCCAACCGCAAAAGTGTGGCCTTCCACATTGCCAAGGTGCTGCGGGAAGAAGGCGCGGAGCTGATTTTTTCTGTTCAGAAAGATGATGCCGCCGCTGTCATTGAAAAGTTTTTCCCCGGCGCTCCGGTCTACCGCTGCGATTTCGAAAATGAAAACTCAATGAAAGCGACCGCCGCAGAAATCGGCGCGGCTCATCAACCTGTTTACGGAATCGTGCATTCAGTGGCTTTTGCCAATTTTTCCGAAGGCCTCAAACCGTTTCACCAGACTGTCAGGAAGGACTTTTTACAGGCGGTGGATATTTCCTGCTTTTCCTTCATCGATATCGCCGGATTATATTTGCCGTACATGGACCCGGAAGGCGCGATGATTACGATTTCAATCTCAACCACGCGGATGGCGGCGGAGAGCTACGGCTATATGGCCCCGGTGAAAGCCGCGCTGGATTCCAGTATCTGCTTCCTGGCAAAATCGCTGAGCGAAACCACAAAAATCCGAGTCAACGGCGTCGGCGCCTCCCTGCTCAAAACTTCCGCCTCCGCCGGTATTCCCGGATACGTCAAGCCGTATCTTTTCGCCGAGAAGGCCACCCTTAGAAAAGAAGCTCTGAAAACGGAGGAGGTTGCGAACGTTGCGGCTTTCCTGTTAAGTCCGCGCGCGGCCGGAATCAATGCCCAGACCTTAGTCGTGGATGCCGGCATGTCGGTAAATTATTTTGACCGCGAAATAGTCAATAAAGTCATCGAATAGACGGTTCTTGCCGACAGCCATCTTTGCGGTCAAATAAGACTGACAATCTGCTTCAGGATTTCTTCGACTTCAATCATGCGCCCGACTCCGTCGGGGCCGCAGGCGACATGACCGGCTTCGGGCCCGGCGAAAAGTATGCCGCGCTTCTTCAATAATTCCACATTCTCCTGAACTGCCGGATTCCGCCACATTTTCGGATTCATGCCGGGAGCGAGCAGGATCGGGCCGGTATGGGTGACGGCAAAAGTTGAGAGGGCGTCATCGGCGATGCCGTGAGCCAGTTTTCCGATAAAATTCGCGGTACAGGGCGCGACGACCAGCAGGGCAGCCTGGTCGGACAGCGCGACATGCTCGGGACGCCATTCCGGACTGTTCCACAAGCTGGTGATGACGGGATTGCGGGACAGCGTCAGGAAAGTCTGCTCAGTAACCAGTTTAGTCGCGGACTCCGTCATCAGCACATGGACATTGTATCCGTTCTGAACCAGCCGGCTGCAAAGGTCGGCGCCTTTATATGCGGCGATGCAGCCGGTTATTCCGAGCGCAATAGATTTTTTGTGATCAGACATTGAACAGTCCCTCCTCCAGTCGTTTGGTTGCCTTGCGGGTCATCCTGATCAGGGATTTCATATCTTCCACGGCGGCATCCAGCCTGTCATTGATGACCAGATAATCATAGTGCTTCCAGTAGCTTATTTCAAGCTTCGATTTGCCGAGCCGCTGCATAATCTGCTCTTCGGAATCAGAGGCGCGCCGGCGCAGCCGTTTTTCCAGTTCCTCCAGCGACGGCGGCGCGATGAAGATGAATTCACAGCAGTTTCCAAGCAGCGGGTCCTGCTGTGAACACTGCCGTATCTGCATTGCTCCCTGAATGTCAATGTCAAGGAAAACATCTTCGCCCTGCTCAACCCGGTCAATGACTTCACTTTTAAGCGTGCCGTAATAATTGCTGAAGACTTCGGCGTATTCGATGAATTCGCCGTTGTCGATCCTGCGCTTGAACTCTTCGCGGGACAGGAAATAGTAATCTCTGCCATGCTGTTCACCGGCCCGCGGCGCGCGGGTAGTGCAGGAAACTGAAAATTTCAATTCCGGCATTTCTTCACGGACGCGAGTGCATACCGTGGTTTTGCCGGTTCCGCTCGGGCCGGATACGATCAGGATCACTCCCAGTCTCGAGTTTTGATTTATCAGTCCCATCCTGCAAATCCTTGATTATCCGATTTATTTTTTAAGGCTTCCAGTACCGTTACACTCTTTTTCCCATCCCGTAAAATTCCACCCGGCAGGGAAATTCCGGCACTGGAGCGGTTTCACCGGTTCGATCCGGCAGGCCGGAGGCTCCTCATAAAAAATGCACTGCCGGTCATCCTTCTCTTTCAAAGACAAACCGCGGCGGTCCGAAGTCAGAACCGTATATTCATCGGTAAACGCCTGGACCGTTATGCCTAAGAACGCGGCAATCCGCGCGGTCTCTTCAACACTGATTCGCACATAGCCGGGCCATTTACAGCAGTTGCCGCAACGGGTGCATTGAAAATCGCCTGCCGTGTCATTTACGCCCATACTATTTCTACTCATAAAAAACCGGATATCTCATAAGCATGAAATACCCGGTGGAATCATTTGCCGTTTAAGCGGGACTTTTATTCAAAATCCTCGAAAGTCAGATCATCGCCTTTGAGGTCGATGAAGAAGAAGCCGGTAACGAAGTCAGCCAGTTCGACCGGATGAAGCGCGACATCGGCTTCAATACCGAGTCCGGCGGAGCCGCCCAGTTCCCAATAGTCCCTGGCGCCGGTATGGAAGTTATAAATGCGCTGCGTGGGGCTCGGGAAGCCTTCGTCATGCTGCCAGTATTCTTTTACCCAGCGGGTAGTAGGTCTGCGTTCAATGTCTTCAGCGGCGACACAGATGAATTCCCAGTTCCAGCCGTTCTGGAGACAGGCGCCGTATTGACGATTGTAATCTTTGATCACTTTAGCGGCGGCACCGATGCCGACGCCGCCTTGAACTGCGCGGGTGCCGCGGAGTTCGAGACAAACCACCGGACCTATGCCAAGGTTGATAGTAAAGGTGTCCATTGCATCAATAATCCGGTTCGGGATGTACAGACAGACCTTGTCCACAACACCATCAGCTCGAGAACTGAACCCGGCGACCAGAATGAAAGCGAATGTGAACAGCAATAACATTTTCTTCATGTTTGACCTCGTCTTTATAAAATTTCAAGTTACCTAAAACTTAATAATAATTCTAATTTATTTAAACTAACCTTAAAATTTACTTATGCAAATGTTTTTTTATTATTTCAGCATGAAACCTGTATAAAAAAACGTCTTTGTTGCAGAATCGCACCGGATTTTTCAGAATGCGCGGCGCATTTTCTGCGGCTTGATTTTAGCTTCTTCCAGATAAAGCGAATACCACATGTCGCCCAGTCCGGCATTGGAGAACTGTTTGACTCTGCCGTTGGCAAGATGTTCCCAGTTTTGAACTATCGTTTCATTGCCGGTTTTCTTCTTTGCTTCGATCAGCACATTGAGCGCTTTGTCCGTCTGGCCTTCTTTCACCAGTATCCAGGAGTACAGCCCGTAAAGCAGCGCGGCATCGTCATCTTTCAGCCGTTTTGATTTTTTGGCGAAAACCTTATGAAAATCCTGACTGCCTTTTTTATACATGCGGATAATCTTTATCGCGACGGCGCGGGGGTCCATCATCAGACTCCTGGGCATCAGCTTATCAACTGCATCCATTTCATGCAACTGAAAATGCAGCAGCATGCGCATGGTGTTGATCTGCCTTTCCAGCAGGAAATTCCATATATAAAATTTCTTCATTTCGTCGGAAACTTCCAGCGCTTTCTTTACGGATTCGTTCTGCTCTTTTTCCAGCATTTTCTGCATCTCTTTGATGCTGCCGAGCGGCCGGCGCTGAAATCCCTGCGCCATGCGGTTGATCTTGTTTTGAGCTTCGACCATCACGCCCTGGATCTTCTCATTAATTCTGGTGACTTTCCGCCGGACGAACAACCCGATCAGAAGTTGAGATACCACGGCCATGACGAAACCGTTGGCCAGCGCCCAGCCCAGGTTCCACTCATGATAGCTGGCCCAGCCCGTGATTAAACCGATTATTGCGGAGATGATTATTGTCAGCATATTTTTTAAAATTCCCTTTACGTTTTTTCAACATTGTTCAGCAATTTATAAAATTCTCAGGATTAACCTGTTTTCGACTAAATACATTAAAAACATCAGCGGTTTTTCTTGCGCTGCTTCTGTTTCTGCTTTTTCTTAAGTTTCTCCAGCTTGCGCTTCCGGTCAATTTCTTTGCGCGACGGGCCGACGCCGAGTCCGATTTCCTCCATGCTTGATTCGGACATGGACGACATGCCGCCAATCCCGCTCATGCCGCCCATCCCGCTCATGCCGGTCATTCCGCCGCCGCCCAGCAACTGCCGGAGCAGCCCGGTTTTCTTCATCATTTTCCGCATCAGGGTGAACTGCTTGACCAGGCGGGCAACCTCCTCCAGCGAAGTTCCGCTGCCTCTGGCAATGCGTTTTCTGCGGGGAAAACTGATAAGATCGGGATCGCCGCGTTCAGCCGCGGTCATGGAACAGATAATCGCTTCCATGTGCGAAAAATGTTTAGGATCAACTTCGCCGAGGGCTTTGCTCATATCCCTGCCGCCGGGGAGCATTTTCAGGATTGATTCCGCGCCGCCCAGCTTCGACATCTGGCGGAGCTGCATCAGAAAATCGTTGAAGTCAAATTGATTTTTCTTGAGCTTTTCATGCAGCAGCCGGGCTTCTTTTTCGTCAAGTTCCTCCGCGGCTTTCTCGACCAGCGATACAACGTCGCCCATGCCGAGAATGCGTGAGGCCATGCGCTCAGGATAAAATACTTCGAGATTTTCAATCTTTTCACCGGATCCGACAAATTTAACCGGGCATCCGGTTACTTTGCGGATGGACAGCGCCGCGCCGCCGCGGGCGTCGCCGTCAAGCTTGGTCAATACCAGTCCGGTCAGGCCGAGCGCTTTGTGGAAGTGGTCCGCCACGGAAACAGCTTCCTGGCCGAGCGCGGCATCCGCGACCAGCAGGATTTCATCCGCCCGCGACGCCTGGCTGATTTGAACAAGCTCCTGAACCATCGACTGGTCTATTTGCAAGCGGCCGGCGGTATCGATAATAATCACGTCAAGACGTTCAAGTTTGGCGGCTTCAATTGCGTTCCTGGCGATTGAAGCGACATTCAGGTTGTCGCGTTCGGCATAAACCGGCACGCCGATTTCTTTGCCGAGCACTTCGAGCTGATCAATCGCGGCGGGACGGTAAATGTCGCCGGCCGCCAGCATGACTTTCTTCTTATTTTTCTTCAGGTGAAGCGCCAGTTTGGCGGCTGTGGTGGTTTTGCCGCTGCCGTGAAGTCCGACCATCATGATTACCGACGGCTTGGATTCCAGTTTCAGCGGGACTTCACCCTCGCCCATCAATTCCACCAGTTTGTCATGGACGATCTTTACAACCTGCTGTCCGGGGGTGACCGTGCGCAGCACATCCACGCCGACACACTCTGCCCGGACGTCATCAATAAAGTCTTTTACCACTTGAATATTGACATCGGCGTCCAGCATGGCCAGGCGGATATCCCGCATTGCATCGGCGATATTTGACTCTGTCAGCTTTGCCTCGCCGCGCAGCCGTTTTAGCGTATCCTGTAATTTATCGCTCAGACTTTCAAACATATTCTCTTGATATCCTGTTGGTTATGTCAGCCGCTGTACTCTCCGGCCAGCGTTTATTGTTTGCAGAAAACAAAAGCATTAATATAATCCTGAATATCGGATATTCAACACCTTAAATACGGCAGTTCCATATACTGTAAAATTTGGCAAAGACAGACGCCTCGTCCCTGTTGAAGAATAATTATCCATAATTATTCTTTGCAAAACTGTTGCCTTGGCTTGTCCCGGCAGTTATATTACAGCTCTTTATGTTGTAAGCAAAAGAGCTTGCAGAAGAATTGTTTAATAATAAGGGAAAAAGAGAAAAATGAAAAAGAGCCTGGTCTTTTTAGCCGCCGCTGCTATTGCATTCGGAACCGTTTCCGCTTTCGCCGTCGACAAGAAACCCGCAGATGCAACCGCCGCCACTACTGCCGCCCCGGCTGCTGACAAAACCGCCGCCGCCCCGGCCACTGATGCCGCCGCCCCGGCCGCAACTGGCCAAAAACAGACACTTTGTCCGAAATGCAAAAGAAAAATTGCAAAGAAATTTTTTGTTGATGCCGGCGAAAAAAGAGTTTATTTCTGCAGTTCCATCTGTGCTGACAAAATGAAGAAAGATATCGCCGGTACGGTAAGCAAATTGGAAGCTGAAGGCATTGCCCTGGATCCCGCCGATAAGAAAGCTGATAAAAAGAAAAAGTAATCCTGCTGAAACTCGACAAAAAGCCATGAGGCTGTTCTAAGAAACGGAGCTTGATAATGGGCATGGCGGTTGATATCAGGAAGACGGTTGCGCTGCAGAAAAGTTATTTCCAGTGCGGGTTCACCAGAAATGTCGCCTTCAGACAGGCGGAACTGGATAAGCTGTTCAATGCAGTCAAGGAATTTGAGCCGGAAATTGCCGCCGCTTTGCAGGCGGATCTCGGCAAGTCCAAGTTCGAATCCTTTGCTACTGAGATCGGCATGGTGCTGGACGATATCGCTTTTATGCGCCGCCATGTTGCCGGGTTTGCCGCCAGGAAACGCGCCGGAGTGTCGAAAAACAACTTTCCGGCCAGAGGCTATATCTACCCGGAGCCTTATGGCTCAGTTCTGATTTTTTCAGCCTGGAACTATCCGTTTCAACTGATGATGGGACCGCTGGCCGCCGCCATCGCGGCCGGCAACTGCGTGGTGCTTAAACCGGCCGAACAGGCCCCCGCAACCGCTGAAGTCATCTTCAAAATCATTACCCGCCTTTTTGAGCCGCAGTATATCGCGGTTTTTCCCGGATCTGTGCATATTGCGCAGGAACTGCTGGCGGAGAAATTCGATTATATCTTCTTTACCGGAAGCTCTTCCGTGGGCAAGTCCGTAATGCATGCGGCGGCCAATCACCTTACCCCGGTGACGCTGGAACTGGGCGGCAAAAGTCCGTGCATTGTTGACGCCGACGCCAACCTCGACCTGGCGGCAAAACGGATCGTCTGGGGCAAATTTTTGAATGCCGGACAAACCTGCGTCGCGCCCGATTATCTCTATGTGCATACTTCAGTCAAAGCGCCGCTGCTGGAAAAAATGAAACATTACATCCGGAAATTTTACGGCGAAGACCCCGCCGCCAGCCCGGATTATCCCAGGATTGTCAACGAAAAGCATTTCAACCGCATTGCCGCCCTGATGAATTGCGGACAAATTGTCTGCGGCGGCGAAAAGGATTTGGAAAAGCGGTATATTGCGCCGACAATCATTGACGGTGTAACGGTCAACGACCCGGTAATGCAGGAAGAAATTTTCGGCCCGGTTCTGCCGGTCATCCAATTTGAAGAAATTCACGCTGTAATTGATTTTGTCAACTCGCGGCCCCGGCCGCTGGCGTTGTATTATTTTTCCGGCAGCAAAATCAACAAGAAACTGCTGGTTTCCAGAATTCCCGCCGGAGGGATGTGTGTCAATGAAACCGTGACTCACCTGATCAATTCCTCGATGCCGTTCGGCGGCGTCGGCGAAAGCGGCATGGGCGCATACCACGGCAAAGCCGGATTCGATACCTTCACCCACTACAAGCCGGTAATGATCAAATCCAATCTTTTCGACATTCCGCTGCGCTATCCCCCCTTCAGCGACTGGAAATTGAAAATCCTCCGTCTGCTGTCGAAATAAGGGGCGTAACCAACTGATAAGCGGAAAATGTTTTTGCCGGCATAATCTCTCTTCGCAAGTCAGTTGTCGATATTCACAATTTCCGTAATCTAAAGAACCATTGCTTTTATGTTAACATCCCCCGTTCCTGCGTTTAGCGGATTTTTGCCGCAAAAACAATCAATTTCAAAATGCATTTTATCGCGTCTTTTGAACTTACTTGCGCCGTTTCAGTTGACAAAATTACTATATATGTAAAGACAAATGCTGAAATTCCGAAGTGCTAAAATTTAAAAGGGGGAGAGTTGAAAGCGGGAAAAATTGAAAGAGGTTCTGTTCAAGATGTCTCTAAACTCTACGGAATCGAACGGTTGTCCGGTTTATTCCGCTGGCCGCATGGGGGTACTATGGGGTTATGGCGGGCGGCTGTCCAAAATGAGGCCGATGGTTGTCCAGAATGTTTTTGTTGTTGTGCCGGACGCGGGCCCGTAATCCTCTCGCAGAGCGAGAGCGCGGCGCCGGAAAACATTCTGCACAGTAGTATTCGGAATGTCCAAAATGTTGTTTGAAAATTTTAAAGACGTTGTGTTCAAGGGCTCTCTATTTACTCGGAGTGGCTGTCCAGAATGTTTGTTAATATTGAAAATCATTATGCTCAACAGGTGTCCAAAGTGTCGGAGTGGGCTGTCCAAAATGTTTGTTAACATTGAAAATCATTATGCTCAACAGGTGTCCAAAGTGTCGGAGTGGGCTGTCCAAAATGGAGGATTATGCTCTGTCATAACCGGGATCATAAAACGATTGCCACAGATGGCAATCCTCCAAGTCTGTCTCCCGCGACTGCGGGACGGACGGTTGTCCGGTTTATTCTGCTGGCGCAGGGGTGTCCAAAATATGCGTGCGGGTGTCCAGAATGTTTGGGAAGCGGGAAATTGCATAAATGTCATCAGTTAACGAAAATATTAACCGGATGGCGTAAAAGTTGTTTGAGAATCTTATCAAGCCCTGAAAGCAGTTGTGCTCAAGCAGCCTCCAAAGTCTCCGGGTTGCGGGACCGCATTCAAAATTTTTCTGCACAAGGGGTGTCCAGAATGTCCAAAATGGACGGCGGCCCGGTTGATTGTCATTTGTTAAAGCAAAACTTAACCGGTGGTTGTAAGCAGCAGGCAAAACGGTTCTGCACAAGGTATGTCCAGAATGTCCAAAATGTTTGCCGGGGTGACAATTATTAATAGTAAGGCGGTCCGTGCCGGAGGTGTTATGTCATGTGCAATCCGGAGTTGACTTGCATGGAACAAGTATTATTTTAATCGCTTTACAATTTAACCGACAGAGTTTGTAAATGGATAATTTTAAAATGGATAATTCTTTAAAGGAGCCGGAGAATGTACAGGCGGAAACATGGCTTGCAAAGGTTGCGGAGACGGTCACGCCGGCACAGGCCAACCTTCTGAAACGGTCTCAGGCCACCCTGCTGGGCAACATCGTGCAATGCGACGCCTGGAAACCGTATCGCGGAATCATGCCGTCGCTCGGGACTTATCGCGGCGTCTGGAACTGGGATTCCGCTTTTCACGCCGTCGGACTTTCGCACTGGGATCCCGCTTTCGCCCGCGAGCAGTTCGAGATACTTTTTGACAAGCAACAGCCCGACGGCATGCTTCCGGATGTAATCTGGGAAAACGGTTCCGTGGTAATCGACTTCTCCAAACCGCCGGTGATGGCGTGGGCCGCCGCCGTGGTTGAGCATTGCGCTCCGGACACTGACAAGCTGCGCAAACTTTATGCGAAACTGGTCCGCATGGGCGAGTTCTGGATGAATGAGCGCGGCGGGAAAACTGACGGTCTCTTTTTCTATGGCGGAACCCATGCCGGTTACGAATCGGGGTGGGACAACTCCATCCGCTGGGACGGGGGTTATCAGCAAGCCGCCAGTAACGACAAGCGGATCTGGGCCATCGACCTGAATTGCTACATGGTATCCCACTACCGCGGAATGGCCTGTCTGGCGGAACAGTTTGCACTGTCCGGCGATCATGCAAAATGGCTTGATGAAGCCAGTGCTCTGGCCCGGCGCATCAATGAAAGATTATGGGACGACCAAGTCGGCTCCTATGTGGACCGTGACCGGCTCACCGGCAAAGCCTGTTCAGTCCTTTCCCCGGCCTGCTTCATGCCGCTCTTTACTCATATAGCGCCACTGGAACGCGCCTCCAGAATGGCGAAACTCGCCGCCGATCCGCAGAAATTCTATCCCGGCATGCCTACCGCCGCATACGATACTCCGGGATTCGATCCCAGGGCAATGTGGCGCGGCCCGGCCTGGCTTAACACATCGTTCTTCGCGCTCAAAGGGCTGAAGGATTACGGCTATGCCGATATTGCGGACGAAATGCGCTCCACGCTGCTCGGCTGGGTCGCCCATGACGCCGCGTCGATCCGGGAATACTATCATCCCGTGACCGGAGAAGGGCTGGCCGCCCGCGGGTTCGGCTGGTCTGCCGTATTCACAATCTCATTCATACTCGACTGGGACAACGACAACCTGACCTGGATGTTCCCCGAAGCGCCGGCAGGCAGCTAGAGCATCGCTCAGGCTGGAAGGACTTTGCCGGATATGCTTTATCCTGTGCAATTCGGGGTTGACTTGCATGGAATAAGTATTATTTTAATTGTTTTACAATTCAATATACAGGAAGATTTTGATATGTCAGCCAAAGCTGCAGTACTTGTTCCTTGTTTCAACGAAGAGGTAAACATCCCCAGTGTTGTCGCCACGTTGAAGAAACATGTGCCGGATATGGATATCATCATCATCAACGATTGCTCCACCGACCATACTGCCGCCGTCGCCGCCGCCGCCGGAGTCAAAACCGTGCTGGACCTGCCGTGCAATCTCGGGATTGGCGGAGCAGTTCAGACCGGCTTGAAATACGCTCACCGCAACGGCTATGAACTGGCGATAAAGTTTGACGGCGACGGCCAGCACAAAGCGGAAAATATCGCAAAACTGCTCGCTCCGATAGAAGCAAATGAAGCGGACGTTGTGATCGGCTCCCGTTTCTGCGCCAAGCATGACGGGTTCAAATCAACCTTTTTCCGCCGTCTCGGCATCCGGCTGTTCTTCCTGGTAAATTCGGCGCTGATCCGGCAGATGATTACTGACAACACTTCCGGGTTCAGAGCTTACAACCGCCGGGCGCTGTCATTCCTGGCCAAACGCTACCCGTCATTCGACTATCCGGAGCCGGAAGAAGTGATTCTGCTCGGGAAAAACCAGTTCCGCATCAAGGAAGTATTTACGGAAATGAATCCCCGCCTGGGCGGAGTGTCCTCCATCTCCCCCATTAAATCGGTATACTATATGATTAAGGTCATGTTCGCGATTTGCATGGTCGCAATGAGACCGGCGGTAAAACAGGAGAAACGTTGACATGAACGGATTTTTTGGCGCCCATCAATTTGAAATAGTAGCATTCATCTGCAGTCTCTGCTTCATGTTTTTCATCGTTGAGTCAATCCGTAAGGAATTGATTAAAGAAGCCTATTCGCTGATCTGGATTTTCATGGGAACGATCTTAATTGTTCTGTCAATCGCCCCCCAGGTGCTCAAACTGGTTTCCGACTTCATCGGAATCGCTTATCCGCCGTACACCCTTTCGCTGGTGCTGATTACCGCCATCCTGCTGATTCTGGTGCAATACTCGATCGTCATCTCCAAACAGACGGAACGCATCAAGGAACTGACCCAGGAACTCGGCCTGCTGGCGGAGAAACTGTCTAAACTTCAGGAACGCCTGGACAAACTGGACAAATCCGAAAAAACTTCCAAATAAACGGTTGCTGGTTAACCTTTCGGCTCAATCCGGAAGCGCTGCGGGGTGGTCTTCATGGCCTTCCTGAAGAGTTCGTGCAGCCGCTGAGCGCCGCCGAAACCGGCTCAATTCAAAGGCGGCCCCGCGCCGTTCTTCAAACTGGTTACCGCTGCCTGAGATGTTCCCTCTTTTTTCATGTGCGATTTATCAAATCATCGATGTCTGATTCAGCGCGATTTGATTCGGCCCCCAGCCAGTGTTAGATTATCTGCAAGGCAATACTGACCGCAGGATGAAAACTTTGGAGACATTAAATGCTGATCAGAAGACGATTTTATCTGGCCTTTTTTATCTTAACCGCGTTCAGCCATTTGGCCGCCGCCCAGAATCTTTCACGGGTTGTGCTTACCGTTGATGAGCGGCGGGTAGTGAAACCTTATGAGCCGGGCATCCTGGGGCTCAACTTCGACTGGACCGGACAGCAGACAGCCGTCAATAACGGAGAATTGCGGCCTGACCTTCTCGAACTGCTGCGCGGCTTTCCGATTAACCTTTCCCGCGTTTCCGGCACGAATTCTCAATATTTATCCTGGAAAAAGGCCATCGGTCCGCTTGCCGGCCGGCCTCCGCAGAAACTCGAAAAATGGCGCGGACCGTTCGTGGTCGGTTACGGCCCTGTCGAGTGGATAAAACAGGTACGGGCCATCGATCCGCAAGCTAAACTTGTCTGGTGCGTCAATCTCATGGAGGACCCGCAGGAGGCGGCCGACCTGGCCGAGTTCCTTACCGGCGATCCGCGCAATCACAAGAACGGCGGTGAAAACTGGGCGGCCAGACGGGTAGCCCTCGGGGTTGAACAACCTGTTTCCATCCATGCCTGGGAACTGGGCAATGAATCGGATGGTACTGACGCCTATGAAAATTATCCTGCCGTACAGTCATATATTGATCGCTGCCGGAAAGTGATGGCGGCGATAAAGCGCGTGGACCCGGAGGCGCATTTCGCCGCCCAGGCTTCGACGATGAACCATCAGAAGGATTACAAAGAGAAATACGGCGGCGATTGGAAAATATGGCATCAGACGGTGTTAAAAGAGCTGGGATCTGAAATCGACTTTCTAGTCTATCATCCTTATTTCGGCAACAGGCATTTTACGGGAACTCAGCCCGATAATAGTTTTTTTACCATCCGGCAGAAAATGATGGAAAGTGATATTAAGGCAATCACCGGCAGCAATCGCATCCGCTTCTTGATCACCGAGTGGGGTTTCTGGCCGGAAAAAGCAGCAGGGCAAACCAGGTGGGAACAATCCTGGTACACCACTCACGCTCTTGTCGGCTGTCTTTCATCTGCCGACTGGATCAACCGCATGCTTACAAGCCGGTCAGTCGCCGCCGCCTGTCTGCATTCTCTTTCCAGCGGGCCATGGGGAATCTATTATAACTCGCAGCGGGATGATGCCGGCAACAGCCAGCCGGTTACGCCATATCTCACCGGCCAGGCCGATCTTTTCCGGCTCATAAATAAATGTTTTGAGCAAGGTAAAGATGTCGTGGCGGCGAATGCTTCCGGCGACCAGACAGTCCTTGAAAAGCAAGGGGCCTCTTTTTCCGCTGCTGCAGTCACTGTGCCGGCCGGCTTGAGAGTGCTCCTGGTCAATCAGGAAAAATTGCCCAGAAAACTGGAATTTTCGGCACAATCGCGTTATGCTCTCTCCTCATGGCAATGCCTTACCGGCAATTCCCTGGAAGCGCGCAACGATTCCCGGCGCAGGGAAATTCAGACAACGACTAATCCCGGCAAGTCCGGCGAGTTTAAAAACTTCGAGATTCCCCCTCGGTCGGTGGTCGCTCTTTGGTTGACCCGTTTATAAACCGGTAAAGTAAACGGACGATGAGTATGCATAAAAGATTAAAAAAGAATCTGACGCTAAGAAAATTGCAAACTAAATCAAAATAAGGATTATCAATTCTAATCAGGATCAAACGGCAACCGTGAGTTTACACACAAGGAGGTTATTATGATTTTTAACGAAAATGCCGGTCCCTTCCCCTGGGCATACGGGATGAAACACATCAGCAATCTCGTGCCGAAAAAATCGGATGAGATACGGTCATCAGCCATCAGCGTGGGATTTGAAACTCTCGATCGCGAACTCTTCAATCCCGATGCATGTTACCAGCCGTTAGCCGAGTGCGGCGTCAAGTGGGCCCGCTGCCAGACAGGCTGGTCACGCTGCGAAAAGGAAAAAGGCCATTATGATTTCACATGGCTGGATTCGGTCGCGGACAATCTCCTCGCCCGCGGCATTGAGCCGTGGTTCAGTCTCAGCTATGGCAATATATTATATTGCACTGACGCACCCCATGCCAGTTGCGTCGGATCGGTCCCCATGTATTACGGAGATGAGGTTCTGGCGGCCTGGAAGAATTTCGTCGAGGCACTCGTCATCCGCTATCACAAGCGGATTCGGCATTGGGAGATCTGGAACGAGCCTAATGGTGAATGGTGCTGGGGCAATGTGAAACCCGACGGCGCCGATTACGCCCGCTTCGCCCGTCTGACTGCCGAAGTGGTGCACCGCGTTGATCCGCAGGCCAGGATTATCGGCGGGGCCGTCTGCGGATTAGATTTCAATTTCATTGAAGAGGCGCTTGTAGCAGGACTCGGGGATTGCTGTTACGCGCTCTCCTTTCATGCCTACCATCTGGTGCCGGAGTGGGGTTACGCTTCCGGTATCGCCTTCCTGCGCCGTCTGCTTTCCCGGCATGCTCCCAAAGTGAAACTCTGGCAGGGCGAAACAGGCTGTCCCTCGGTAATGACCGGGCATCACGATGAATGGCTGGGCATCCGCAACATCAACGAGGAAATCCAGGCCAAATGGGTGACCCGCCGCCTGCTCACCGATCTTCGTCACGGCGTGGAGCTGTCTTCGTATTTCCACACGGCCGACCTGATGGAGAGACCCTATGTGATGGGAGACGGGAAGGAGACCAAACCGGTCATGCTTGGACTCCTCAACGGACTATCCTATACTCCGAAGAAAGCGTATTTCGCCTTGCGCTCGCTGTGTGCCGTCTTTGATCAGGATACAGTCAAAGAGGACCTTTTTATCCGTCTGGCCAATACGGTTTGCGGCGACCCCACATGGACGAGCGACCGCGATAAGTATTTGACGGCGATCGCCGATTCCTATACCCGCAAAGGTTATCCGCTTTACGTCTATTACCGTCCCGTCGACATGCAGAACGAAAGCCCCATCGAATCATCCCACTCGGTACACGTTTGGAACGAAGCGGAGAAAAAGATGGATGAACCGGTGCTCGTTGATCCGGTAAGCGGAAAAATCTACAGCACGACCGTGATGGAATTAAAACGCAATCTTACCGTTGTCCGGAATCTGCCGCTGATGGATTATCCACTCATCCTTACTGACGCAAAGGCGCTGTAGCGCACAGATTATCTGACTGGCTTTACCATCTGTATCCCGATGCATTCTGAGCAGGCGGCTCTGTTGCAGCCGGAAGTTCCTGAGTTTCAAACGCCGCCGCCGGTTCCGGCATATTGTATTCCGGGCCGAATTGCGCAAGCAGCTCCACTCCGAACAATCTGAAAAAGACGAGTACCGGCAATAGCAATACAGTTCCCACAAACGGAATCATGAGCAGAAAGAAGCCGATGCAGCAGGTTGCCAGACCGGCAATAAAAACTGCGCCGCCGGCGATCAGCGAAAAAACTATATACAACAGGATATATCTTATAAAAACGTAAATATTGACTTTCACCAGCGCCAGAACTTTTTTCCAGGCTTCGATTGCTTTAAGATTGCTCCAGTACATTACCGGAACGACAAATTGATCAAAGAAAAAGCTGATAAGACTTAAGAGCAGGCCGGATATCAGTATGAGCGAGCCGTCAACAATCATCCAGGTTATTATCATGCTGTCCGGTTTAAACAAACTCTTTGCCGCCAGCATGGATTTGACCCATGGCAGCATATTGAAAAAAACTATAATCAGCAAAACTATAAATACTGCTGCCGAGATAAGAAAGATCGCCAGCCGCCACAGAAAAGCGGAATTACCGCAGGTCCTGAATTTTTTCCAGGGTCCGGTGATATCCGTGCGGTCATAAATCAGGTTATCGAGCAGGATGAAGCTGAACCGCGATTTCAGCCAGGTGACAATCAGCGATAAAACGACGATTATTAAAATCACCAGGCCGATTCCGGCACAGATGCCAGTTAACAGATTGATCGAGATGTGGCATTGCTCGGCCGTTCTGGTAAACATGTTTCCCGAATCTCCGTTGAAGATTTCTTGCAGCGCATTGAAAAAAGCTTTGGTCGTCTCGGCGTTTTTTTGAGTTTTGCGATCGCCGCCAAAAGAGTTGAAGTTGAAACGCCCGCCGCCGCCGCCGCTTTCGCCGAGATACGCAATCCAGGCGCAGAAGCCGAGCGTCACCCATTTGGCGAAATTATACGGCTTGAACAGCATTACAACCATTTTCCGCCAGGCGGTCTCGGCGGCTTCCATGCAACTTATTTTCTTCATGGCAATATCCCTGTTTATACGACTTTAAACATAATGTTGATTTGGCGGATGTGCAAAAAAAATAGCCGGATTTTTTTATGAAAACTGCAAAACCATGAAAAATAAATGTTTTTATCTGCAAAACGCAATTGATTTGACGCAGAACAGGTCTAAAATATATTCTTCATATTTAATCAAATTATTAAAGGGCTGACATAATTATGACAAAAGATATTGCAAAGGGCAAAAATAAGAAAGCCATAGATGCGGAGATTACCTCTACGGTTTTTGATGATTTTGAGAAGTTTGAGTTCTTCTTCGTGACCTACTGGAAACAGGTTATTTATTTATGTGTGGCCATCATTTTTGGCGTTGCGGCGGTCGGGTCATATATGGCCTGGCAGAAAATCAAGGCCAATAACGCGGCCGGAGTATTTGCCGAGGCTCAGAAGCAGGTGGCTGGCAAGGATGGCGGCCCCGATAATAAAGCAATGGCGGATAAAATTCTCATGGCGATCAAACAATATCCGTTTGAACCCGCTACACTGAGCGCTCGTTTGCGTCTGGCCAGAATCTATATTCATGACAACAGCTTTGACAAAGCTTTTGAACAGTATAAAATCCTTGCGTCTTCAAAGCTGCCGGAAGAAATGCGCTGGAGAATCCGTCTGGACGAGGCCTATGCGCTGGAGCTTTGCGGCAAACCCGATCAGGCCATTGCCAAATTCGCCGACGCTTCCGCTGACCCTTTCAGCACCGAAGATTTCCGCTGTGAAGCCAATTTCGGAGCCGGAAGACTTTATCTCCAGGGCGGCGACAAGGCCAATGCCGAAAAATATCTCACCAAAGCGATAAACGCCAGGGCGACGCTCGGCGAAATGCAGCAGCAGGAATCCGGCATCAGCTTCTGGCAGACCCAGGCAAAGTTCACGCTGAACCGGATGAATACGCCCGAGCAGGCTGTGACTCCGGTTGCCGCCGCCCCGGCCAAAACTGCTGCTCCGGTTAAAACCGCTCCCAGGAAGTAGTTTTAAGTAAAATCATATAACGCGCAGGCCTGCATGGGACAACTTACAAAGAACCAGGAGGCGCTGATCAAGGCCCTCTATACCAGACACGGCAGAAAAAAATACGACCTCTGTATTTGCGAAGGTGTAAGATGCTGCGCCGATTTCCTCGCCGCCAGTCCGGAACTGCTTGAATTACTGGTCTGCACTGAAGAATTTACCCATGATTTCGACCGTTATAATCCGGTCCGCATTCCCGAAAGCCAGTTTTCAAAGCTCTCCGCCACTATCGCCTCGCAGGGGATTCTGGCGGTGGCGAAAAAGCCGGAACCGGTTCCCGAGTCAAAGCCTCCCGCAGATCCTTTTATCTTCGTGCTCGACCGGGTGGGCGATCCCGGCAATTTCGGCACTATTTTGCGCACGGTTAAAGCCGCCGGATTGAAAGAACTGTGGTATACCGCCGGTTCGGTGGACCCTTTCAACGATAAAGTGCTGCGTTCCGCGATGGCCGCCCAGTTCACTATGGGACTGCGCCAGTTTGCCGATCTGAAGACGCTTAAACAGACGCTGACGGCATTCGGCTACACCCGCATCTACCGTACTGATCCGCATCAGGGCGCAAACTGTTTTACCGAGCCGGAGCTGTTCAATAAATCCGTGGTGATTATCGGCAGTGAAGCCGAAGGGGCCGGCGAACTGGACGGTTCCGTTCCGGTGACGATCCCGATGCCGGGCAACAGCGAATCTTTGAATGCCGCCCAGGCCGCCACCATCTTCCTCTTCGAATACGTCCGCAGAACTTTTCCCGCCAGATAGTTAATCTCCGGACGGGCGTCCGGAGATGTCAAAAATCGCTTGTGGAAAGCCGTAATCAGGTGTGATAATCGGCGTTGATTTTCACATATTCGTAAGAAATATCGCAAGTCCAGACGTTATAGCTGGAATGTCCGGAATTGAGATTGACATTGATCGTGAATTCGCGTTCCTTCATGAGCGCCGCCAGCACCGCTTCCGGAGTACCGGCGTCCTGCCCGTTGCAGACTACCGGTTTGTCGTTGTAATGAATGACGACATTGTCCGGCTCGAATTTAGCGCCGGAATAACCGATGGCGGCAATGACGCGGCCCCAGTTCGGGTCGCAGCCGAACCATGCGGTTTTGCACAGCAGTGAGTTGGCAATGGCATTGGCGGCAAGCTCGGCATCCTCTCTGGAAGGAGCGTTTTCGATCACCACATTGACCAGCTTGGTGGCGCCTTCGCCGTCCAGCACCATTTCCTTTGCCAGCGTCTGCATCACAAACAGCAGCGCTTTATGGAACGCGGCTTCTTCCGGAGTTCCCGGATTGATTTTTACGCCGGAAACGCCGTTAGCCATAAGAATAGTGGTGTCGTTGGTGCTCATGTCGCCGTCAATCGTAATGCGGTTGAACGATTCGTCAACCCCCTGCGCCAGGAATTTCCCGATCAGGGCATTATCTGCTGCCGCGTCAGTGGTGATATAGCAAAGCATCGTGGCATGCGGTACTTTCATTTTCGGGTCGATCATGCCGGCGCCCTTGGTCATGCCCCCGATGGTGACAGTTTTACCGCCGAGTTTTAGTTCGACCGCCATGACTTTGGGCCGGGTGTCGGTCGTCATGATCGCATCGGCGGCCTTTTTCCCGCCGTCGGAGGACAGGGCTGATACCGCCAGCGCAATGCCTTTTTCGATTACCGCCATCGGCATCTGGACGCCGATTCTGCCGGTGGAGGAGACCATCACTGACTTCGGACAGATGCCGAGCAGGCTGCCGACCTGTTCGCACATTTTTTCCGCGTTGGCAATGCCGGGTTTGCCGGTACAGGCATTGGCGTTGCCGCTGTTGACGATGACCGCCTGGATTTTATCCTGGCTTTTGACGCGCTCCTGGCATACCCGCACCGGAGCAGCGGCAAACGTGCAGGAGGTGAATGCTCCTGAAAAATTAGCCGGAGTTTCGGAATAAATCAGCGCCATGTCCGGATTGCCGCTCTTTTTCAATCCGGCGGTAATGCCTGAAGCTTTGAACCCCTTCGGCGAAGTCACGGACCCGCCGGCAATTACGGTAAACTCGTTATCCATCAATTTTTCCTCCATAACATGCTTTTACATGGATTGCAATGCCGCCCCGCGGCCTGAAGATACCGATTACCTCGGCTTTGCGCGGCGTACATTTATTCACCAGTTCATCAAGAATCGTGTTTACCGCTTCTTCATGAAAGGTATTGTGATTTCTAAAAGCATAAAGATACAGCTTCAACGATTTGCTTTCAATGCAGGTTTTATCCGGAATGTAACGAATTGTGATCGCGCCGAAATCCGGCTGGCCGGTCACCGGACACAGCGAGGTGAATTCCGGGCAGTCGAACGTAATGATGTAATCCCGGTCATGGTAAACATTCTTGAATGTTTCCATCCGGGCCTGCTCCGGACTGTCCGGGTATCTGGTGGCTGACGCCTTCAGCAGGGACAAGCCTGACAAGCGGTTTGCGTCCGGTTTGATTTTCTTCTTATCTTTCATTTTTCTGTCTCCATCTGTTTGATGTTTATTTAAAGTGATGTATTATTAATACGAATTTCCTTGATTTTTTGAAATAGTCAAGTTATATTTCAAAGATTTTAGCACTTCCCTTATAATCGGGATCCTAATTTTGTAATAGAAAAGGGTATGATTGATGAGCTTTATAAAAAGAGTTATAGTAGCCGGGATTGTTCTTCTTGCCGTCGCTATTGTGCCCAATACTTTCGCTGAAAGCGGCCCGCTGGAAAAGCTCGGCCGAGGCATAGCCAATATTGCGTTCGGCCCGCTGGAGATTTTAATCAGACCGTATGATGTAAATCAGGAGAAAGGCGCGATTCCGGCCTTGACTTACGGTGTACTTAAAGGCGTCGCCTTTGTGGTGGCCCGTGAATGCGTCGGCGTAACTGATGTCCTTACTTTCTATATGCCGCTGCCTGGCGCCACCGACGATCCGGAAGATTCCGGCTGGGGTTATGGACCGCTTATGCGTCCGGCATGGGTTGTGGACATGGAACACAATGCGTTTAACTTCTTCTATCCGGATGAAGCGATTACCAGATAACGCTGTTTGACCGATGATAAATTACGCCCGCCTGAACCGGCGGGCTTTTTTATATATAATAATGTTTTTTTAACTTTCATTTTGATTTTATTTGCGGAAAGAGGCTGATTATGAGTTTTTCATGTGGTTTTGTGGGATTGCCGAATGTCGGCAAATCCACTTTGTTCAATGCGCTTAGCAAAGGCAGCGCCGCCGCGGCGAACTTCCCGTTCTGCACCATTGAACCCAATACCGGGATCGTGGCAGTGCCGGATGAGCGCCTGGAAGTGCTTTCCAAACTCGAACACTCCGGCAGAATCGTGCCTTCGACGCTGAAATTCATCGATATTGCCGGCCTGGTCAAAGGCGCGAGCCAGGGGCAGGGGCTGGGCAACCAGTTTCTCGGACATATCCGGAGCGTTGACGCGATTGCCCATGTGGTCCGCGTCTTCAAAGCCGGTGACGTAATCCATGTTGACGGCGACGTCAATCCGGTCCGCGATCTGGAAGTGATCATGACCGAACTGATGCTGGCCGACCTTGACTTCATTGAAAAACGGCTGGAAAAATCCAAGAAACTTATGCGCGCCGGGGATGCTGAAACTAAAGCTGAACTGGAAATCGCCGCCAAATTCGCCGCGGATCTCGCCGACGGCCGGGTCCCGGAATATGACCACAACGACCCCAAACAGGTTGCGGCGGCAAAGAATTGCGGCCTGATCACCCTGATGCCGGCATTTGTCTGCGCCAACGTTGACGAAGCGACTTTCAGATCTTTCGGCCAGGATGAACACTCCAAGGCGCTGGTTGAATTCTGTAAAAAGAATAATCTCGAAGTGGTGCCGGTCTGCGCTAAACTGGAAGAGGAACTTTCGCAGCTTGAACCTGAAGACGCCGCGGTTTTCCTGGAAGACCTGGGCATTACCGAAAACGGCCTCTGCCGGGTCATCCATACCGGTTACCGCCTGCTCAATTATATCACGTTCTTTACCGCCGGAGAAATGGAATCGCGCGCCTGGACGGTTACCGCCGGCACTCCCGCGCCGCAGGCCGCCGGTAAAATTCATACCGACATGTGCCGCGGTTTTATCCGGATGGAAGTGGTTTCCTACTCGGATATGGTTGCCAACGGCGGCTGGTCGAAAGCCCAGGCGGTCGGCAAATTAAGAATTGAAGGCAAAGAGTATATCATGCAGGACGGCGACGTGATTCATGTCCGCTTCTCGGTATAACGCCGGAGTATTTCAATCCGCTAACGTAACTGGCTCTTAATATTATATGTCGTCTTCAAAGAAAAGTATTTTAAGAAGCACTTCCGGAATGGCGGCGGCTACGCTGTTCAGCCGGGTGCTGGGATTTCTCCGTGAAATTCTCGAAGCCAGCGTGCTCGGGGGCGGCGCGGTGGCCTCCTCCTGGTTTCTGGCATTTATGACGCCGAACCTGTTTCGCAGAATATTAGGCGAAGGCGCGCTGGGGACGGCGCTGGTGCCGACCATCTCCCATATCATCGAACTGCGCGGCAAGGAAGACGCCAAACGTCAACTGGCGGCGATTTTCGCCTGGCTGGGACTCGTGCTGGTGCTGATTTGCATTCTGGTGTCCGTAATCGCCATTGTTTTGAAAGGCTGGGTAAAAGATCCCAGCGGCATCATGGCGCTGAACCTGATTCCGCTGCTGATGCCGTACTCGTTTTTTATCTGCCTGATCGGCATTACCGGCTCCATTCTGAACACGCTGCGGGTATTTTTCCTGCCGGCGCTCGGTTCTCTGCTGCTGAATATTTTTCTGATAGTCTGCCTGATGTTCATCTGTCCCGGAATGACTGATATCGTGCGGATGCTGGATTTTCTGGCCTATGCCGTGCTGCTTTCCGGGGTTATCCAACTGGTTCTGCTGCTGGGCCTGATGTACTGGCACGATATATTCCCCTCCTTTTCACTCAACAATTTGAAGAACCTGGAGATATTGTCGGAATTGTGGAAACTGACGCTGCCGGGCCTGATTGGCGCTTCGGTGGTGCAGATCAGTTTTTTCATTGACCGGATGATGGCATACAGCATTGGTCCGCAGGCGGTGCCGGCATTGAATTACAGCGACCGCATTGTTTACCTGCCGATCGGAGTGTTTGCCATCGCGTTCGGTTCTGTCCTGCTGGCGAACATGTCCAAGTCCGCCGCCAAAGGCGACACCGGCGAACTGGTCGCCTCGCTCAATCTCGGTTTGCGGCATGTGCTGTTCATCTGTGTGCCGATTGCGGCGTTTACGGTGCTGTTCCGGCTGCCGATTGTGCGCTGCTGTTTTCTGCGCGGCAAGTTCACTGAAAGCGATGCGGTTGAAACGGCCTGGGCGATGCTCTTTTTCGGACTGGGAGTTCCGGCTTTCTGCGCCATTAAAATCACCCTGGCGGCATTCTATTCACGCAAAGATATGAAAACCCCGGTCAAAATATCTTTCCTCTGCATCTTTTTGAACCTGATCCTGAATGTCATTCTGATGTTTCCGATGCAGCAGGGCGGGCTGGCGCTGGCTACCGTCATTTCTTCAATCGTCAACAACTGCCTGCTGCTGTATTTTCTGAAGAAAGCGATTCACCATGATCTTGGCCTCGATCAGGTCGGTTACAGTCTGCTGCGCGCCGCCGTCGCCTCGTTCGTGCCGGCGGTAATCCTGTTTTATCTTTACAAACACATGGGCAGTATTTATAAAATCAAATATCTTCATGCGGATGCGGTGCCGCTGCTGATTTGCGGAGTTGCATTCTGTGCCGCCTATGCGCTGATCTCGTGGCTGTGCCGCTCCCGCGAACTGCCGGAACTGGCGTCCATGTTCAGGAGAGGATAATGCCGGGAACGCGGCTTTTTATTTGTAATATTTACGTTCCGGGATTTGCTTTTCAGGCGGGGAATTATAATATTCAGTAAACAGAAATAAGTTGAATGTATGGAACCAAATTATAACCGGGAGACAAATATGGAATTTTATGATGTCGTAAAAGCGCGCCGCAGTATCCGCGGATATAAGAGTGATCCGGTGCCGGAAGATGCGTTGAAAAGAATCGCGGAAGCGGTCAGTCTTGCGCCATCCGCCTGCAATATTCAGCCCTGGAGCTTCCGTATTGTGCTCAATCCTGAACTGCGCAGGAAAATGTGTGAAGTTTATACAGCCCCCTGGCTGGCCGAGGCTCCGGCCATCGCGGTCGCGCTGGGCAATGCCGATGTATGCTGGAAACGCCTGGAAGGCGAACCGATCATTCCCGTTGATATCGGCATTGTCATGGAACATCTGGTGCTGGCCGCTGCCGCTGAAGGGCTCGGTACCTGCTGGATTTGCGCCTACGATGTGGCAAAAATGGACAAGGTTCTGAACATCCTGCCGCCGTGGAAAGCCTATGCCATCACGCCGCTGGGTTATGCCAGTGTGCCGCCGTCAAAGATTCAGCGCAAACCGGTTGGCGAAGTATTCAAAATCATTAAATAAAATAACAAGTAAACAAATAAAAAAGCTGTGAAGCTTAATGAAAGAGCAATGGAAGAAAACGTAAAAATCATTAAAAGCAAAAACTGGTCCGCAGAGCTGTGTTCCGCTCCGGAGACGCCGTTTAAATTCGAGTATCGCGACCGCGAAGTATTACGCATTGCGCCGGTTTCATCCGGCGTGATTGCCGAGGCGTCCGGCATTGTCAGGAAAAGCCGCATCCACGAACGCGTTGACTGCCTGTCCTGCACGTTTGAATATGAAAATGTCATCCCGTTCGGCACCGAGCCGCTGATCAAGCGCAATTTCGAATTTGCCGCCAATCACGTCAAAGTCACTTTCGACTTTGACTTGAGAAGGCCTATCGCGCTGCAGCGGATTGAAGTCGATCCGCTCTTTCTGCCGGGAAAATGGAAGCGCTGCGGTATAATTTCCGAACTGGTTCCCGGGCAGGGCATTCCGGCAATCGAATGGCAGGATATCGGCGAAGGCGCACAGACGCTGTATAAGTCCTCCAGGCCTTTCCTGATCTGTCTCGTTGAAGATGTTGACGGCAGAATCCTGGAAATCGGCACCGGCGATGACCTCTGGCGCTGGAGCGCGGCGGAGAAACTTGAAAACGCCCATGGCGATTATGCGATTACCGCTACTGAAGCGGGAATAACCATTACCCGGATTCCGCTGGTCTTTAATGAAAAGACCGAATGCGGCAAGCGCAACTGGCGATTCAAATGGTATTTCGCCTGGAGCCATAGCGGTTATAAAACCCCGGTATTGAGCAGAAAAGCGGTGAAACTGTCCGCACTGGACGGTGACCTGGTACCGGATTCGGCGCTGATTGCAGTGGACGAAAGCAACGTTCTGCCCGGAGCATTCTGTTTCCAGGCTCCCGCCGCGGAAAGACGGTTGAAGAAGATTCTGCGTTCCGCCGCAGGCAAAGCCAGCGGCGAGTTTATATTCCCCGGCATCGAACCGTATGTGTGCTGTTCGGCGGCGCATCTGGACCGGGGCAATAAAAAATCCCTGTTGCATTGGGACATGATGAGCATTCTGGATTTTTATCTCTGGGGCAACCAGCAGCTTGACCTGTCCGGCAGCAGCCTGACTGTTCGCGCCGATAAAACCAGTCCCGCCATGAGCCTGCCGTCCATCTCCGGCATCGCCCGTCCCGTCCAGCGCATCACCGGCAAGTAATCATAAACCGCTCCGTCCGGAGCGGTTTTTTACTCTTCCGTTTTTTGTCTGTATTCTCTATTTCCAGTTCTCCGATATCTCTGTGAAATCCATGTTTTTTATTCATTATCTTTCACAAAAAAATATATAGCAACCCTATTGAATTTGCTGTCACAGTTTCAGCGGACAAATTCTCTAATTGGAAAAACAAGATACTTATTATAGGGACAGGATTTAAATTTACGGATGACCGGAAGCTGCCAGTCACAAGCGGCTTTTGGAGCTGATATCCGCTAGCGGGGGATGTCGAAATTATGGACTTTACCGGACTGGATAATCAGCATTAACAGGCGCGATAAGACAGGGATTTCAGGGAAAGCAATCAGATGATATAATGGTCTCTTTTGCACATTCCATTTTTCCAGTATAGGCGGACCGGAGATCAGATTCACTTCGTCAAACGCAGCGGAGCGGCATGCTTCTTCAATTACCTTAAGCATGAGTATGTTCCCCGGAGAGTATGCGGCATAATCTTCATCATATGCCATTTTCAGGATATACATTGTGCGGTTGCCCCGCATGGCATATTGGGCGGCAACGGTTTTATCGCCGGCTTCGAGAAAATTGAATATCATCATGCCTTGCCCGGTGAGATTCCCGGCAGCAACTTCAAACATTCTGGCGCTGCTGGGGTAATTTTTAATTGAAGTTTCTCTCGCCCCTTTCCAGCAGTGGTTTTCCGTTTCCAGAAAACGGGCAGTATTTTCCTGTACAGACCGGGTATTTTCACAGAAGCGGAAACTGACAGGTTTGAGTTCTTCTATGTCACGGCATGCTTTATTCAGATTTCTGCGGAATTTTGAGGACAGCCCGGAACTGTATTCTTCAGCGCTTTTCTGAACCGGAATGAAATCTTCAAATCCGGCCGGCTTGCGCACCACGCACATCTTATGGTTTCTGCCGGAAAAATATTTAACAGACGCATAATGTTCCGGAATATGCTTGAAGCTGAAGCATGGAAAAACAGATGGAATCTGGTTCAGATAATCCAGAAAGACCCCCAAAATATCCTCCCGTCCGGGAAGCGTCAGGCAGTCTGTGCCGCTGGTGTGTGCAAAATGGTACGGCAACTTAAAAAGCAGCAGCGAGTATTTCATAAAATTATATGAATAACTTGCCACTAAAGGAAAAATCCCAATGAGACGGTCCCCGTCATAGGCGAAAAGACACAGCCAGCGTTCCGATGGCGCAACCATATTTTGAAAAAAAGCGCTCAGCCACTGGCAGGAGAGTAACGGTGACAATCTGTCTGCTTTCCGGAAAAGTTCATTCCAGGCGTCAGCATGTTCCGCTAAATCTTCAAGATTTCTGACATCAACAATCTTCATCCCCGCCGGCGGGTGAAATTCCCATGAATCAGGCAGAATATTCACTGCCGGAATTCGCTTTGGCAATAATCCCATGAAACATTATCCCTTTAATCGTTATATAACAGACATTAACATCTTTATAAGTCAGCGCCGGCGGCTCCGAAACCCGGTCAGTCCGTTTTTGCTTTCTGACTGCGCGGATGATATTCATTCAATTTCCGGAGCGCGCCGGACTGTAAAATCATGGTCAACAACGATGATATTACAGTCTTGCCGGGAAAAACCAGCAGATTATACAGCGGTCTTTTTTCAATATTCCATTTCGAATGCCAGGGGCTGTCAGACATAAAATTCAATTCATCAAACTTCCCCGATTCACAAGCATGCTCTATTACTTTATTAAATAATAAATTGCCCGGTGAAAAATCGATATAATCCTCATCATAACCGATTTTATGCACATAGAGCGAACGATTGGCTCTGATCGCATACTGCGCGGCAATTGTTTTGCCGTCAGCTTCGAGAAAATTAAAGTGCATCATATCATAAGCGGTGAAAAGTTCCGCTGCGTCAGCAAATAAGTCAGCATTCGTCTGATCCGCCTTCAACGAGCTTGACTGCTGGCCTTTCCAGTTTTTATGCTCGACTTCAAGAAAGCGCGCAATGCTTTCACGCGGCGGAGAATTATTGTCATCAATTATAAAATTCACCTTATCAAGTTCATCCAGTTTCCGGGTATTCCGTTTTAAATATTGCCGGAATTTAGTGGACAGTCCCGCCCTGTATTTTTCTGCGCTGTCCGGCAGCGGCAGGATACTTTGAAATCCCGCCGGTTTTTCTATAACGCAAATTTCCCTTTTCTGCTTAGTAAAGTAAATCATTGACGGAGAATGCGCCGGGACGTACTTGAAACTGAAAAAAGGATAACCCGACGGGATATGGAACAGATAATCAAAAAACACGCCCAGTACATCTTCCCGCCCCTGAATTGTCAATGCGTCAACTGATTTAGTATGCAGAATATCATACGGCAGCTTGAACAGCAGCGGCGAGTACTTGATAAACCGGTATGCATATCCGGCGATTAACGGAAAAACACCGACCAGTTGTTTGCCTTCATAGGCAAATAGACAAAGCCAGCTTTCAGGATAAGCTACTTTATTTTTAAAATATGCGCTCATCCACGGATATGAAAGCATTGGCGTTAATCCGGCAGATCTGGAAAAAAGTTCAGTCCAGGCAGCGGCATGCTCCGCCAAATCTTCAAGCTTTCTGACATCAACAAGCCTCATCCCTGCGGGCGGATGAAAAGGCCATGAATCCGGCAGAATACTCAACGCGGGAATTCGCTTTGGCAATAATCCCATAAAACCTTGTCCTATAGTTAAATAACAGACATCAATTTCTGTATGCCGTGAATCGGAATTATCTTCTTCATGAGCAGAAGAATATATATACTACTATTTAAAATTCAACTGAAAAAGTTTCCGTATGGAAAAAAAGCATATTAGCTGATCAAAACCCGGCTGGAAGCCTGATTAGCCACCCTCCGGCGTTGCTTCATTGCCCGACAGTATCTTAAAACACAGGATTAAAGCAGAAACAGAACGGTAAGCGCTACGCGCCGGCATCTTTTATACATGTGACAATTTTTTCAGCCATCAAAGCGGCATGTGATTCTCTTAATATATCAACATGCGTCGAGTTAAAGGTATGCAGATCAATCTCTTTGCTTAAGTGTCTCCAGCCGTAATAAGGCAGCGGGATTTTGCCTTTGAGCGTTTTTTTAACCATGAATAAAGATACTTTGCCGGGATAATACTGCATAAAATAACCGCTTGCCGCGGCGATATTATACTGGTAGACAGCTTTCATATTGATTATGGCTTGTTCGCTGATGGTATTGGCAAAACGCTGCGATATGAAATCCAGTTGTTCAATATTTCGCTTATGAACAAATCTGCGTTCCAGCTTGAACGTTAAATAATCAATATAATCGCGGGATTTCCATTGGGCAACGGCGTAAAAGCGTTGCATATAGTTGGACAATGATGGTTTAAGGTGTGCATAAGTTTCTATCAACCCGAGGAATGCGACCTGCTTTCCCATTTTATTTAACTGCTGTGCCATTTCGTAGACGACATATCCGCCAAAGCACCAGCCGCAGAGCAGGTACGGCCCTTCCGGATGGATATTTAATATCTCTGAAATATAATAAGCGGCCATGTCTTCAATAGATTTGTGCGCTTTTTCCGGCGAGTGAAGTCCCAGGGACTGGATGCCGTAAACCGGCCGGTTATCAAGGTGGTGGACCAGATTTATGTAACCGAGGATGTCGCCGGGGGTGGTATGAATCAGGAACAGCGGCGGTTTGTCTTCGCCGCCGGCAAGTTTGATAACCGGATTCCAGGCCTGACCGTGTCCGCTGTTTTCCTGAATGTAATGGCATATTGTATTGACGGACATGGACTGATATAATTTCTCGACTGGAATTTTGGCCCCGGTCTGAGTCTCAATTTCCATCATCAATTTTATTGCAGACAGAGAATCCAAGTCTGAATCAAGGAAATTGGTGTCCCGGTCAATATCTTTTCTATTCAGCACTTTGGAGAATGCCAGCCGTATCTGCATTTCCAGCGGACTGCACGGCTCTGACGTTTCCTTGCGTTCTTCATCGGAAGTAATTTCAAGTTCTGGCGGCGGCAGTGCCTTGCGGTTGATTTTGCCGTTGGGGGTCATCGGAATCGAATCTATCGCGGTGAAATATGCCGGAACCAGGTATTCCGGCAACCGGGATTTTACATGCTCGCGAATATTGTTCAAATTATAAGTTTTGACTGACGGAACGAAATAAGCCGCTATCGATTTCAAGCCGGTCTTTTCATTGCTCCACAGTTTCACTACCGCGGCGCTGATTTCCGGATGGCTGGACAATGCTGTTTCTATGTCTCCCGGTTCCACCCGGAACCCGCGTATTTTGAACTGGTCATCCATTCTGCCGGCAAAGATCAGTTCGCCATCCGGCGCGAATTTTACTTTGTCTCCTGTCTTGTACATCCGTTCGCCTTTGACAAACGGATTGTCCATGAACGCGGCGGCGGTTTCCGCAGGTTTGTTCAAATACCCCTGGGCGACGCTTGCGCCGGCAATGTAAAGTTCTCCTTCGACTCCGGCTGGAACCGGCTGCTTTAAATCATCCAGCACATATACACGGGTGTTCGCCATCGGCCTGCCGATGGTTTTCGGATTATCGCCAAGCGTGGCGATAATCGTCGTTTCCGTAGGGCCGTAAGTGTTGATGACTCTGGTTTTAGGAACATACTTCCGCCAGCGCTCGAAGCGTTCCGGCAATGCTTTCTCGCCGCCGATGGCAATAATTCTGACGCAGTTTGGAAACGCCTGGCCTTTCTGCATGGCGGCAAGCTCGTGCCAGTACGAAGTGGGCAGATCGAGAAATGAAATTTGCTCCTGTTTGATGAATTTGAGCAGATCGTCCGGCGACTCCAGCATGCCGTCAGGCATGAATACGAGGGTACCGCCGGCCAGCCAGCAGGGGAATATTTCCTCTATCGAGATGTCAAAGCCGAGTGTACTGAACTGCAGAACGTTATCATCTGCGGTAAGCGCGTAATCTCTGATGACGGAATAGTTATGGTTCAATAAATTGGACTGGGAGATCATTACGCCTTTCGGAACGCCGGTTGAGCCCGAGGTATACATGATATAGGCGGTATCGCCTGCTGAAATATCCATGTCCGGCGGATTGGCTGCATCAGCGCCGGAATACAAACAGGAGTCGGTCAGATCAATGACCGGGACATAACCCGGCATATTGCCCGGCTGCTGTGATTTATTTCTCAATGCGGACAGGATGACGGCTGCATTGGCATCATAAATCATTGCGTCAATTCTTTCCGGCGACTGCCGCTGAACATCCAGCGGCACATAAGTACATCCGGCTTTGAAAATGGCAAGAATGGCTACTGCCATTTCCAGCGACTTGTCCGTCAGCACGCCAATCATACGGCTGCCCCCGGCGTCATGGCGGCATAAATGATTTGCCAGGCAATTTGCCCTTGAATTTAGCTCCTTGTAGGTCAATGACCCGGCGGCGCTCTTTACGGCGCATTTGTCCGGATATTTTTCCGCTTGTTTCTCGAATTGCCGGATGTAAGGAGTTTGCAAATCAAAATTCTGTTCCGTATTATTCCACTCACAAAGGATACTGGATGCGTCCTTTTCGGATAAAACGGATATTTCTCCGAGCGGAACGCCTGCTGATTTTTGCAAATTGTCACAAAAGTTATAATAGCATTTGATAAATTGTTCGGCGTGATGCTGATAAATTTCAAGTTCGCAAAGGCCTTTGTCGGTGAATTTTACTTTGTATGGAACCCGCGCAAGTTTATTGATAATCCGGTATCTGATGAAAAGATCCCGGCAGAATGTTTTTTTATCGGAAAGCGATTTTAAATTTTTCTCCACTATTGCCAGATTCTCTTCTGCGGTTTTAGAGAAATTCAGTTTTAAACGCAGCGGCAGAGTGTCAGCGAAGACAGACGGGAAATCCGCTCCTGCCGCATAACCGTTATTGACCGGAATGTCAAATTCTTCCGAGCAGGAAATTCTTGCCAGGAACATCGCGAAAACAGATGCCGGGCTGGTTCCCGGAATGAGTGTGTAATCAAGCGTGACAGCATTGATGTAGCTGGAGCTGATTTCATCTTCCGCAGCCAGGAGCGCAACCTCCGGGAGCTGCATGGCGCGCAGTCGTTTTACCCAGAACATTTCAGCGGCGGCGCATTCTTTGTAGTGCCGGTCGAGCAGCTTGCGGTCAATATTCCCGGCAAGCGTTTGTCCGGCTTTCAGCCCGATGGCAGTAATTCCGACAGCATTGCCTTCGATATCGCACAGCCCGGACAGTTTGAGAACTCCGTCTCCGGCGGATACGCAGATGCTGTCTTTATCTTTATTCGCCTCAACTATTTTCCCTGGACCGGAGGGTGTTTTTCTGCTTGCAATACTGAGTTCCATGACGGTGTAAAAGTCATCGCCGCATACAATTTTCAATGTTCCCAGCGGATTCTCGTAATCGCCGAAATCCAGCGCTCTTGCCAGCGCTGAAATATCCTCGACACCCTGGTTGAAATCAATGACGCAGGCGTCTGCCGGACGCTGCTGCTGCGGATTATATGTCCGCCGGCTTAAATCCTGAGGGCTGGGGCTGATCAATCCGTTCTTCAGATCATGCACCAGTGATTCGAATGCTCCCAGCGCTTCCTGCACGCACTTGATGTTGAGTGAAACCGAAGTATCATAGGGCGAGATTGAAACTTCCTGCTGTTTGAGAATGTCGCCGGCGTCAATTTCTGTTGTCATCAGATGCCAGGAGATGCCGTGTTCATGTTCATGATTGAGTATTGCCCAGGCGGTTGCATATAGTCCGGCATAACGGGGCAGCGGGGCGTCATGATAATTGACGGCACATTTCAGCGGCTGCTCCAGGATATGCCGGTCGAGTATGCAACTGTTGATGATGCTGAACAGATAGTCCGGACGGACGGATGAAATAATATCTGAAATCAGTTGTCTTTCCGGTGCGTGACACGGAATTTCGTGTTCTTCCGCCCATGCCGCCGATTTCGCTTCATCGGTGAATATGCCGTTGATGTAAAAGCCGTTATTGAGCAGAATATCGCCGGCGGCTTTGGTAAGAGCGGTTTCTCCGATAATATAACAGGAGGGGCGGCTGATTTTTTGCCTGGGAAGATGGATTTCCGACATCAGCGCATCCGGTTTTTTGATCAGTGTTTCCGCCAGATAAATGTAGTTCTTGAAAAATGCTTCAACGCTGTTCTCTTCGAAATAAGCGGTGTCGTATTCAAACCAGCCGTGAAGCGTATTGTTCTTTTCCCGCAGAGTAATGATCATGTCCATTTTGGCGGCGTCGCTGCCGAGTTCCTCGTACCACATCTTGACGGGGGAAGGATTTGTTTCCGGCCATGGCAGGTTCTGCAGCAGCATGGATGTCCTGAATAAAGGTTTCTTTCCGCCATTTGCCCCGCAATTTTTCAATACCGTGCTGTAGGGGATGTCCTGATTCTCATACGCTTCCAGCAAGGTGCCTTTGACCTGCGCGAGGAATTCATTAAACGACGGGTTGCCTTTGATTCCGTTTCTCAGTGCCAGCGCGTTTATGAACAATCCCATGATCTCTTCGGTTTCCGGCAGATTCCGGTTTGCTATTGTGGTTCCGGTGATGATGTCTGTCGCTCCGGTATATTTGTGTATCTGGAGCTGCAGCAAAGCGGTCAGCACCATAAACAAACTGGCATTGTTTTCCAGCGCCATTTTTTTCAGTCCGCAGGTGACATCCTGACAGATTTTGACATAGTAGCGTCTGGACTTCCCATTGCTTTGCAGTCTTTTCTGGATGGGCAGCGGCGGAACGCCGGCATGGAGTTCAAACTTTTGCTGCCAGTATTTCAGTTGGGCCTGCGGGGCGTAGGTTTTAAAGTAATTGGTTTGCCAGCGGCAGAAATCAACATATTGCCATTGCGGCGCGGATACGGCCGGTTCTCTGCCAATTGAAAACTGATAGTAGTAATCCGTCAGTTGTTTGAAAAACAAAAACGTGCTCCAGCCGTCAAAAATCAGGTGATGCACCGTAAATATGAACCGGAAATCATGATCTCTCAGCTTCAGCAGGACGCAATTAAATAACGGAGCGCAAGTCAGGTTAAAAACCTGGAACCGCTGTATGCCGGTTTCTGCGTAATACTGCTGCTCTTTTTCATTTTCCGGAAGTATTGAAAGATCGAGAACGGGGATTTTAACTTCCGGCAACGGGTTGATTCTTAAATATAATTGTTCATTGATAAATTCGAGGCTTGTCCTGAGTGACTCATTCTGTTGAATAATTAAATTAAAAGCTTTCTCCAGAATATCCTGTTTAACGTCTCCTTGCAAATATATTTCGAAAGGGATGTTGAAAGTGTTGTTGTCATGTGATGATTTCTCTATAAACCACATCGCGGTTTGTGCTGCGGACGCGTGATAGAGATTGTGTTTAGCCGCTTTCGCTTTTTCGAATTTGACGGAGGTGCGGCCGGAGCCGGAACAGTATCTGACTGCCTGGGCCATCTGTTTTAATGCGGGATGCGAGAAAATCAGCGATATCGGCAACTGCACCAGCAGTTGCTTTTCGATTTCCAGGCTCAAAGCGGTCGCCAGCAGAGAATGGCCGCCAAGCATAAAAAAATTGTCTTCGGGATTGACATAGTCGAGCTTCAAAAGCTGACACCAGATCGAGGCCAGCGTCCCGAGCAGCGGATCATCGGCTCCGGTCACCTGATCTGTAAGCCCTTCATGGGTGAATTCCGGCTCCGGCAGCGCTTGGCGGTCCACTTTGCCGTTAAGTGTAAGCGGGAGTTCCTGAAGTACCGTATAGGTGGCTGGAACCATATATTCCGGAACTGATTTGTTCAATAAACCGCGAAGTTCTTCTGTCAGCCGCTTTTGTTCCTGCGTTTTTTTCAGAATGAAATAGGCCGCCAGATATTTTACGCCGTTTTCTTTTTCCCTGGCGGCAACGACGCACTTTGACACGTTTTCATGCCGTGACAGGACAGCTTCAATTTCGCCAGGTTCTATTCTGAATCCGCGGATTTTAACTTGAAAATCTTTTCTGCCGGAACATTCAATATTCCCGTCGGCATTGATGCGTCCCAGATCGCCGCTGCGGTATATACGCCTGCCGGGCAGAAAAGGATCAGGGACAAATGTCTTGCCGGTGAGTTCAGGCAGATGACGGTAGCCCCGGGCCAGTCCGATGCCGCCGATGCAGATTTCGCCTTCGGTTCCGCGCGATACCGGTTTCAGCTCCTCGTCAAGAATATAGATTCTGAAGTTGCTGACCGGCGTGCCGATATGCGGGAGCCTGCCGTCATCGTCCCCGGCTTTGAACATTGCCCAGGTGGAGTCCACGGTGCATTCTGTCGGACCGTAAAGGTTGGCCAGAATGGCCGGGAATGCGTTGCCCGGTTTTTTGTTCAGCTTTTCGCCGCCGCACTGCAAATATTTCAGCGTCGTGTTGTTTTTCCAGTCGGCGCCGAGCGCCAGTTCGGCGACCGGAGTGGAAAGCGAACATTCATTAATTCTCTTTTCAGTCAGCCAGTCAACCAGCTTCTGCGGCTGCAGCCGCAGCATTTCCGGAATTATATAAATCGTTGCGCCGTTGGTCAGATGCACCCATATCTCGCGCACTGATGCGTCAAAGCCGACCCCGGCGCTTTGACTGACCCGGTAATGCCCTTTCTCGGCAAAGGTTTGATGATGCCAGTGAACCAGATTCAGCAGACCGGCATGTTCTATTTCCACGCCTTTCGGAGTTCCGGTGGAACCGGAGGTGTAGATGATGTATGCCAGCGAGGACGGGGATATGACCGGCGGGACGGACAGCGGGTTCAATGCGGATAAATCCAGTTTATCGAGCATGACTGTTCTAGCCGTGAATCCGGATAATTTTCCGGAATACCGGGATTCGCTGAAAATCTGTTTACAGCCGGTGTCATTGATAATGAAATTCAGCCGCTCAGCCGGAATATCCGGATCTATCGGCACATAGCACCCGCCGCTTTTAACTGCCGCCAGAATTGCGATTATATAGTTTATTGAGCGGTCAATACAGACTCCGACTGCATCATCCGCCTTGATGCCGCGCGCAATGAGCCCGGCGGCCAGAGAATCAGTGATTCTGTCAAGTTCCCCATAGGAGAGTTCTCGATCGCCCTCGGCCAGCGCAATGCGCTCAGGATACAATTGAGCCTGATCAGCAAAAAGCTGATGCGTAAGTTTACCGACTGGAAAATTATCATTCGCTTCGAGAAAAAATGGCTCGCTATCCATCATTATTCCTTATCAATTACTCAGTCACAGGTATATATTCTTACATACATTGAAAACATAGAACGGTGACGCAAAGATACAAATAAAAGTCTCCCGTATAAATCTAAATCAAAATTAGATTTTTGCAAAAGGAAATAGTCGTTTCACGAGTGTTTTCATTTAATCACGTTATTTGAGCTTATTGTCACCGTTTCAGTTGACAAATTTACTATATATGTAAAGACAAGAGCAAAAAAAGTTCTAAAGTTCAGGAGTGCTAAAGTTTTAAATTTATGGAATAATTAAGTTATGGATGGCGGGAGTTTGGTAAAATATGAAAACGCTTATGTTCAACGGGTCTCTAAACTCTCCGGAATCGGACGGTTGTCCGTTTTTATTCTGCTGGCGCAGGGAGTCGTGAAGACAATTGAGATATTGAAAGTGGAAAGCGAAATAACAATAAGCCCGGGCAGCTCTCTAAACTCTCCGGGTTCATCGGGTATTCTGCACGGGGGCTGTCCAGAATGTCCAAAATCAGGGAAGATGATGTCCGGAATATTTGTAAAATTGAAAATCATTATGCTCAACGACTCTCCAAAGGCTCGGAATTGGCTGTCCAGAATTGTCCGGAATTTGATTGTCGGAGTGTCCAGAAATGTGCAGATTGATTGTGCAAAATGGCTCATAGGACCCATAGGCCACGTCATGAAAAGCAACAGGTATCCAGAATGTACAGGTTCATAAAGTCCATAAAGGTTTAAATTACGAAAACGCGCTGTGCGGAACAGGTGTCCGGAATGTCCAAGTCAATACAAATAAGGAGATCACTGAAATCTTAACTTGGTTTTGAGGTGACTGTCCGGTCATAGAATAATAATCCAATAAAAAAATAAGGAAATTTTGTATTTCAAAAGTAGACTTTGCTTTAAACGGATATATAATTCCCCTGCGTTTAATAAATTGAACAAAAGTATATCGGCATGAAGATGCCGAAAGAGGTACATATGTCAGAAGAAGAAGAAATGAAAAACACCCCTCTGTATGAGCAGCATGTGCTGGCCGGCGCTAAAATGGTGCCGTTTGCCGGCTGGAATATGCCCGTGCAGTATGCGGATGGAATTATTGCCGAGCATAATCATACCCGGCAGCATGTTGCTGTTTTTGATATCTGCCACATGGGCGAGTTTACGGTGAAAGGCAACGGAGCGGCCGCCGCGCTCGATCATATTCTGGCCCGGCCGGTATGCGACCAGAAGACCGGAGTCTGCCGCTATAATTTCCTGCTGGACCCCGACGGCAAAGTCATGGATGATTTAATTGTCTACCGCATGGGAGAAGATGACTTTTTCATCGTTGTTAACGCCGGGACCAGGTATGGCGACGCGGAACAAATCAGCTCCAATCTGCCGGACGGCATCGAATTTACGGATATTTCCGACAACACCGCGAAAATAGACTTGCAGGGGCCGGAAAGCGCTGATGTGCTGGCTGAAGCCGGTCTGGATATCGCAGCCCTGCCGAAATACTTTTACTGGACAAAAACGGTTATCCATTCCATTCCGTGTCTGCTCAGCCGCACCGGCTATACAGGGGAACTCGGGTTTGAACTCTATTTCGACGCCGGCAAAGCGGTCGAGATGTGGCAGTATCTGCTGACGCTGAAAAATGTTAAGCCCGCCGGGCTCGGCGCCAGGGACACGCTGCGTCTGGAAATGGGTTATGCGCTTTACGGGCATGAATTGAATCTGGCAACCACCCCGATTGAAGCCGGTTATGCCGACATGCTTAAACTGGATGAAAACCCGGACCGTAATTTCATCGGTAAAAATGCGCTGGTCGGAGATGCGCCGGCGAAGAAGCTCGTCGGGATCGTGCTTGACGGCAGACGCGCCGCGCGTGAAGGCGCCATTGTATTTGATCAGGACGGCAGTTCCGTGATCGGCAAAGTCACTTCCGGCGCATTCGCCCCGTCGCTCGGGATGGCGGTTGCGATGGCTTACATCAATGCTGATGCCGGAATTGAGCTTGGCAGTAAAGTGATTCTGGAAGCAGGCAGGGCGCAGATACCGGGAACGGTTTGTGAACTTCCATTTAATAAAAACGGGTCAGCAAGAAGAAAACTGTAAAAAAAACGGTAAATTTTTGGATTCATCCTTGAATTTTATCTTTAAAATGTTTAAATGCTTTGTTTCAAATAATTTTGTCATTACATAAAAATTAAATAAGGGAAGACGTGAAAAATGAAGTACTATTCGGAAGATCATGAATGGGTTGAAATCCATGGAGAAGAAGCAACAATCGGCATTTCAGAATATGCCGCCAAACAACTGGGCGATATCACTTATGTCGAACTGCCGTCCGAAGATGACGATTTCATCGTCGGCGACACCCTCGGCGTGGTTGAATCGGTAAAGGCGGCTTCCGACATTTACAGCCCGGTCAGCGGAACTGTGGTTATGATCAATGACGCGCTCGAAGACGAGCCGAACCTGATCAATGAATCCCCCGAAGACAAAGGCTGGCTCTGCAAGCTCACCAATATTGACACTTCCGAGCTTGACGACATGATGAACGCCGATGCGTATGAAAAGTATCTGAAAGAGCTGGCTTGAGTTTGACCGTGATTTACAACCCGGTTTTTGCGTTCAGCGGAAAGCCGGGTTCGTCTCTTTTTATTGCATGAATTTTAACAGGGGGATGCTTAATTGCCGTACATTGCCAATACCGAGGCGGATGTCAGAGAAATGTTCAGGACTGTCGGTTGCGACAGTTTCGAACAGATGTGGGAAAAGGCGCAAATCAAATTTCCGCCGCCGTCTCTGGACACTCTGCATTCCGGGCTGTCTGAATATGAGGTGGTCAGGCACCTCAATGAGCTTGCAGCCAGAAACGCCACTCAACTTGTAAACTTTCTCGGAGCTGGTTACTATGATCACATAATTCCCGCCGCCGTCGGCGAAATCACCGGACGCTCCGAATTCTACACCGCTTATACGCCGTATCAGCCGGAGGCTTCGCAGGGAACGCTCCAGGCAATTTATGAATACCAGTCGATGATCTGCCGGCTGACCGGACTGTTCGTTGCCAACGCCTCGCTGTACGATGGCGGTACCGCGCTGTTCGAAGCCATGATGATGGCCGGCAGAATCACCCGCCGCCGCCAGGCGGTCATCTCCGAGGCCGTGTCGCCGATTTTCCGCCGGATGATCGAATGCTACAGCAGCAATCTGGACATCGAGCTGATTCAAGTGCCGGCCGGGACCGATGATTCCGCGCAGCAGCGTCTGATGGAGGCGATTACTGAAAACACCGCCTGCGTGATTGTCCAGTATCCGAACGTTTTCGGCACGATTGAAGCGTGGGAGGAAGTCACCGCCCATGCCCATGCCAAAGGCGCGCTGGCGGTCTGCTCCTGTTATCCGGTGGCGCTGGCAGTGCTCACGCCGCCCGGAGAAATGGGTTTTGACATTGTCACCGGCGAAGGCCAGAGCATCGGCATTCCGCTGAGCTTCGGCGGCCCGTATCTCGGTTTTATGGCCACCACGGAAAAATACATGCGCAAGATGCCGGGCAGGATCTGCGGGCGTACTGTTGACTCGGACGGCAAAGACGGTTTCGTGCTGACGCTGCAAACCCGCGAACAGCATATCCGCCGCGCCTCCGCCATGTCCAATATCTGCTCCAACGAAAATCTCTGCGCGCTTACCGCGCTGGTTTATCTCTGCTGCATGGGCAAGCAGGGGCTGATTGACGTCGCTGAACTCTGCGCCGCCAAAGCCGCCTTCGCCCGCGGCGAAATACTGAAAATAGACGGCGTTAAGCCGGTCGGGGGCGCGGCGTTCTTCAACGAATTCGTCATCAGTCTGCCCGTAGACGCCGCCGAGGTTGTCGGCAGAATGATTGACAAAGGCTTTGCCGCCGGGTTCCCGCTCGGGCGTTATTACCCCGACCGGAAGAACCAGTTGCTGATCGCGGTCACTGAAAAACGTACCAGGGAAGAGATTAAGGCTCTGGCTAATGCATTGGAGGCTGTACTGTGAAACTGATATTCTCAATAAGCAGAAGCGGCCGCAGAGGATCTTCCATTCCGAAGGCCGATGTGCCGGAAGTGAACGCCATTCCGCAACAGTTCCGCCGGAAAAAATCCGCGGAACTGCCGGAAGTGTCCGAACAGGAGGTAATCCGTCATTTTACTGAGCTGAGCCGCAAAAACATGGGAGTGGACACCAATTTCTATCCGCTCGGTTCCTGCACCATGAAATACAATCCGAAGTTCCATGAGCGGATCGCGGCGCTGCCGGGCTTCGCCGAACTGCATCCGCTGCTGCCGCAACTGCGGCATGGAGGGGGGCTCACTCAGGGCGCGCTGGCAGTAATTTACGGAGCGGAACGCATCCTCAGCGAACTGCTGGGATTCTCCGCCTGCACCATGCAGCCGCTGGCCGGCGCGCACGGCGAACTGGCCGGCGTCATGCTGATTGCCGCTTATCACAAGGCATGCAAGGATGACAGACGCAAAATCATGCTGATCCCCGATGCCGCCCACGGCACCAATCCCGCCAGCGCGGCGGTAGCCGGTTTCGATACCGTCGAAATCGCCTCCGACAGCGAAGGCAATGTGGACCTGGACGATTTGAAGAAACATCTCGGGCCGGAAGTCGCCGGCCTGATGCTTACCTGTCCGAACACGCTGGGCCTTTTTGACCGCAACGTCAAAGAGATCTGCCGGCTGGTTCATGAAGCAGGCGGCCTGTGTTACTGCGACGGCGCCAACTTCAACGCCATCATCGGGCGGGTCCGGCCCGGCGATCTGGGCTTTGATGTGATGCACGTCAACCTGCACAAAACGTTCTCGACTCCGCACGGCGGCGGCGGCCCCGGTTCGGGTCCGGTCGGCGTGGCGGAAAAGCTGGTGCCGTATTTGCCGGTTTCCCGCGTCGCCAAGCGTTCCGACGGCACTTATGCGCTGGAATACGATTACCCGGAAAGCATCGGCTACATTGCGCCTTTCTACGGCAATTTCGGCATTATCCTGCGTGCCTATGCCTATATGCTCACGCTGGGCAAAGAAGGCTTCAGAAGAGTCAGCGAGAATGCGGTGCTCAACGCGAATTACATCCGCTGCCGCCTGGCGCCTTATTACGACCAGAAATATGACCGTTTTTCGATGCATGAATGTGTCTTCTCCGCATCCCGTCAGGTCGCTAAAGGCGTTCACGCGCTGGATATCGCCAAGGCTCTGATTGACCGCGGTTATCATCCGCCGACAATATATTTCCCGCTGATCGTGCCGGAAGCCCTGATGATCGAACCGACCGAAACCGAGTCTAAAGATACGATTGACAGCTTTATCGAAGCGATGATCGAAATCGCCAGATTGGCCGAAGCGAACCCGGAGCAGATTCAGCAGGCGCCGGTTACGACCCCCGTAAAACGGATGGACGAAACCAGGGCCGCCAGATCTCCGGTAGTTGCCGATCTGGGTTGAACTCCGGCAATTCCGCTCCGTCAGAAACGGAGCGGAATTGACCGTTCCGCATGCTGTTCAGGAATACAGATTCTTTATCGAATCGTGTATTCTCATCGCCAGTTCCGATGCGGCCATTTTATCCATGCACACTTCAATGTAGGCCGCGCAATCGCATTCCCCGGTCTTCTTGAACGCATCTTCGAGTTCGCCATTTTTAGTGACTTTAACCGACAGCCAGCCTTCACAGCCGAAAGCTTCCGGCAGTCTGGAATACTGCCATTGCGCCAGATTGTTATAATAGATGTCGGGATTTTCGCACAGCAGGCGCTCTATCAGATACCCGTCATTATTGAGCACGATGATCACCGGTTTAAGCCCGAAACGGGCAAACTGGCCGACTTCCTGGACCGTCAACTGATGCGAACCTTCGCCGGTGATTAATACCACGCGGCGGCCGGGGGCACCCAGCGCGGCGCCCAGCGCGGCGGGCGTTGCCCAGCCGATTGAACCCCACAATGTCTGGTTCAGAAAAATGGACTTTTCCGGCATCTTCGCGAAGCCCAGACCCATTGAGACGGTGCCGGTTTCCGCCACAACGATATCCCCGGGCTTTAAAAACTTCTCCAGCGCGGGATAAAAATAGTCAGGAGTGATATTGTCGCCCGGAATCCCTTGCGGCTGTCCCAGTTTTTTGACTTCAGGACGGACTGCGTTTTTCGGTGCGGCCAGTTGCAGCAGGCCATTGATAACATCCTCCATTTCCACCTTGCAATAGGTTGCATAGCCCACGGTTACATGATGATGCATTATGGAAATCATTTTTGTCCGGTCGATATTTGCGCTGAAAGCTCCGGTGTTAAAGTCGCTCCAGAGTGCGCCGATATTTAAAACACAGTCGCTGTTCTCGATAAAGTCCCTGACTTCCTGATTCATAATCCTGCCGTCATAAATGCCGGCATATTGTTTGAGCGATTCGTCCAGCGTGGTTTTATCCATAAACATCGTCGCAAACGGCAGATCCGTCTTTTCAATCAGCCTGGTTGCCATATCCTGCAAGTTCAACCGCCGGATCAGGTATCCCGCCAGCGCCGCCGGCGATGCGGATTTTGTCAATTTGTCATGAATCGCGGCAACGGCTTCCCGCAAGGTCGCCTGATCGCTCCGCGGGATGGTCAAAACGCCAATTTCCTCCCGGCCGATAACCGGCAGATTGCCGTAATCCAGCGGAATGGCAAAATATACCGGGCGGTGATGGTAAACTGCCGCTTCAAGCGTCCGCTTTATTTCTGGAATTGCATTCTCCGGCGTAAGCGTCGCCGAGGCGCAAACCATGCTGGAGGCTGCCTGTTTGAAGATTTCAAAGTTACCGGTGCCAAGCGTGTGATGGACGATCCGCTTGTTCAGCATTGTTTTTGTCGGCGGTATGCCGACAATATGGATAACCGGCAGATGCTCGGCGTAAGCCCCGGCAACTCCGCAGAGCGCGGAAAGTTCCCCGACCCCGAACGTCGTCGACAAGGCGGCGAAACCTTTGATTCTGGCATAGCCGTCGGCGGCATAGGCGGCGTTGAGCTCGTTACAGTTGCCGATCCAGCGCAACTCCGGGTCATTGCAGACCGCATCAGTCAGCGGAAACGAAAAGTCGCCGGGAACGCCGAATACATCTGCAACACCCATGGTTTTAATGCTGTCTAATAAATACTGTGCAATGCTTCGATTCATTTTTCGTCTCCTTTGCGGAAAAATACCATGCCTTTCTGTTTTACCGTATCCGCATGAATGTAACAGGCATAACCCTGCTTGATGGATGCCGCGTCAACGACGAAGACCGCATCCGCCATGTCGGCGCGGGCGGGAATAATGTCCGGCAGCAGGTTATGCGCGCCGGTGATGTAATGGCGGTTGAACAGATTGCCGGCGCTGATGATGTTCATGGACATATACATGATCTGCATTTCAACCAGATCGTTGAAAAAATGTGTTCCCAGTGAAATGTCCGGACTGAGATTTTCGTGCATCAGCGCCAGTTCACAGAGTATGGAGACATTCTTTATTTCATTGAAATTAACCGGAATGCCCAGCGACGGCATCGCCGTGCCCCAGCGGCCGGGGCCGATCAGCATGAGATTGTCGTCATGGGTGAAATAATTGGTGATTTCTCCGATCAGCCGGGCGACGGCATACCGGTCCTGGATGGACATTGAACTGTAGCGTTCAGGCTCAATGTAAATGATCTTGCCGACCGGATCGTATTTGCTTTGCCCCAGCAGCGGATCGAATGTGCGGAGCAGAATATCCCCGTCCGGTATATTCTGCGGGGCGACCAGTTCTTTGGCGTTGCCGGTAAAATGAAACGGGCGGCATTGCAGAATGTTAATCCGGTATTCCTCCTCATTGACGAAGTTTGCCGAGAATTCAATGTCCACCGGATGCCGGTACGCTTCCTCCAGCGTTTTAAGAATTTCACCCATGTCCTGAATGAATTCAGTGCATGTGAGCAGCTTTTCAAAAGACAATATCCACGGAAACACTTTTTTAACTTTCATCTGTTTCGCCCGTTCAAGCATCTCCTCGTCCTTTGACGCGAAAAGCGACAGCGCCGGAATGTTTTCATTGCCCGCGATATCGCTGAATTTCACGGATTCCGGCTTGTTGGAGTTGAAACTCAGGATATCCATAATTTTCTGGCTGTATTTTCCAATCTGGCCGGCATCGGATTCAGGGCGCAGCAGCGGCTGATTGATGGCCACAATCCGGGTGTGATCGCCGGCATGCTGCTCCACGGCGCGGGTGCCCAGGCCGAACACCAGGCGCAAAACCCCTTTTGACGGGTCGATTTTTTTATTCCAGGCGAACGGATTAAACGAGTAGCCGACGCCGGCGATTTGCGGGAAATAGGAATGTTCATGGAAATTGCCTGATACGCGCTGAACCAGCAGCCCCATGCGTTCCTCCTTTTCCAGCAGCCCTTTGTGCAGCCGGTACGCCAGCGCGTTCTCGTTCATGGTGCTGGCATAAACATTTCTGACCGCCTCGGCGAATGCCTCCATTCTCTCCTCCGGCGTACCGCGGTTGACGCAGAAATAGCTTTCATATTTGCCGGAAAACGCATTGCCGTAAGCGTCTTCCAGCAGGCTGCTGGAACGCACGATGATCGGACTTTGCCCGTAATAATTAAGCATCAGCTTGAACCGCTCCTCGACGTCTTTCGGGAAATGCCCCCGCAGAATTTTGCGCCTGAATTCGGACGCGGCGGAAAAGTCGCCGGTCGAGCGTTTGATCCGGCGCAAATCCCACCAGCAGTCGTTCTGGATGATATAAGTATAGAACACGTCGGAACCGATGAAGAAGGAGTCATGCGGCTCCAGCCTGGTCTCCCATTTGGGGTCGGCTTTCTTCATGATGGACTGGGCCAGCAGCATGCCGACGGATTTGCCCCCGATCAGCCCGGTGCCGATCATCCGCTTGGCGATGGCGATCAGGTCGCCCAGTTCAAAGTATTTGCAGCTTAAATTAAAGACGGATTCATCCTCCGTAATCATCATCCGGATAAGCTTTCTGCGCAATGCTTCGCGATCAGCCTCCGGCGGAAAACTGACGGCGCCGGCTTGCAGTTGATCGTGCAGGCGCTTGGCGTTGATAATGATATTGGTCCAGATGCCGGGCCGGTCAATGGTGAAGTTCAGCCAGGGCTGTTCGATGCCCCCGAGGATTTTGGACACCACATAACTGCGGGTTTCCGGCATGAACACATCACTGCGGCAGATGTGCAGCATGTACAGCGTCGGGGAATAGCGGTTCTTGACCTTTATCGGCTGAATGTAAATATGCTCTTTGCCAGCGTAGATGTCGATCACCACCTGGGCCGTGTCATGGATGATGTCGGTGGCCAGCGGACCGTGCATATTGCGGATGATGACAAAGTACGCCACGGTATCCAGCTTGTAGAGATGCGGGCAGACCAGCATGAAGAAGCAGCCCAGCATCCGGTCGCAGTTCCAGTCCGCCGCCAGGTCGGAAAGGGAGTCGAAAACATAACAGCCGCCGGTTCCGTGTTCGTCAATAACGTCCAGGATGCCGATCAGGAAGTTTTCAAACCCCTTTTCCGGCGCGAATTTATACTCACTAACCTGCACGCCTTCCGGGATCAGGGATTCATGGGGGGCGAAACGGAAATAGATGATTTTCCTGCCGTCTGCGGCGGCTTTCCGGACAAACGCGTTGACGAAATACCGGTAATTCTCAATATGGTCAACCTGCCAGACACAATTATCGCCCTGGCGGATGCCCCCCAGAACACTGTCCAGCGACTCGTTTCCGGAACTGAATTGCATATCCATAATTTTTCTCCGGCGCTTGCGGTTTATGAAAGATATATTAATTCATCGCGTCTGCAAGTATATTTTCAAAAAAACTGCCGCGTTCGGACTTCACCGACGATGACTCGCGCAGCTTGGCCACCCGGCGCTTTTCATCACCGGGGTTTATAGTTCCTAATGGGGACTATGAGTGGAAATTTATGGGAATAATATGGGCGCGATTGCCGATAACGGCGATCCCCGGTTTTACCGGAACTCCCGGATTACGAAAACCGTTGAGGGGGTCATGCGCTCAAAACGGGGAAAGAGAGGAGTCATAATTCAGCGTCTGAATTAGATGATATTTTATGAAATATTCGCCGAATCCGGATTTGATAGAGTAAATCCGGAAGAGTATTTTATAAGTTGTTCAATAAAACTATCTAAAGGAGGCAATTAATGTCCGGAATTTATAAAGCTTATGATATCCGCGGGATTTACCCCGAACAGCTTAATGAAGAAATCGCTGAACAGATAGGCCGCGCCTATATCGAATTCACCGGCGCGAAGAAAGTCGTCGTCGGCAGGGATATGCGCCCGCATTCCAAACCCCTGTTCGATGCGCTGGCCAGAGGCATGACGGACCAGGGGGCGGATGTCATCAATCTCGGTCTCTGCTCCACCCCGATGTCCTATTTTGCCAACGGCAAGCTGGGGGCGGACGGCAGCATTATTATCACCGCGTCGCACAATCCCGGCGAATGGAACGGGTTCAAGCTGTGCAGAGCCCAGGCGGTGCCGATCAGCGGCGCGACCGGGATTGCCGATATTGAACAGATCGTCGCCGCGAAAAGCTGGAAAAAATCTGATGTCAAAGGTAAAATCACCACGTATGACATTGCGCCTGAATACGGGGCTTTTCTCGCAAAACATGCCAAGCTCAGCCGCAAACTCAAAGTTGTCGTTGATTACGCGAATGCCATGGGCTCGTATGAAATCGCCGGCATTGAAAACTTGTTTGAAATAATTCCGCTGTACAAGGAACTTGACGGCACGTTCCCGAATCACGAAGCCAACCCGCTGAAGCTCGACACCCTAGACGCCCTGCGTGAAAAAGTCCGGGAAACCGGCGCTGATTTCGGGGCCGGTTTTGACGGCGACGCCGACCGCTGCGGCTTTGTTGACAATCAGGGCGAGGTCATCCCGATGGACCTTTTCACCGCGCTGATTGCCCAGGATATCCTGTCCGACGGCCCTGCCACGATTCTTTATGACCTCAGAAGCAGTTGGGCGGTTAAGGAGTGTATTGAACAGAACGGCGGCAAGGCGATCATGTCCCGTGTCGGACATGCGTTCATTAAAGCCCAGATGCGGCAGTATGACGCAGTGTTTGCCGGGGAACTTTCCGGGCATTATTATTTCCGGGAAAACTACACCGCCGAATCCCAGGGACTGGCTTTCATCAAACTGGCCAACCTCATTTGCAAGACCGGCAAAAAGGTCAGCGAGCTGGTTGCGCCGCTCCGGAAATACTTCGCCAGCGGCGAAATTAATTCCAAAGTCGCCGATGTGCCGGCAGTCCTCGCCAAAATCAAGGCGAAATACGCTGACGGCCGCATGTTTGAACTGGACGGCATTTCAGTTGAATACAACGACTGGTGGTTCAACGTCCGCTCATCCAACACCGAACCGCTGCTCCGGCTGATCGTCGAAGCTAAAACCCGGGCCGGAATGGAAACAAAGCGCGACGAACTGCTTGCGCTGATTCGCGGCTGATACAGGTTCCCAATAAAAAATCCCCGACAGTCTTCTGACGGGGATTTTTTTATGTTCTGACGGAGCATGAAGACCGGTACCGGATCGTCAGCAGAGCTTTAAAATTTAATGCCCATTTGACTGTACGCTCTGCGCAGATCAATATTTGCGCCGCTGTCCAAAGGTTCCGGGGGTATCTCTTTTTTAGTAGCCAGCTTGGGTTCTTCTTTTTTAGGCACCGGTTTGGGCGTTTCTTTTTTGGTGGAGCCGAAACGGCCAAGCGAAACAGTATTGGTGGCGCTGAAATCTTTTGACTTTAATTCAATATATGATTTGGGAATATTGGGATTGCCCACTCTCCATACAACGCCGCTGTAGCCGAAAGTATATTTCCCGTCATCTATTTTCTGCCTGTAGAAGAAAGTGCCTCCGGGCAGAAAATTCCCGCTGGCATTTTTATAGTCATTCGGGAAAATGTCAAAAATAGTAACCAGTCCGCCTTCCACGCTCACCATTTCATCGGGATCTGACACGCTGTTATTATATTCAATAATCGCATTGAGCTGGCTTAGCAGACAAGACCATTCCTGGGGGGACAGATATCTTACTTTATCCAGTATGGCAAGCTCCCTGACATTCTCTTTTTTCCAGATCAGGGTTTCACTTCCAGTGGCAACATCTGTTTCTACAATCTTATTGTAAGTAGAATTTTTACTGTTAAATTCAATTACATGAGATACTTTATTTTCCATAGCCATAATATATAAAAACCGATCTCTATAATACTTCCCTGGATATTATTTTTGGTAACGGACTATATAAGAGACCATAATTTTCTGAAAACGCAAGAATTTTTTTAATAAATTTGCCGTTTTAAGAAAAAAATACAGCAAAGAGTATATTTTGCCGGATAGAAATCTGCCGCTCTAAAAGGCTGTTTTTTTCAGTTAAAAATAAAAGCGGGGAAGAATCTGTCAGGATTCTTTCCCCGCATGGTTTTGTTGATGAAACCGGAACGATTTAGTAGATGAAAAGCATTTCGCTGTATTTCGGCAGCGGCCAGATTGAATCATCCACGACCAGCTCCAGTGCGTCAACTGCTTTTCTCAGCGGCGCGAGAGCTTCGGCAATTTTTGCCGGTTTGTCAGCAGCCACTTCTTTCTTCAATGCAGTTGCCGCCGCATCAATTTTAGCGATAATTCCGCCGATCTCTTCAATGGACGCTTTGAGTTCTTTGACTCCGGATTTGATTCCGATCGAAGAAAGCTTGGCAACTGTATCCGCCAGTTTATTCATCTGGACTGCCGCGGTAGGCAGATACATGGTACTTACCATGTTCAATGCCAGTTCGCCTTCAATCTTCAGCTTCTTATGGTATTCTTCTTTGAACACTTCATAGCGGCTGTGGACTTCGGCATTGGACAGCACTTTATATTTTTCGAATAACGCGACATTTTCTTTGGCTACCAGACGGTCCAGCGCTTCCGGAGTCTTGCGGAAATTATAAAGTCCGCGCCTGGTAGCTTCCTTCAGCCAGGCTGCACTATAGTTGTCGCCGTTGAAAATGATCCGTTTGTGCTTTTTGATGATGTTCTGGAGCAGGGTCTGAAGAGCCTTGTTGAAATCTTTTTTGCCGGCCTTTTCCAGGATGGTTGCAATTTCGTCAAAAGACTCTGCAACAATGGTGTTCAGCGTAATGTTCGGTCCCGCGCAGGACTGGCTGGAACCTACTGCCCTGAATTCAAACTTGTTTCCGGTAAAGGCGAACGGGCTGGTACGGTTACGGTCAGTGGCATCCATCGGGAGCGGCGGCAGAGTATCAACTCCAATCTGCATAACTTTTGCGGCCTTGGATGATTTTGCTTCGCCTTTTTCAATCTGTTCGATAACATCCGTCAACTGGTCGCCGAGGAAAATCGAAATGATTGCCGGCGGCGCTTCGTTGGCGCCAAGACGGTGGTCATTGCCGGCATGAGCGGTGGAAACCCGCAGCAGATCAGCATGACGGTCTACAGCTTGAATAATCGCACACAGCACAGTCAGAAAAATCGCATTCTGGTGCGGATCTTTTCCCGGCTCAAGCAGATTTCTGCCGGATTGACTGATGGACCAGTTGTTATGTTTGCCCGAGCCGTTAATGCCTGCGAAGGGTTTTTCATGGAGCAGGCAGACGAGGCCGTGGCTGTCGGCAATTTGACGCATTACTTCCATGACAATCATGTTGTGGTCAACAGCCAGATTAAGTTCTTCGAACATCGGAGCTAACTCAAACTGCGCCGGGGCAACTTCATTGTGCCTGGTCTTGGCGGGGATGCCAAGCTTCCACAGTTCCTGGTCAATATCGGTCATGAACGCGAGGATGCGCGGTTTAATCGCACCGAAATAATGGTCTTCAAGCTGTTGATGCTTCGCCGGAACGGCTCCAAATAGTGTTCTGCCAGCCTGAATCAGGTCCGGACGGCACATATACAGACGCTTGTCGATCAGGAAATATTCCTGTTCCGCGCCAAGTGTCGTAACAATCTTTTCATCGCTGTTTTCGCCGAAGCATTTCAGCAGGCGTTTGGTATGCTCACCGAGAATTTGAATTGAACGCAGCAGCGGCGTCTTTTTATCCAGCGCTTCTCCGGTGTAGGAGCAGAACGCGGTCGGAATGCAGAGCGTTGCGCCGTTTCTGCCTTTTTTGATGAAGGCCGGGCTGGTCGGGTCCCAGGCAGTATAGCCGCGGGCTTCGAAAGTGGCGCGCAGGCCGCCGGACGGAAAACTGGAAGCATCCGGTTCGCCCTGAATCAGGTTCTTGCCGGAGAAATTCATGATCACCGCGCCGTCACGGTCGGCTTCGACGAATGCATCATGTTTTTCGGCGGTTGAGCCGGTCAGCGGTTGGAACCAATGAGTGTAATGGCTGGCGCCTTTGCTGATGGCCCATTGTTTCATCGCATTTGCGACGTCGTCCGCGATGGATGCGTCAATTGCAACACCTTTTCTGATTGTGGACAGCAGTTTCTTGTAAGTGTCTTTGGGAAGATAATCCATCATCACCTTGACACTGAACACATCCTGTCCGTAGATTTCAGTGATAGCTAATTCTTTGACATCCTTGTTTTCGCAGTTGGATTCCGCAGCGATTGCCGCGATTGCCTGCTTTCTTACTGAACCGCTCATTTTTTATCCCTCCGGATTGTTTTATGTTTTGAGTTCTTTAAAGAATTTTAATCTGTTCAAGTCTAGTCTAGCAAAATCTATGCCAATAGAGACAATATACTCAATAAATACCTTTAAGACAATAACTTATATATGCATAACATCAATAATGCCGTTTGGGCAAAATGTAAACTATATACAAATTTGTAGAAATAATGATTACAAAATTGTAACATCAAACAATAATGATAACAAAACTGTAATATCCACTATTCTGTTAAAACAGAGAATAATCTGATATTCGCACACTTCGCAACAAGAAATCAATGTTATTAATAAATTGTCATTGTATATAAAAAAGTCAATCTTCTTTTTCGCTTTTCACGAAAGGAGCAAATCGGGACTGTTTTTGAGCCCTGTTAATAAATCACGGTAATTTCTGAAATAATTTGAAAAAATTGAATTCAATGGTTAATTTAAAGGAGCATGGAAATGTTTGAGACTGCTAAAACGATTTATGCAGGAATAATATAGCAACGCGGTCATGAATTCCCGGAGAGTTCTGCAGTTGTTGAAAAACTTTTGCGGAACAGTATCCGGAGGTTTTTTTGTCGCCTGCCGACTCCCAGAGTAGTAAAAAAGAAGCAATTAGCACTAACCAAATGAGATAAAGAATGAGGCTCAGGCTTAAACAGCGCTGGAAGAAATGCGTCATCTATTTTATCAAGCTGTTCCGCCAGGAAAGCTCTCCTGAATGTATTGCCCGCGGTGCGGCGCTCGGGCTGCTGGCCGCACTTTTAATTCCAATCGGTCTGCATACCGTTACGATCCTGCTGCTGGCGTTTATTTTCCGGTGCAATAAAATTACCGCGTTTGGCGTCACGTTTGCGTTTTCAAATGAATTCACAATCCCGATTATCTATCCGCTGCAGTGCATGCTCGGCGGTTATATTCTTTGTGACCCGCTGTCTATGGCGGAGGTTAAAACCGTATTATCCGATTTGTATAATAATGTGTCGATGGAGGAGCTGGTAAACGCAGGACGGGAGCTAGGCATCCCCTATCTGATCGGCGGAGCCATTCTTTCGGCAATAGCCATTCCCCCGGGTTATATCACTGCGCTAAGATTTGCCCGCAAAATGAAAGCCCGTCATGCGGAGAAAATGCAAAAGCGGCTGGATGCGTCAATAACCGCCAAAAGCACAAAAACTAATAATAATCTATCTTGATCTCTCATTTTCCGATTCAGTCTTTTCACACTGCAAACTACAGGCTTGATAAAATTGAGTTGTTTTCATTTTTTAAAATCAATTTTCACGGATTTTTCTCTTGCAATTTTCAAATTCAGAATATATGTTAGGTCGGTTTTTTAATTTTTTATTTAAACATTCACCTGCCAACAGGAGGTTTGTATATGGCCGAAGAACTGCAGGGACTTTTAGACAGGATACATCAGGAAGGCATTAAAAAGGCCGACGATGAAAAAAATACCATAATCCAGGCTGCGAAAAAGCAGGCCGAGGAGATTATCAACGCCGCCAGACAGGAAGCCGGAGAGATCAGAAAACAGGCAGAAACCGATGCGGCCAATAACGAGGCAAGAGGCAAATCAGCGGTATCGCAGGCAGCCAGAGATATTATTTTAAAATTGCGTCAGGAATTTCAATCCAGGCTGGAAAATGTCATCAAAAATAATATCGGAGCCGCGATGACCCCTGAATTCATGGCTTCCATTCTGCGCCAGATGGTTGAAGGATTTAAAAATCAGAACCCGGATGCTGAACCTAAGCTTGAGCTTCTGGTTGCGGCAAAAGATCTGGCGGAAATGGAAAAACAGTTGAAGGCCGGGCTTGCGGGAGACCTTAAGCAGTCTCCGCGGATTCTTGCCGGGCAGGATATTGATTCCGGACTGAAATTCAGCGTCAGCGGCGATAATGTCTTTTTCGATTTTTCTGATGAAGCTATTGCCGACATCATTTGTGCCTATGTCGGTCCGCGCCTGGCCGAAATGATCAAGGCGTAATTCTTAAAATAAAAGCCGAAGCCGCGATATGAAACAGTACTATTATCTGATTTGCTCTTTACCATTCATTAAGCTGGAGGAAACTCCGTCTATAAACAGCGGAGAGTTCCGGCGTTTATGCGAAGAGCAGATCAGCGGAAATGATTTGCAATTGCTTGACGCGGTTTCACTTGTTCCGCTGAAAGACAGTCCTTTTGCCGCAGATACCAGCGCATTCCAGTGGCTTGCTTTAGAGAAGAATTTGCGCAAGCGTATGGCATTATACCGGGCCGGGCGCAAAAGCGAAAATGCAAATCGCGCCATGCCGAAAGGCGATGACTCTTCTGACATCGACCGCGGCATTCAGGAAGCGTATGCCAAACCCAATCCGGCGGAACGTGAAAAATATTTGGACAGCCTCCGCTGGCATTGGCTGGATGAGCTTGAGTTCGGACATTATTTTGATGTCAATAAACTGTTTATTTACAAATTACGGCTGCTGATCCATGAGAAGTGGCTGTGCAGGAATAACGAACATGGATACGAGAATTTTGACCGGATTGTTGCTGCCATAAATGACAGAAGCGGATCTGATACTGAAACTAAAACGGAAGAGAATTAAATGACTTACATATATAATAACAGGAGAGACACTTGAGATGCAAGACTCCAGCACAGGAAGAATAGTCGGGGTCAACGGCAATATGCTGACCGTGGAATTCGACACGAACGTAACACAAAACGAAGTCGCCTTTGCCAACATCGGCAACGAACGCCTGAAATGCGAAGTTATCCGGGTACGCGGCAATCGCGCCGATTTGCAGGTCTTTGAAAGCGCCGGCGGACTTAAGGTCGGCGACAAGGTTGATTTTACCAGCGAACTGCTCAGCGTTGAGCTGGGACCAGGTCTGCTTACTAAAGTGTATGACGGGCTGCAGAATCCGCTTGACGAACTGGCGGAGAAAACCGGCTTTTTCTTAAAGCGCGGTTTTTATATGAAAGCGCTGGATTATGAAAAAGAGTGGCTGTTCACGCCGCTGGCCAAAGCTGGTGACCGACTGCAAGCCGGTGACCATATCGGCTTTGTTCCGGAGGGGATTTTCAAGCATTATATCATGCTGCCTTTCGGACTGCATGGCGCATGGGAGCTCATCGAAGTAAAAGCCGCCGGTAATTACCGGATCGGCGATACCGTCGCCAGAGTTAAAAATGAAAAAGGCGAAGAACGCGGCGTAACCATGGTTCAGAACTGGCCGGTAAAAATTCCGATAACCGCATATAAAGAGAAAATGCTGCCGTTAAATACGCTGATTACCCAGCAGCGGATTATTGATACATTCTTCCCCGTCGCGGTCGGCGGGACTTTCTGTACTCCCGGACCTTTCGGCGCAGGCAAAACCGTATTGCAGCATGCGCTCAGCCAGCATGCCCAGGCTGATGTAGTCATCATTGCCGCCTGCGGTGAGCGAGCTGGCGAAGTCGTCGAAATTCTTCGCGAATTTCCGCATCTTGACGACCCTCGCACCGGACGCACGCTGATGGACCGTTCAATTATTATCTGTAATACCAGTTCGATGCCGGTTGCGGCCCGTGAAGCTTCCGTTTATACTGCCGTCACGCTGGCGGAATATTACCGTCAGATGGGGCTTAACTGTCTCCTGCTGGCAGACTCTACCTCCCGCTGGGCGCAGGCGCTCCGTGAAATGTCCGGAAGACTTGAAGAAATCCCCGGCGAAGAAGCGTTCCCTGCTTATCTGGAATCGCTGATTGCCGGTTTCTACGAACGTGCCGGACTGGTTAAACTTAATGACGGAACCAACGGGTCCGTCACCATCGGCGGCGCTGTCAGCCCTGCCGGCGGCAACTTTGAAGAGCCGGTCACCCAGGCGACACTCAAGGTCGTCGGTGCTTTCCTCGGACTATCCCGCGAGCGTTCCGATGCGCGCCGCTTCCCGGCGATTCATCCGCTGGACAGTTGGAGCCATTACCAGAGTATCGTTGATAAAACCGATATTGCCAAAGCCCGCATGATTCTGCGGCGCGGCAATGAAGTCAACCAGATGATGAAAGTGATCGGCGAAGAAGGCACTCATATCGACGATTTTATGTTATACTTGAAGAGTGAATTTCTGGACTACGTTTATCTCCAGCAGAACACTTTCGATAAAATTGACGGCGCTACCGATGCGGATCGTCAGAAATATGTTTTTAACAAAGTTGTACTGGTTCTGAATGCCGATTTCGGTTTTAAAGACAAAGACCTTGCCCGCCGTTATTTTCTGGAACTCCGTCAGAACTTTCTTGACTGGAACTTTTCCGAAACCGGAAGCGACGAGTTTAAACAGCTTGAAAGCGCAATAGACGCAAAAGTTAAGGAGCACAGCAATGCGTAAAGTATATCATCGCATTATCCAGATCGCAGGTAACGTTATCACCGTGGAGGCCGACAATGTCGCATATAACGACCTTGCGGAAGTAACCAGCGCCAGAGGCACTTCCCTGGCTCAGGTCATCCGGCTGCTGGACCGGAAGGTATATCTTCAGGTCTTTGCCGGAAGCCGCGGCGTCAACACTGGTGACCAGGTGCGTTTCCTGGGTTACCCGATGCGGGTTTCATCGTCAAAAGATCTGCTCGGCAGGGTATTTAACGGACGCGGCGTTCCGCGGGACAACCGCCCTCCGGTGGATGAAAATTTGATCGAAATCAACGGCCCCTCTGTTAATCCGGCAAAACGAATCATCCCGAGAAAGATGATCCGTACCGGTATTCCGATGATTGACGTGTTCAATACTCTCGTCGAATCCCAGAAAATACCGATTTTCTCCGTTGCCGGCGAACCTTACAACCAGTTACTGGCGCGCATCGCCCTGCAGGCCGAAGTTGACGTCATCATTATCGGCGGCATGGGACTTAAATATGACGACTATCTTTACTTCCGCAATACTCTCGACGAGGAAGGTTCGCTTTCCCGTTCGATCATGTTCATCCATACTGCCGCCGACCCCGTCGTCGAATGTCTGCTGGTGCCGGATATGGCGTTGGCCGTCGCCGAAGCTTATGCGCTTGAAGGCAAGCGGGTGCTGGTGCTGCTGACGGATATGACGAACTTTGCCGACGCCATGAAGGAAATCGCCATCACCATGGAACAGATTCCGTCAAACCGCGGCTACCCCGGCGACCTTTACAGCCAGTTGGCGTCACGCTATGAAAAAGCCGTTGACTTCGAGGGCGCCGGCTCCATCACTATTCTGACCGCTACCACAATGCCCGGTGATGACATTACGCATCCGATCCCGGATAATACCGGATATATCACCGAAGGCCAGTTCTATCTGCGTCACGGCCGTATCGAGCCGTTCGGTTCTTTGAGCCGCCTTAAACAGCAGGTCAATGCCGATACCCGTTCCGACCACCGCACGATCATGGACACGATGATCCGCTTATATGCGGATTATAAAGAAACGCTGGAAAAGCAGTCGATGGGTTTCCAGATGAGCGCCTGGGACACCAAGCTGCTCAAATACGGGGCTCTTTTTGAAGAGCGCATGATGGACTTGTCCAAAAATATCCCGCTGGAAGACGCCCTTGATCTGGGCTGGAAAACTTTGGCCGAATGTTTCGACAAAACTGAGACCAGTATCAGAATGAACCTTATTAAGGAATATTGGCCGGAATAGTCAATTCCGGGAGATCTCACTATGGCTAAAATCAAAATGACCAAAACCGAACTGAAGGCTCAGCAGGACGCGCTGAAGCAATTCATGCGTTTTCTGCCGATGCTGCAGTTGAAAAAACAGCAGCTTCAGATGGAAATCCGCAAGAGCCAGGCCAGGTTGCGCGAGAATGAAGAAGCCGCGGAAGCACTTCGTAAAAACATTGTGTCATGGATCAGCCTTTTCAGCGATAAACATGCGATGAAACTGCTTTCCTCGATCATTTATGTTGAAAGCGTGGAAACCGGCACCGCCAACATCGGCGGAGTTCAGGTCCCGGTTTTTAAATCCATCAGTTTCAATATTAAAGAATATAACTTGTTTATGGAAGATTCATGGATTGATGATGGCGTGGAAGCAGTCAAGAAGATCATTGAACTGGATGAAGCACATAAGGTAATAGAAGAGCAATTCCGGTTGCTTTCGCGGGAATTGAAAACCACTTCACAGCGCGTTAATCTCTTCGAAAAAGTTAAAATACCTGAGTGCCGGGAAAATATCCGGGTCATCCGGATCGCGCTCGGCAATAATGACACTGCCGGCGTCGCCCGCTCCAAGATTGCCAAACGCAAATCTCAGGAGGCGGCAGCATGATCGTCCCAATGAAAAAAGCTACTTTAGTCTGCCTGGTCTCCGACCGCGAAGCCGCGCTGAACAAACTGCGCGACATGGGTATTATGCATCTTCAGTTCGAGCAGCGGGGAGATACCCTGGAACAAGGCGATGCCAGGCATATAATGACGGATATTGATAAAGCTTCCGCGGTTTTAGGCGAAATAAAGCATAAACACAGCGCAAAGCCGCTTGAGCTGACGGAAGGGCATCCGATAGTTCAGGAGACGCTCACCCTCCTAGATGAGAGACAGGCCGTTGCCAGAGCTCTGGGCGAACTGAAACATCAATTGGAAATCATTGAACCGTGGGGCGATTTTTCTGAAGACTCCATAAAACAGCTCGAGGACAAGGGAATTTATGTATATCCCTGCGGTGTGACTCCAAGTCAGTTCCTTAAGCTGAAAGAGAATAACGATTTTGTCTGCGAAGTAATTCATCAGGACAAAAAATTCTGTCTTTTCGCGGTAATATCCACGACTCCGCTGGACCCGGCAAGCATCCCGCTGGAAACGCTGCCGAAAATTGCCGGTATTAAGCCGCTCAAAGAAGAAATTCTTAAATGGGAAACCAGGCTTAAAGAAATTGATGAGCGCCTGCATTCGCTGGCCCAGGGGCTTGAGATCCTGGAACAATATAAATTCATGACTTCCGAAACGGTAGAATTTCTGAGCAACCGCGACAGCATGTCGCTGCAGGGAGAACTCGCTTATCTCACCGGATATGTCCCGGTCAGGGATGAAGAAAAGCTCAAGCAGGCAGCGATCAGCCACGGCTGGGCCTTAGGCTTGCGCGACCCGGATTCCAATGATAATGTTCCTACCCTGGTTGAACTGCCAAAATTTTTCCGCATGGTCCAGCCGGTTTTCGATTTTCTGGGACTGTCAACAGGATATAAGGAACCGGATATCAGTATCTGTTTTCTGGTTTTCTTTTCGATCTTTTTCGGGGTCATTTTTACCGATGCCGGTTATGGCGTAATTTTCCTGCTTGCCGCGCTGATCGCCAAGTTTACTGTCAAAAGCGAAAAACTGCGGCTGCCGATAAATCTGTTTATTCTGCTGAGCGTCGTCACTGTCGTGTGGGGCGCATTGTGCGGCTCCTGGTTCGGCATGGAAAAAGGCGGACTGGAGTGGCTGAATCCGCACCATAACCCGCAATTGAAAAACTCCCGGATGGAACTGATTTGCTTCATTCTGGCCGCTCTTCATCTTTCAACCGGCCATATCCTGAAAGCCATGAAAGACTTGAAATCCAGGAAGGCGATCGGCCATCTGGGCTGGATTTTCGTGCTGTTCGGCAACTTGATCCTTGCAACCCGGCTGATTATTTTCCCGGGACCGTACCCGATGATTATGTTTATCCTGTATGCCGTCGGATTCCTGTTAATCCTGACCTGCTTTATTCACTGGGGCGATTCCGCCGAAGTATTCAGTTTCCCGCTTGAGTCTCTCGGCTCGTTTGTAGACACGCTGTCATACATCCGTCTTTTCGCCGTCAGCGTCGCCGCGTTTTACATCGCTGAAAGCTTCAACGGCATGGGCGAATCGCTGTTGCATGCATCGCCGGGATGGCTCTATATCCCGATGGCGGTTTTAACCGTATTGTTCGGACACGTTATGAACATAACGCTTTCGCTGCTGGCTGTGCTGGTGCATGGCGTCCGGTTGAACACCCTGGAATTTTCGAATCATGCCGGCCTGAAATGGGCTGGATTTGCATTTAAGCCTTTTAAAAAACTAGAACAATGATTACATCTTGAAAGGAGAATAATCATGGATGCGCAATTCACGAAAGATTTGGCGACCGTCGGATGTTATGCCGCAATCGGTTTTTCCGCGGTCGGGTCCGTCCTGGGGTCTTGCATTGCCGGCAGTGCCGCAATCGGAGCCTGGAAAAAATGTTACCTTCAGAACAAACCGGCACAATTCCTGATGCTGACGTTTGCGGGCGCACCGCTGGCGCAGACGATTTACGGTCTGATTTTGATGATCGTAATGAAAGGCAAAGTGGATGTTCACCCTGAAATGTGGGCGCTTTTCCTGTTCACCGGGATTTTTTCCGGCATGGTCATCGGATTTTCCGCGCTGTATCAGGGTAAATGCGGAGCTTCCGCCTGCGACGCTTACGGCGAAACCGGCAAAGGCTTTGCCAACTATCTGATGATTATTGGTATTATCGAAACCGTTGCTATTTTTGCAATGGTTGCCGGTCTGCTGATTGTAGGTTAATTTCAGTTATTTGTATTAGTTTCTGCAAGGCAGGCGCTTAAACGCCTGCCTTTTTTCTTGTATCCGCACAATAAATCTGCTTTTCTTTCGTTTTAATGGTCAAAGCTTGCAAGATGTCGCACAGACTCAGACAAATAAATAAAGGAGACGGAAAATGAATACAAAAAGCAGCAGAACAATTATCGGAGCCGCAGTTATATGTATTGCGTCAATCGCGTTCAGCGGCGCTCTCGCACAACAGTCAACAACTGCCGGCACCACCACCAGTTCTACTGCCGGCACAACATCTGCCGTAACCAAAGGAACAGGCCAGCATCCGCTTAAAGCCCTCATCGAAGCGTATCATTCCCAGGTGAAATCTTACCTGGAGCAGAAAAGAAAAGAACATCATACGTTCAAGGAATCGCTGAAAGGCAAAACTCCTGCCGACCAGAAGCCGCTGATTGATCAATTCCGCACTCAGCAGATAAGCGAGATCAAAGCATTTGTTGCTCAGCAGCGTAGTGATTTACTCGGCAAGATTCAGAGCAGCAGCATTCCTGATAACAGAAAGAGTGCAATGACGGCTAAATTGCAGGAAAGATGGGCGAAGGTAGACGCTCAAATGGAAAAACAGGTACAGGAGAACAAGCAGACCATAGATCAGATTTACAGTGACGGCGTTATATCCAAGGAAGAAAAAGAAATGTGGAAAGAACAGATGAAAACCCAGCACAAGGAAAATAAAGATTTCTTTAAGAACTTGAAACAGGATAACACAAAAACGACTACTTCAGGAACGTCCGGAACTACTACATAGCCCATTGACAAGTATTTCATTGCCTGGCGGGATTATAAATATCCCGCTTTTTTTATGTAAAAATTTGAGTATAAACAAACAACGCCAGCCGTCCATTATTGCCGGCCGGCGTTGATATTCAGGAAACGGTTATTTTTTTTCAGCCAGTACCAGGTTCAGCATTTTTTCTGTGGCCTTGATCGCGGCAACCATCTGGTCGCTGTCAACGCCGACAGTCACCAGGCTGATGCCGGAAAGGTTTTCCCAGGCAATGGTGGTTTCAACGAGGGCGTCGGTTTTGCCGCCGGGGGGAATTCTGACTTCATAATCCAGCAGTCTCGGGAAATAAACGTCCACCTGTTTGAGCGCCTTGCGCAGAGACCTGACGAATGCATCGTAACCGCCGTCGCCGCTTGAATCAGCCTTCAGTATCTGCTTTTTATATTTGACTGAAACATCCGCGTGCGGAGTTTCACTGAGTTTCGTTATGATATTGTAATCTACGATTTCAATTTGTTTGCTGATCGGAGTTTTCAGGATGCCGGAAATGATAAAAGGCAGATCCGCCGGGGTGACCCGTTTCTTTTTATCACCGAGCCGGACGATTTCCATAAGGACCTTGTCGCGGGTGGATTTGTCCAGTTCCAGTCCCATCGCTTCAAGATTCTTATCCACGGAAGCTTTGCCGCTGAGTTTGCCGAGAGCGTAGTGGCGTTTGCGCCCGAAACGTTCCGGAAGCAGCGGATTGGCATAGAGATTGCCTTTTTTGTCGCCGTCAGCATGAACACCGCAGGTTTGGGTGAACACGTCTGAACCGATGATCGGGGTATTCCAGGCGGTGCGCTTACCGGAGATGGATTGCACGACGCTGGACGCATACTGGAGTTGTTTTTCGCAGACATGGGTGGTGCGGTCGGTCATGTCGTTAATGGCGGCAGTGATTTCGCACAGAGTCTGGTTGCCGGTACGCTCACCCAGTCCGTTGACCGTGGTGTGAATGCCGCTGACGCCGGCTTTAACTGCCGCCAGCGAATTGGCGGTAGCCAGCCCGTAGTCGTTGTGGCCGTGAAAATCCAGTCTGATATCAGGAAAGGACACATACATCCAGTCCATGAAAGTGGTTAGCATCCGGGGATTGAGAATGCCGAGAGTATCCGGCAGCATGATCCTTTCAATTTTGTGTTCCAGCAGACGTTTTGTAAAAGCATGAACGTACTGGAAACTGTCCCGCATTCCGCCTGACCAGTCTTCCAGATAGACATTTACCGCAATGCCTTTGCCAATGGCATAGTCTATTTCCTGGCATACTTGGTCAAAATGCTGCTCGGGGGTTTTGCCGAGTTGAACCCGGCAATGCCGTTCGGAACCTTTGGTGAGCAGATTGATCACACAGCCTCCGGCGGCGGCGATCCAGTCTATGGATTTGCCCTGATCAACAAAACCGAGAATCTCAATACGTTCTTTAACGCCTTTTTTCTCCGCCCATTGAATGATCCTGGCGGCGCCTTCCTGTTCGCCTTCGGAAACGCGGGCCGAACCCATTTCGATGCGGTCAACGCGCACTTTGTTGAGCAGCAGTCTGGCGATCTGCTCTTTTTCCTCAGGGGTATATGAAACCCCCGGAGTTTGTTCGCCGTCCCGCAAAGTCGTATCAAGTATTTCCACGTATCGGTTGTATCTGCTATTTTTCATCTGTTCCGTCACTCCATCCGGTGTCTCTGTTTTGTTTAATAAAAAAACCATGAACTGTTTTGGAGAGTTCATGGCTAAAACTTAATTTCAAGTGTCTTATCATCAAGAAAAATCAACTCTCCGTTTGTCCGGACCCTCCTGTGTAAACACAGCAAGGCCCGCGTCTAATGCCGACGCCGGCAACCGCAATATTGATTAGCTTAATTTTCTTGAAACCAGACATTGTTTAAATCTCTATTTTCCGTTAACATGTAATAATATACAACGAGAAAGCAAAACTGCAAACTGGCTTTTCAGGCAGAAATTTCAGGGCTCCGTCTAATGTCCGGAAATCTTCGGTTTTGGATTGGAAAAAACTTATTTTTGATGTACTGTTTTATGATGTAGAAATCGTTGCATGGCTGAGTGTTTAAATATACCCATTTTAAGGAGTACTTCATATATGTCTGAATCTGAAATCGAAAAACCGTCCCATGCGGGTTCCAGCAGTTACGGCGCGGATCAAATCACGGTGCTTGAAGGGCTGGAAGCAGTAAGAGTGCGTCCGAGCATGTACATCGGCGATACCGGGTCGCGCGGACTTCACCATCTGGTTTACGAAGTCGTGGACAACAGTATTGACGAGGCGCTGGCCGGATATGCAAATTTCGTCAGTGTCGTCATTCACCACGACAACAGCATTACCGTTATTGACAACGGTCGCGGTATTCCGGTGGATATGCATAAAGAGCAGGGCAAGCCGGCTGTCGAAGTGGCGCTGACCGTCCTTCATGCCGGCGGTAAATTTGACCACGATTCCTATAAAGTTTCCGGCGGCCTTCACGGCGTCGGCGTTTCCTGCGTTAACGCGCTCAGTTCGTGGCTGGAAGTCGAAGTCAACCGGGACGGCGGAGCATTCTTCATCCGTTTCGAACGCGGCATCACGACCAAACCGCTGACCAAACTCCATGCTTCGGATAAAACCGGAACCAAAGTCACTTTCAAACCGGACTCGACCATTTTCCCCGATACGGTTTTCATTTGGGATATTCTGGCGAACCGCCTGCGCGAACTGGCGTTCCTGAACCGCGGAATCACGATCACGCTCAAGGACGAAAGAACCCACGAAGACGGTTCCGGCGAACGTTTTGAGAAATTCCATTACGAAGGCGGCATCGTGGAATTTGTCAAAATGCTGAACGACAACAAGCAGTTGCTGAATCCGGTGCCGATTTACTTCCGCCGCGAAAAGGACAATATCGACGTTGAACTGGCAATGCAGTATAATGACGGCTTCAGCGAAAACATTTTCAGCTACGCCAACAACATCAATACGATTGAAGGCGGCACTCATCTTACCGGCTTTCAGGGCGCGTTGACCAGAACAATCAACAATTATGCCAAAAACAACAACATGCTGAAGAACGAAAAGGCCATGACCGGGAATGACACCCGCGAAGGCCTTACCGCCGTAATCAGCGTGAAGCTTTCCGATCCGCAGTTTGAAGGACAGACCAAGACTAAACTCGGCAACAGCGACGTGCGCGGCATCGTGGAATCTATCATCAATGACGGACTCGGCGAATTCCTTGAGGAAAACCCCCAGACCGCCCGTGATATCATACTGAAAGCAATGACCGCCGCCAGAGCCCGCGAAGCCGCCAGAAAAGCCCGTGAACTGGTGCAGCGCAAAGGCGCGCTTGACGGTTTTTCGCTGCCCGGCAAACTGGCCGACTGCTCCAGCCGCGATCCGGCAAAATGTGAACTCTACATCGTGGAAGGGGACTCCGCGGGCGGCTCCGCCAAACAGGGCCGCGACAGCAGCTTCCAGGCGATTCTGCCGATTCGCGGTAAACTCCTGAACGTGGAAAAAGCCCGTCTGGATAAAGTTCTGGAAAACAAGGAAATTCAGTCACTGGTGGCGGCTATCGGCTGCGGCATCGGCGACGAAGACTTCGATGTTGTCAAACGCCGTTATTTCCGCGTTGTAATTATGACCGACGCGGACGTTGACGGATCTCATATCCGGACGCTGCTGCTGACGTTCTTCTATCGTCAGATGAAACCGCTGATTGAGGCCGGCAGTGTTTATATCGCGAAACCGCCGCTGTTCAAAGTCAGAAGGCGCAAAAAAGAACGCTACATTGACACTGAAGAGCAACTGGACACTTATCTTTCCGAACTCGGCAGCGAGGATATTGAAATCAAGGACGGCGGCGGCCAGCCGGTAACCAAAGAAGTCGCGATGAAACTGACCGAGATATTTTCAAAGGTTCAACATGCCAGCAACGGGCTTCACCGCTACGGCATTGATCCGGTCAAATATTTCGGCATGATAAATGGCGACGGCAAATTCCCGATGGCGTTAATTAACGTCCGCGAGAACGACGGCACCACAACCCAGCAATATGTCTACACTCAGGAGGAAGAAGCGGAATTCATCAGGGCCACTGAAGAACGCCTCTCCGCAATTATCGGAGAAATCCCGGCTATTGATGCGGATGCTGCAGCTCCGGAACAGGGAGCCGCCGCAGAAGGAACTGCGGCTGAAAGCCAGATTGAACTGGAAATCCGGGAAAAAATCAGTTCCGCGGTTGACCTGATCAGCATTTTCGAATCGAAACATTGCGAAGATATTGCCGTCGAGGTAAAGAACCACAATCTTTCGATAGATAATCTTTTTGAAGGTCCCGATAAACTATTTGAAGTAACCAGCGGTGATAAAGTCGAACAGGCGAAGTCGCTTAAAGACCTTTTCGAGCTGATTAAGAAAAACGGCAGACAGGGCCTGCAGATTCAGCGTTACAAAGGTCTTGGTGAAATGAACGCTGAACAGTTGTGGGAAACCACAATGGACCCGTCTACCAGAAAGATGATTAAAGTTACAATGGAAGATGCAGTCCAGGCGGAACGGATGTTCACCCTGTTGATGGGCGACATCGTCGAGCCGCGCCGTGATTACATTGAAAAATATGCGGCCACAGTCAAAGATCTGGACATTTAACCGGCACGGCGGAATTACGAACCTGAAGAAAATAACATACTGGAGAAATCCGGCAATCAATAGAGGATTATTATGAGCGAAAAAAGTGATAAGAACGAAAGCGCGGCATCAAAAAATAAAAATCTGGAAATAGCCATCAGCCAGATCGAAAAAGAGTTCGGCAAAGGTTCCATCATGCGTCTTGGCGATAACTCGATGCATGCGGATGTTCCGACCATCAGCACCGGCTCACTGGCGCTTGATATCGCGCTTGGCACCGGCGGACTGCCCAGAGGCAGAATTGTTGAAATATTCGGTCCTGAATCCTCCGGCAAAACCACGCTTTGTCTCCATGTCATCGCCAATGCCCAGCGGGCCGGCGGGGTTGCGGCAATTATTGACGCCGAACATGCCATTGATCCGACATATGCCAAAAAAATCGGCGTCAACGTTGACGACTTGTTAATCTCCCAGCCGGATTGCGGCGAGGATGCGTTGAATATTGTTGATTCCCTGGTCCGCAGCAATGCGGTGGACGTTCTGGTTGTTGACTCTGTCGCCGCACTGGTTCCGCGGGCGGAAATTGAAGGTCAGATGGGCGATTCGCACATGGGGCTTCAGGCGCGGTTGATGTCTCAGGCGCTGCGCAAACTTACCGGTGCCGCCAGCAAAAGCCGCACCTGTATCATTTTCACCAATCAGATTCGTGAAAAAATCGGGGTCATGTTCGGCAACCCGGAAACCACTCCCGGCGGCAACGCCCTGAAATTTTACTGTTCCATCCGCCTGGATATCCGTAAAATCACGGCGATAAAAGATCCTTCCGGCGAAGTGATCGGCAACCGCACCAGAGTCAAAGTGATCAAAAATAAACTGGCGGCTCCATTTAAAAATGCCGAATTCGACATTAACTATTCCGAAGGGATTTCAAGGTCCGGTTCGGTGCTGGATGTTGCTTCGGACATGGGGATTCTCGAAAAACGCGGTTCCTGGTTCTCCTTCGAAGGCGAGCAGATTGCTCAAGGCCGGGAACAGACCAAAGCATATCTGGATGCCAATAGAGAATTCGAAGCCAGATTGCTGGCTAAGATTCGCGAAAAACTGGCGGCTGATGACGAAAAGGCTAAAAGCGACTTGAAAGATAAAAAACAGGCGGCTGAAGACCCGAAGGACAAAAAGCAGGTTGCTGAAGACCCGAAGGATAAAAAGTAATACACAGGAATTTGAAATTGCTTAACATTTCTGGGATAAAAACCTGTGAGACCAGAAAATGCCCGAGATTATACATAAAACGCGTTGGCGTCAGTGTTGTCCCGGGCTTCAAATTTTTTGCTGCCCTGATACTTTTAATCTTCGTCTCAACTCTTTGTCCGGCGGTCGAGGAAAGCAGCAGAAACCGCAATTGCCAGCTCGGCGACAGCGCTTTCTACAATGGTTCATTTGAACAGGCAGTTGTTTTCTACAAACGTTACATTGAGGAAAGTTCAGGAAATAACCAGGACCTGAAAGATGCCATGGAGCGTTATATCACAGCCTGCGTCCGGGCGTCAATGCCGGACGAAGCGGAACTTATGCTGGATGAATATGAAAAGAAATTTCCGCTGATCGAACGGGTGCGAAAAGTCCTTTATCATGCCGACATCCTTATGCTGCGGTTTAAATATGCCGAAGCTGAGTCACTGCTGCGGGACACGCTTTCGGACAAAGTTATTACCGGAGATTTGTATTTTCAGCTTCTTTCCGCACTTGGTTTCGTTATGCTGCAGCAGGAAAAATGGTTTGAGGCATCGGAAATCTACGGGTTGCTGGAAAAATCAGGCAGCGGCACCGATTGGGAATCCATCGGCTTCCGGCAGAAATTATATGCCATGATCATGGGCGGCAGCCTCAGCGACAGCAGCGTCCTGCTTAATGCCGAACTTAAAGTCGCCAACAATAAAGATCTTCCAGCCCTGAAAATCCTTTCTCTTCTGCTGATGATCCAGGAAAAGCGGTTCTCCGACCTGAAAAAGAACTATGCTTCTCTGATAGACACCGTTCCCAAGACCGCAAATCCGCTGCTTTTTAAAGTCAATATGCTGGCGGCAAAACACTTTCTGAAAACCGGGACGCCCGGCGACGCAATCATTTTTTTGAAAGACGCATTCGATTTTGCCCCGTCTTCGTATGACCGTAAAAGTTCGCTGCGGCTGCTGATAAACACTTATGTTGAAGCCAATATGAAGAAAGCGGCGGCGACGACTGCCATGAAATATATTGAATTCTATCAGGATTCCCCGGATGTCACGGAAATAAAAATACAATGCGCCAGATTGTACGCGGAACAGAATATGAATGACGACGCAGTCAACATTTACCAATCAGTGATAAAAGATTCGCACATAACGCCGGCCGAACGGATAAATGCCCTAAGGCAGACCATTGCTCTGCTGTCGGCCTCCGGTAAAATTAAAGCCGCCTCCGACATGCTTTCCGCCATTGCGGAAAAGGGCTTGACTGAGGGAGAACAGCTTGAGGCTAAATTTATTCTCGGCAAGTTCTATTTTGACCATAAACTTTACCGTCAGGCCGCCGACGTGTTCATTGACATTTCATCCAGGAACAGCCAGTGGAAAACCGACAGCATGTTCTGGACGATGCAATCGCTGATTAAACTCGCCGAATATGCGACTGCGCTGGAAGTTGCCAGAAAAATACAGAAGGAAAACTCCGACCCGCAAATCGCCATGGAAACTGATTATTACCAGTCATTTATTCTGGATAAACTGGAAAAATACGCGGAGGCCAGAGAGGGGTATCTGGCTTTCGTCAGAAGCAATCCGGATAATGAGCATTCTCCGTCGGCATTGTTTGACGCCGGAAATATTTCGTTCCGGCTGCGCGATTTTCCCAAAGCCGCGGAAATCTTTAAAGACTTTGTGAAACGTTATCCGCAGAATCCGCTGGCGGCAAATGCGCTGTATAAATGTCTTTATGCCGCCTATTTCAACGGCGATACCGAAGAAATCGCCAGGATAAATGAGTTGCTGGAAAAGAAATATCTGGACTCGCCTTTCGCGGTAGCGGCTTTTTTCTGGCAGGTGGATTATCTGAGAAACAGCGGCAAGCTTAAAGATGCGGATCAGGTGCTTCAGAGGATCGGTCAGTTGTACTCAGACAAGGAGGATATTGTTCCGCAGGCCCTTTATGACCGGGCTGCTATTGCGGAAAATCTCACAGGCAGTTCCGCCGCCATGCAACTGCTTCAGGAAATTTTCGATAAATATCCGAACAGCAAAACGATGGCGGACGCTCTTTTCCTGGCCGGCAACATCTCCTCCGGCGGCGGTAATTATACCGATGCGGCAGTTTATTACCGCAGAGCGGCGCAATTGCGGCCGGGATCAGCATTGGAAATTGCTTCTCTTGGAAGAATCGGCGACTGCAATTACACGCAATACACCAAAACGCAGGAAGTTAAATTCCTGAATAACGCGATTGCGGAGTATGAAAAAGTTATGGCGATGAAGAACCTCAATCAGAATATTAAAGACCAGACATTGTATAAGATGGGCAAATGCTACGAAGGCCTGAACCAGGATGAAAAAGCGCTTGAGTTTTTTACAGAATTGATTTATGGTTATAAAATTGACAAGAGCGAAGGCGGAGACAAAATTAAACCGGTATGGACGGTCAAGGCCGCCTATGCCGCAATCATGATATATATGCGGCAGGGAACTCCGGAAAGCGCCGCCGAAGCAATAAAAATATACCGGCATCTGGAATCCATGCAGTTGGAGACGGGAGAGGATTTCAGGAAGATCATTTCGAATATAAAGTCTAAATTCAAGATATAAAGCCTTAAACAACAGAAGGAATTTTAATATGCTTTTCATGCAGATGATGAAAGACGGCGGACCGGTAATGTGGATTATTTTCGCTTGCAGTTTGATCGCGGTTTATTACTTTCTTGAAAAGTGGTTTCAGTTTCACCGGGAGCAGATAAACGTGAAGGAGCTGGTGAAAGGACTGGTTAACGTACTGAAACGGGATGGTTTCATTGAGGCGATCAGCCTTTGCGATAACACTCCCGGACCGGTCGCGCGAGTCCTGGCGGCGGCGATTCTGGCCTACGAACGCGGCGATGATGATCTCCGCCAGGCAATCGGCGATGCCAACATGGAGGAAATCCCGAAACTGGAACGCCACGTCAATCTGCTGGCGACAATCGGCTATATTGCACCGCTGCTGGGGCTGCTCGGCACCGTTCTGGGCATGATGCGCGCTTTCCAGACTATTCACGCCAAAAGTGTTTATCTTTCCGCGGCGGATTTGTCCGGCGACATTAATATGGCGCTGATAACTACTGCCGCCGGTCTTTGTGTCGCCATCCCGTGCTATATCGCATATAACTACCTGACTTCGCGCATCCATTCCATCTGTCAGGAAATGGAGCGGGCGGCATCTGAAATCAACTATTTCTTTAAACATCACAAATCAAACCGTAAACCGCAGGCAGAAAATGAATAACCGTTATTCAGAAAGCTTCAAACCCAGGCTGAAACCGCTTTCCGGGCGGCCCGACCTGTCGCCGATGCTGGCGGTGCTGTTCCTGCTGCTGATCTTTTTCATGCTCAGCAGTTCTTTCGTGCAGGTTTCCGGAATCAAAGTGGATCTGCCTGAAATCGGAACCAAAGGAACGCTGGGCGTCGAAAAATTCGTCATTACCGTGACTATGACCGAGAGCGGCAGTGAAATATACTTTAATGAAAAAGTGGTCTCCTGGGAAACGCTGAAGCAGGAACTGGCAAACGTCAGCAACTATTCGACATCGGCCACGGTTATCCTCAGGGCTGACCAGAAAACGCCGTTCGGCACAATTTCTAAAATAATGTCCATCGCGGAAAAAGCCAATTTGTCTGTATTCATCGCAACTGTACCGCCAAAGAAAAAACAGGAAACAACGTTTGAGCAAAATGAATAATGCCAGGCCTGATAATTATCAGCGGATAATTATAGCAGAAGCGCTTGCGATCACCATATTATTTCATATGGCGCTGCTGTTTCTCTTCTCGTACAGTCCCGTTCAATTGAAGAACAGCAACACGAAAACGCAGAAAATTGCCATGCTCAACCTGTACGATCATGAGAAAACATCCATGAAAGAGCTTACCGCCTGGCTGGAATATCACGATCCGTCCCTGATTTCCCGTCCTGACCAGAAATTCGGCTATGCCGTGCTGTGCCGCAACCCGGATTTCCGTCCGCCGCTGCCTGATCTCCCGCGGGAGAAAAAAATGGAAACCATCACCGTTTTTGAAAAATTCAAAAAGCTTTCACCTGAAAACCAGCTCAAATATGATATATGCGCCAGATTCGTCAACTACACTCCCACGCCGCTGCCGAAAGGCAAAAAAAATATTGAAAGCCAGACCGCTGCTCAAGGGAAATATCCGGTTGCCATCTACGGCGGGGGCGCTGAACTGAAACCGTTCTTTGAAACTCCGCTGCCCGGGAATCTGCGGGAAGCGGCGGCAGCCGCCAAACCGTCCAAGATTTCGCTGGCTTTTCAGGGCGCCGGCCTGATGCCGCGGGCCGCGGTTGAAGAATCTTCCGGCAGCTATGAACTTGACAGCGCCGCAATTAAAGAGATTCTGTTCTGCGCCGATAAATTCTCGGCGGAATTGGTGAATCCCGGGGATTTTGTGACGATTACCGTACTATGGAATAAACCGGGGGTGAACAAATGATCGGACTGGACTTTGCCGATGGTCTTTTCATATATCTGGCCGCCTGGCTGATAACTCTGGCGATATTGTGGGGCAGGGAGCTCTGGCGGCAGAAAGCCAACGACTGGAAAGTCAGCAGCAGCCAGCTTTTTACCTGCGATAAATGCCATTATGCTTTTCTGACCAAGGAAAATACTAACATCACCCGCTGCCCGCGCTGCAATTCAATGTGTCTTGTCCGCAAAAGACGCGGATTATAATTACAGTGACGGGGATACTTCCGTCACGATTTCCTTGAGCATGTATTCCGAAACGTCAATGATTTCTCCGTCACGCCGGAAAGCTCTTTCCATACGCTCGAAAATCTTGTTTCCAGCCTGCTGCTTCAGGCATTCCAGGTCGCCGACAATATGCATTTCGCGGCGGCAGCGGGTGTGAGCGACATTGATCCGGTTGGGGTTGTCAATAAAACCGATGCCTTCGCCCTCGTTGCTCCGGACATAGGAGATAATGACCACATCGCTTTCGCCGCCCTGGAAGCTGTCCACCGTGGCGATTCTGGAAAACAGGAACCGCCGCCAGCGTTCTTCGGAAATCTCCTCTTCCGGAACCAGCGCCCGGACGTGTTCCAGCGAAAGATTGTCCCGCAGGATTCCGACCTGTTTGCGGTATGGCACAATCATGGAAATCTCTTCCAGCGGACTCTTCTGCACCGCCCGGTAAAACACGTAGCAGCAGATGAACGCTTCGGCGGGATTGGCCAGCCCGGGCTTCTGCCCTTCAATAAAAAGATGTTCGCGGCGCTTATTCAAAGGCAGTCCGGACGTCGTATAAAATCTCAGGCTCGAAGGCGGATATTTCTGCTTCCGCTCATGATATGCCAGTTGATAATAATCCGCGCTCTCGCTGGCTTTAACCCCGGCATCGTAGAACAGCGTGGATGAAAAACGGAGCAGGCGCGGGTTCTGGCAGCGGTACGAGCATTTAAGCATTATCACCGGCACGCCGCGCTGAAAAGCCAGCCATTCCATCGCGCTGTCGGAGACCATGGCATGATATTTGGCGGGTACCGCCTTGAATTCGTCTTTTAGCTTCTGATGGATTTTTGACGGCATGGGGAATGGCGGAAGCTGCTGATGGTCGCCGAAAAGAACAACTCTTTTTCCCAGCTTGGCGCAAAGCAGAAACTCCTCCAGATTTGACATTCCGGCTTCGTCAAAAATAATGACGTCATATTTGCCGTTCTGGTTCATGTCGTCAACGACGATCTCGTCCCTCAGCAGCCCGACGTGAGTTCCCGCGTATATTCCGCCTATCTTCTGCTCGTTTCTGTCGGTTATAAAACGGTTTACGTTGCGGGCTTCGCCGATCCAGTTTTTCTCGGCCACATCCGGAGATATGCTGTGGATATTTTTACCGAAGCGCAGCACCGGCAGATCACCGATGCGGCGGCAGATATTATCGACGGCGGTATTTGACGGCGCCGCCACCAGAATACGCAGTCCCTGACGGCAAAGTTCCCTTACCACCTGTTCCAGCACAAAAGTCTTGCCGGTCCCCGGGGGGCCCTGAATCAGCACCACCGGGTTTGACGGGCTGATCGCGGCGGTCCAGGCCTGCCGCTGTGAAAGATCCATTACTGCCGGCGCGGTTTCCGGATCGCCGGGCGTAAAGCTGAACGGGCTGAGCGCCAGAACATATTCCAGCGCGCCAAATTTATCTCTGGCATCGCCGCTTCTGACGGCGTCCCATAACTCGTTAATGGCTGATGAAAGATAACTGCCCGGACTCCGCTGAAGACGGGCAAAGAGACGGTCGATATGGTTTTCAATCGCAGCGGCAAAGTCGCTGCGGAGACGGCCGAATATGATGCTGCCGTCAAAAATGTCTATTTTGAAGGTGCCGAACAGATCCTTTTCGCCGCGCAGATAAACATTCAGGACATCGCCCTGGGCCAGCGGAATTTCCGGGTCGGAGTGCATTTTGAACGGAACGTCCAGTTCACCGCGGTCGCCGATGATTTCGGCATCCATAAACGTCAGTATGAACTCCTTTTCATTTTCCGCTTCAAGCCGGCACGCGGTATTTAAGAAATTCAGTTCGCTGCTGATTTCCCAGGGGGTTTTTGACGGAATTACGGCCGGCGCAATCCGTCCGGAGAGAGCTGGCGAGTCGTCATGCTCTTCAGGTTCCTGCTGTGTGGCGTAGCTCCCGTCAAGCGGCAGGCTGAGCTGACGGCTGATTTCGTCTGTCGCCATGTCCGCCGAAGCTTTCTTGATCAGACTTTTCATGAAAAATGCGGAAAGCCGTTTCATGGTGGCAATGGCGCGGGGATTCTGCGCTGCTCCAATGCCGTCAAGGGCCTCGACAAATTCCTTTCGGGTCAAATTGAGCACATTGCGTGACGGGTAAGTACGGTTGGTATAGGCGATGACATCATAGATTATCTCCAGCCGTTCGCCGTGCGTCAGTTCGTCCGTATCCAGCATGACCAGGCCATTCTCCTGGATGCGGGGTTCGCCGTCAGAAAAGGTAAGCAGATATTTCTGTACCCATTCCTTTGTTTCCAAAATCAATGCCGGACTGAAATTCTCCGCATCCCATGTAAAATAGCCTGTCTTGTCTCCGTCATAATCCGGCAGGGTAAACGGTGTGCCCAGCAGCTCAAAATGGTTGCTCTCCAGCAGAAACGGCACCGGCGCCTGGACGGTCTCCCACAGCTCGTAGAACTCTCTTTTCATAACCCGTTCCGGAGCAGTCTGCCAGAGGCGCTTTCCTTCTTCAAAATAAGAATTAATTTTACTGATTTCAGAATTCAATATTCAAATCCGTTATTTTTATATAGACAGGGAGGCAACTTTTTCATACACAAATAGACATCCGGTAGCCTCCAAAGTCAAGACGGAGGCGGCCGCGGCACAATCAGCAATATCATCGTCAAAGGGGCTTCAAACAGACGAGCCCCGGTCAATTTCCATTACCCGGCAACGATGTTGACGAGGCGGCCGGGCACACAGACCACTTTGCGGACGGTCTTGCCGGCAAGCAACTGCTGAACCGGTTCCGAGCCCAGCGCGATTTTTTCCATCTGTTCAATGGTTGAATCCGCGGGAATCATCAGGCGCACTCTGGGTTTGCCCATGAACTGGACCGCAATCTCGATTTCATCCGCCTTGATTAGCTCCGGATTGTATGCCGGCCAGGCGACATAGGCAATGGTATCCCGGTGGCCGAGTTCGCGCCACAGTTCCTCCCCGATATGCGGGGCAAACGGCGCCAGCAGTTTTACAAAAGTCTCGGCGGCTTCGCGGGGCAGCGCGTCCTGCCTGGAAAACTCGTTGACGAAGATCATCATCTGGCTGATTGCGGTGTTAAAGCCGAAAGTATCCAGATCATCGGTAATTTTCCTGATCGTGTAATGCAGTGTCCGCTGCTGTTCGCGGCTGCACGGTTCATCGACAATATTGCTCTCGGTAATCAGACGCCAGACGCGTTTCAGGAAGCGGTAAACGCCTTCCACGCCGTTGGTGTTCCACGGTTTGGTCGCTTCGAGCGGACCCATGAACATTTCGTACAGCCGCATGCTGTCCGCGCCGTATTCGCTGATGACATCGTCCGGATTGACGACATTTTTCAGGGATTTCGACATTTTGGCCGGAAATTCGATCAGTTTTTCGCCGGTCTGTTTATGCGCCGGACCGTCAGCGGTGACTTCAACCAGGTCGTTCGGCACCAGCGCGCCGCGCGAATCCTTGTAGGACAGTCCCAGGATCATGCCCTGATTGATCAGCTTGGTGAACGGCTCTTTCGTGGAAACACAGCCCAGGTCGTACAGCACTTTGTGCCAGAAACGGGAATAAAGCAGATGCAGCACCGCATGTTCCGCGCCGCCGACATATAAATCAACCGGCATCCAGTATTTCTCTTTTGCCTTGTCAAACGCGGCCAGGGCGTTGTGCGGGTCAATATAACGCAGATAGTACCAGCAGGAACCGGCCCATTGGGGCATGGTGTTGGTTTCGCGGCGGCCTTTCATCCCGGTGACGGGATCGGTATAGCTGATCCAGTCTTCGGCTTTGGCCAGCGGCGACTCGCCGTTGCCGGAAGGCTTGAAATCGGCCATTTCCGGCAGGGCCAGCGGCAGTTCGGATTCATCAACCAGGCGGATTGAACCGTCTTCCATGTGAATGACCGGGAACGGCTCGCCCCAGTAGCGCTGGCGGCTGAACAGCCAGTCGCGCAGCTTGTAGTTCACGGTGAAATTGCCGATGCCGCGGGCTTCCAGCCATTCGGTGGCGGTGCGTTTGGAATCCTTGACTTCCAGGCCGTTGATGTCCAGGCCGTCACTGTTGGCGGAATTGATCATTCTGCCGTCGCCGGGCCAGCAGGCGCGTCCGGCATGAACGTCGTCAATATTTATTTTGGCCGCCTCGGCCTCTTTTTTGTCCGGGTCAATGATGCAGCGGACCGGGATATTGAATTTCTGCGCGAATTCGAAGTCACGGGTATCGTGCGACGGCACCGCCATGATCGCGCCGGTGCCGTAACTGACCAGGACGTAATCTGCGATCCAGATCGGAATCTGTTCGCCGTTGACCGAATTGAGCGCATAGGCGCCGGTGAAAACCCCGGTTTTGCCGGTATTCAGCTCCGTGCGGTCCATATCGCTCTTGAACGCCGCTTCCGCGCGGTAAGCGTCAACCGCCGCTTTCTGCGCGGCGGCGGTGATCCTGTCCACCAGCGCATGCTCCGGCGACAGCACCATATAAGTCGCGCCGAACAGCGTGTCCGGACGGGTGGTATAAACGGTAATAACATTATCAGTGCCAGCCACCTTGAAATGCACATCCGCCCCGGTGGATTTGCCGATCCAGTTGCGCTGCATTTCCTTGATGCCTTCCGACCAGTCGAGTTCGTCCAGATCCTGCAGCAGGCGTTCGGCATAAACCGTGATCTTCAGCATCCACTGTTTCATCGGCTTGCGGACGACGGGATGATCGCCGCGCTCGCTGCGGCCGTTGATGACTTCCTCGTTGGCCAGCACCGTGCCCAGCGCCGGACACCAGTTCACCGCCACTTCGTCAATATAAGCCAGCCCCTTCTTGAAGAGCTGTAAAAATATCCATTGCGTCCATTTGAAATATTCCGGGTCGGTGGTGTTGACTTCGCGGTCCCAGTCGTAACTGAATCCCAGTGCCTTGATCTGTTTCCGGAACATGTTGATGTTGCGTTCGGTGGTAATGCTCGGATGAGTCCCGGTTTCCACGGCGTACTGCTCGGCGGGCAGGCCGAAGGCGTCCCAGCCCATCGGATGCAGAACATTGAAGCCGCGCATCCGCTTGTAGCGGCAGACAATGTCAGTGGCGGTGTAGCCTTCCGGATGTCCTACATGCAGACCGGCCCCGCTGGGGTAGGGGAACATGTCCAGCGCGTAATATTTTTGTTTGTCGGAAAAATCGTCCGCTTTGAATGTCTTATTCTGTTCCCAGTAATCCTGCCATTTTTTCTCTATGCCGGTAAAATCATATTCCCGTGTGCTCATCGCTAGTTCTCTCTGTAAATTATCTGATTTAATTGTTTCTGTGTAAAAGATATACAATATACACAAAACATTCTCTTTTGCAATATTTATTCCACAGGATTATAACAGCGTCCGGCGCCTGAATATCTTTTATGATCCTGGACATCTTGGACATTTTGGACAGCGTCCCCGCACATCCCGGACTCCGGCTTCACTCATTTTGGACAGCCCATTCCGATACTTTGGAGCCTCGTTGAACACAACGGTTATCCGTCTTCTCAAACATTCTGGATCCCGCGACTGCGGGAGACACCGCCTGTGCAGGACCGTCCGACACGGACGGCGCTACACCAAACCCATTTTGGACTCACTCCGATACTTTGGATAGTCGTTGAGCATAACGCTTTCCGGTTTTCCACTTTTCTCGCTTTTCTCTCCCGCATTCGCGGGACCCGCAAGCGGGGCACACTCCCGCATTCGCGGGCTT
>JBAYIO010000008.1:0-81020 GCA_041665605.1 Victivallaceae bacterium | reverse complement strand
TTGAAGTCTTCTTCGAATGGTTGGAATATTGTGACACTCCGCAAACCGAAAGGGCGGAGATAACAGGGAATACAAAATAAACCTAAACGCAGAAGACCATATTATGTCTACTCGACCGGAGTGCGGGCGGTTGCCCGGTTTGTTATGCTGGCCGCATGGGCTGGGCGGGAAGGCGTGTCCAAAATGAGTGAAAACTTGAAAGGCATTATGCTCAACGGCACTCCAAAGTATCGGAGTGTTTATGAAAACTGAAACACATTGTGCTCAACGGCGCTCCAATTACTCGGAATGTGGTGTCCAAAAAGAGGGCAGGAGATGTCCGAAATGTCATTAGTTAACGAGAACCTTAACCAGCGTCCGGCAATGGGATATTTATTCCAGGGCCGGCCAGATTCTGCCGCTGGCGGATTTTCGCAGATGGACTTTTATGTCAAAGGTCTTATACAGGTTTTCTTCAGTTATAATTTCCGACCGGGAACCGGAGGCGATAATCCGGCCTTCCCGGATGATAAGCCCGTGTTCAAACGACGGCAGCAGTTCTTCCAGTCGCTGGGTAATGAAAATCATCGTCGGGGAATCTTCGCGCTGCGCCATCTCATTTACCGTGTCAAGCAGATATTCCCGGCTTTTCAGGTCCAGATGGACGCAGGCCTCGTCGAGGATCATCAATTGCGGATTGCAGATCAGCGCCCGGCCGATCAGCAGTTTCACCTGTTCGCCGGAAGACATCCAGCCGATTTTACGCTTCGCCAGATGCGCGCAATCGAGTTTCTTCATAACTCTCAAGGCATGTTTGATTTCAGCCTCTTCCGGTTTTCTGAACAGTCCGAGTGTGCCGTCAAGTCCGGAGATTACCATTTCCAGCCCGGTCCACCGGGAGGACGTCCATTGCTGGATAAACGGGCTCACCCAGGCAATATCCTTGCGGACTTCCGCCAGGTCGACATGACCGTAAGTGTGTCCGAGAACCTCGACGGTCGCCCCGTGAAGCGGCCAGACAAATCCCATCAGTGTTTTTACCAGCGTAGTTTTGCCCGCGCCGTTGGCTCCGAGGATGAACCAGTGTTCGCCGCGGCGGACTTTCCAGTTGAGGTTTTTCAGAATCAGGCGGTCATCGAGATAAACTTTGGCTTTTTCGATCCGTATTACATATTCCGCGTCAGTCATTTTTCACCAGTTGCAATTTTGAGTAGTGTTCTTGTACTTTATCCAGTCATCGCGCAGTTTCTTGCCTTTAGTAAACTCCTCCTGGAGCTGGTCGTACTGTTTGCTTTCAATGATCTGCCGGAGATGCCGCCACCGTTTTTCAAGTTCCTTGACGGTCTTCAGCACCGCCGGCTGGTTGTTCTCGATGATCTCCCGCCACATTTGGGGGGAGGACGAGGTTATTCTGGAAGTGTCGCGGAAGCCGGTGGCACAGCCGGAATAACGCAATCTCTGCTCTTTTTCCGGACAGTCCAGCACCGCCTGGGTAAGCGCCAGCGCCAGAACATGGGAAATATGACTGGTATGGGCCACCAGAATATCATGTTCCCGCACCCCGATCTTCACCGTCCTGGTGTTGATGTCTTCCCAGAATTTTATAATTCTGGCAAATGCATCCGGGCAGGTGTTGGAGGTCGCGGTGACAAATACTTCGGCATTGTTGTAGAGAGCCGGAAACGCGGCGGCGGGGCCGGATTTCTCCGTCCCGGCCATCGGATGACCGCCGACGAAATGCACTCCGCGCGGCAGCAGATTCTTTTCGCCGCATTCAACCACCACTTCCTTGACGCTGCCGATATCGGTAACGATGGAACCCGGTTTCCAGCTTGCGGCATGGCGTTCGATATAGTTCATTATTTCCGGAATCGGCAGGCAAAGCACGGTGATATCCGCCTGCGACAGGACGTCATGAATTTCATCAGCGGTGCCGTCAATGACGTTTTCTTTCACCGCCCATTCCCTGACGTCCGCCCGGCGGGTCCAGCCCAGACGCTTAATACCTTTGTCCCGCAGCGCCATGCCCAGCGATGCGCCCAGCAGGCCCAGCCCGACTATTGCCACAGTTTCCTGCGTATTCATTTTTTGCGACATTGTCTGAAATCTCCAGATAGAGTTGTTCTGTTCACAAGCAGTAATATACTCTACCAGTCTGAAACCTCAATTCAGATAAAGTTTTTTTTCACTGACAGATTTCTGCGGATTTTCAGGATACTGACTTTCTCAGCGTTTCGACAGTACGTCCGCCTCATAATTTTTGACTTCTTTCAACCAGGCGTCGCCGGCCGGAACCTGCTGTTTCATGCAATAATAATCCCACACCGCGCCGGACGGCATGGATTTGAGTTCCTCAAACATTGCCAGCCGGGAAGTGAAATCGCCGTCGCGTTCGAACTGCTTGAGCTTGGCTGCCGGTTCCAGCAGTGCGGCCAGGAGCGCCTTGTTCATGGCGCGGCTGCCGATAACCCAGGCGGCGATACGGTTGATGGATGCGTCAAAATAATCCAGTCCGATATGTACCCGGTCGCAGAAATCATGGCGGATGATTTCCTGTGCTATCGCGAACAGTTCGTCATTGAGGATTACTACATGGTCGCTGTCCCAGCGGACGCCGCGGCTGACGTGAAGCAGGATTTCCGGCAGAAAGGCCAGGGCGCTGGTAATTTTGTCGGAAATGACTTCGGTTGGATGGAAATGTCCGGCATCAAGGCAGAGCAGCAAATTATTCTTAACCGCATAGCCCATATAGAATTCATGCGAGCCGACGACATAAGATTCGGAACCGATGCCGAACAGTTTGCATTCCACCGCGTCAAGATTGTGCTTCGGATCAATTTTTTCGCTCAGAATACGGTCCAGCGAGTCTTTCAGGCGCAGCCGCGGTGCGAGCCGGTCCGCCGGAATGTCTTTGCTGCCGTCGGGTATCCAGATATTGGTTACTGCGGGGGTGCCGAGTTCTTTGCCCATTGCCGCGCCGATGCGGCGGCAGGCGATGCCGTGCTCAATCCAGAAATTCCGGATTCCTTCGTCCGCGCTGCTGAGCGTGGTTCCCGCGTCAGCCAGCGGGTGCGAAAAGAACGAACCATTGAAATCCAGGCCGATGCCGTGCTGTCCGGCCCAGTCGATCCAGTTGCGGAAATGCCTGGCTTCAAGCTGATTGCGTTCGACTTTCTCGCCGCCGGTTTCCGCATAGATGGAATGTACGTTCAACCGCTGCCTGCCGGGGATCAGCTTCATGGCCAGGTCCAGATCCTGACGCAGTTCGCCCGGCGTGCGCGCCTTGCCGGGATAATTGCCGGTCACCTGAATGCCGCCGGTCAACTCGCCGCTGCCTTCAAAACCGTTGACGTCATCTCCCTGCCAGCAATGGAGGCTGATCGGAACCTCCGCCAGTTTCGCCATTGCCGCATCCGTATCCACTCCGATTTCCGCGTAACGTTCACGAGCCAGTTCATAAGCTTTATCGACATTTTTCATGTTCATTCTCCAGATTATTGGTTTTATAGATAGCTATTTTACTGAAAAATACTAAAGTCCGGTTAACAGTCAAAAATCGTTTCGTCCAGCGGACATTTAAAATTTGCGGCAATTGCGCGCAATTGAACGTCACTCAAGGTCTGTTTAGCCCCGCCTGCCGCCATTACCTGAAGACAAATTCCGGCGGCTTTCTCGGCTACGTCAATGCGTCCGAATGCTTCGTCCAGATTCCGTCCGCATCCGCAAATGCCGTGGAACTGCCAGACCGCCAGATTTCTGCGCGAAATAGCATCCGCGGTGGCCTTGCCCAAATCCATGCTGCCGGCCATCATCCATGGCAAAAATTCCACTCCCTGCGGAAAGACCACTATGCATTCGGCATGACTCTGCCAAAGCAGGCGGCTCAGGCTTTTTGTATCCAGACTGGCAACCGCATAAGTAAGTGCAATCACGCTGTCAGGATGAGTATGTATAAACGCGAACGACTGGTTACTGGTTTTTTCTTTGATCCGGCAATGCGACAGCAAATGCGCCGGAAGTTCTGAAGTTGGAGCTCCAGCCGGTTCGTAGCCCCAAAGCAGTTGATAGGCTTCTCCCCTGGAGTCAATCTCAATAACACCTGTATTTTTTTCCGGTGCGATTTCGATATTGCGTAAAAAACGCCCGGTACCGGTAACCAGAAAACGTTCTCCGGCAATTTTAGGCATTGCCATTGGCAGTTTCACCCGGCCGGATTTGGGTGGAAAACCGTTGAACGCCTGATACCTCTCTTCATTTAACCTGAGACTGATGTTGCCGCCGTTTGATTCCGCCCAGCCGCGGCGTGCCATGTCGCCGCTTGTTTTTTTTATTTCATCAATCAGTTTCTGCATGGTGCTCCTTAATCATTAATTCAAAATTATATTATTCAACTGCGGAATATAGGTTCATATCTAATATATTACAGGAAAACATCATTTCACGCCTTGACTAAAAAATCAAAAAATAGTATTATTGTGTCAATACTTTAATTATACAGGTTTAATGGATGAAAGAATTGCTGACATTATCAGAATTTATTGATGACAATCAGCTTGCCGTAAAGGTTGTGCGCCGTTCCCCGCAGCCGGAATACGAATTGCATTCGCACGAATTTGCCGAGCTGGTAATAGTTTACGGGGGCAGGGGGGAGCATTTTACGCCGCACAACAGTTGTATTATTGAAGCAGGGGATGTGTTTGTAATTCACGGCAGCATGAAACATGGATACCGGAAAGTCGAGGGTCTGACGCTGGTCAATATTATGTTTAATATTTCAGGGTTTGACAATCCTTTGCTCGAGCTGGCCCGGTTTCCGGCATTCCATGCGCTGTTTATGCTGGCTCCGCAGTTCCAATCCGCCGCCGGCGGCGCGATGCGCCTGAAACCGCCGGAATTGCGGGAGATCATGAGCCGCGTGGAACGGATGGAGTCAGAGCAGGAAGGAAAGTCAGCCGGATACCGGATGATGGTGACCGCCGCATTTATGGAACTGATTGCACTGCTGTCACGCTATTATGCAGCCGGACAGACGCAAAACGCCATCGGTCCGATGCTCCGACTGGCCAGAGTGATGGCGGCGGTGGCGGAAGACAGCGCCAAACCGTGGACCAGAAATAAAATGGCGAGTATGTCCGGCATGTCCAACAGTACGCTGACCCGCTTTTTCAACCGTTTCGTCGGTTGCTCGCCGGTGGAATATCTGCTGCGGGCTCGAATCAAGAAAGCCTGCGCACTGCTTTCTTTTCCGGATATGACTATCAGCGAGATTGCTTCCTCCTGCGGTTTTTCGGACAGCAATTACTTCTGCCGCCAGTTCCGCCGCCGGATGAAATGTTCGCCGCTTGAACACCGGAAGTTTATCATGAAAAGCCAGGAGTAGCGCAGTCGGAATGACGGTGTATTAATCGGCGGAGTAGATCATTGATATTGTAAAGCCGGATGGATGCGGTTATTTTAACCGCATATGATTATGGTGCTGTAATAACTCAGGGCAAAAATGGAACGTGCAATTGAACATTTCGCAGGATACCTGACTCTCGAGCGCGGCTTGAGCGTTAATTCGGTGATGGCATATTCTTCCGATCTCCGGGATTTTGTCGCCTGGCTCGAGAAAAACGGGCGTAAAGATTACGGCACAGTCAACCGTGACGACATTCTGAGCTATCTCGGTGATCTTAAAGACAGCGGGATGGAACCGGCGACACTGGCCCGCCGGCTGGTTTCAATCAAGATGTTTTTCCGTTATCTCTTTCAGGAACGGCTTATTGCCAAAGACATTACTGATGTGATGGATTCTCCAAAACTGTGGAAACTGCTGCCGGACTTTCTCTCTCCGAAAGAAGTTGACGCGCTGCTGACAGTCTATCCCGCCACCGGCAAAGACCCTCTGATTTTTCGCAACCGTACTATTCTTGAAGTCCTTTATGCCTGTGGATTGCGCGTGTCCGAGGCTGCCGGGCTGCAAGTCGGCAATGTCCGTTTTGACGAAGAGATTCTGCTGGTGAAAGGGAAGGGGAGCAAGGAACGGATTGTGCCGATGGGAAAGCCCGCGCAAAGACTGCTTCGCCGCTTTCTGGATGAATTGCGGCCGCAATTATTGAAAGACGAACGTCAGACGGCTGTTTTTCTGTCTAAAAATGGAAAACCGCTTGACCGCGAATGGATTTGGAATATTGTAAAGGAGGCGGCCAAACTGGCCGGAATAAATAAAAATATTTACCCTCATACGTTGCGGCATTCGTTTGCCAGTCATCTGCTGGAGAACGGCGCCGATTTGAGAGTGATTCAGGAAATGCTGGGGCATGCGGACATCAGTACGACCCAGATTTATACGCATGTCGACCAGAAACGCCTGATTCAGGTGCATAAAAAGTTTCATCCTCGCGGATAAATGTTTACGTTCTAAACATAAAAGGAGTTTGTAAATCATGTCTGACGAAGAAAAACACCACAGTCATCATGACCGGCATGATCATCCCCATGACGATAATAATGTATGGATTTCCAGAAACCAGATTCTGATTTCCATGCTTATTATTATTGTCCTCGTATTTGTGGTAATATTCATTCATAAGAAGATAGCCCTGCACAAACAACCGCCGCCTCCGCTCTCAGGGTTTGCCATGCAGATAACCAGTGTTGAAAGAGTATATCCGGTTATGGGAACTATGGCTACCGTAAAAATTTACGGTCCTGAGGAAATCACCGACAAGGCTGCCGACAAAGTTCAGGACGTATTTCAGGATGTTCAGGACATCTGCAATATTTTTGATCCTAAAAGCGAAGTTGCGCGGCTTAATGCCACGGCTGCCGATAAACCTTTCCGTTGTACCCAGATGCTTTGGGACCTGTTGCAGATTTCCAGGCGGGCTTACGAAATATCCGACCATTCTTTTGATATAACAGTTAAGCCGCTGATGGATGTCTGGGGATTTTACCGCAACCGCGAAATGATGCCTTCCGAGCAGGAAATCAAGAACGCGATGACTCTGGTGGGGCTTGACAAGGTAATTTTCAATGACAAGGCGCATACGGTGCAATTTACTGTAAAGGGCATGGCATTTGATCTCGGCGGCATTGCCAAAGGGTTTGCTGTCGACATGGCCTCTGATGCAATAAAGGGCATGGGAGTCAATAGCGGCACTATTAATCTTGGCGGAAATATCTACTGCCTGCCTGCTCCGCCGCCTGCAAAAAGCGCTTACAGCATTGCGGTACGCAATCCAATGAAGAAGAGTGAAATCTGCGGTACTGTTGAATTGAAAGATCAGGCACTGTCAACCAGCGGAAACTATGAACGTTATGTAATAATCGGCGACAAGCAGTATACCCATATCATTGATGCGAAAAAAGGCATTCCGGTAACAGACATGCTGGCGGTGACGGTAATTACGCCGAAAGCGGTTGATGCTGACTATCTTTCTACCTCTATCTTTATCAACGGCCCGGAATTTGCTGAAAAAATACGAAAAGATTACCCCAGGACGTCATTTCTGATAATCCGCCGAAATGCGGAAACTTTCACGCCGGAAGTCATTAAAATCGGCAGCATCTGGAGTAATATACGAATTCAGGATCTGACGGCAAAATAACTATTAATTTTCCGGTTTTGTTGCTATTTTCACTTGAAAAAAACATCTTTTACGGCATCTTAAAAAAGTATTGTTTTTGTTTGCCGGGATGTAGCGCAGTCTGGTTTAGCGCGTTTGACTGGGGGTCAAAAGGTCGAGAGTTCGAATCTCTCCATCCCGACCATTTTTTCAGCCTGATTTGAGCTCAAAACAAGCCTCTTGTAGCAAATAGCCGATTCCGAACAATTCCCATCAAATACCCTGAATTACTACTGTTTTAAGCAGAATAACCCACTAATAGGTCATCATCATTCTTCTTATTAAGAATCATTTTGCATGGTTTAGTTTTAGAAATTCAGCGATACCATTCAAAATTCCATGCGGTTTCCAGCATCACGATATAATTTTCCAGAAACGAGTCGGGCACATCTGCATCGTACGGCCCGGCGCTGGGAGACAGAATCATTCTCCTGCCTTTTGTTTCTTCCAGCAGAGTTATAACGGCCCGGCGCATTTCATCTTTTGAAAAGCTTCTGAAATCATCGTATTGAATGTTGCCGATCAATGCCATCCGGTTCCCGACTACTTCAAATGCCTCTTTCATCGTGCAGTTGCCGACAGGCGGCGCTTCAATGGTGTGCAGAGCATCGGCGTCCATCTCTAGAAAGTAAGGCAGCAGCGTTTTGACCGTCGCTCCGTGAAAATGCTGAATGACCTTGCCGCCATGAGCGTGAATCATTGAGTTTAACCGGCAGCAGTATGGCAGAATCCATTGCTGAAAGGTCTTTTCGGAAAACATCGGCGGCGCGGCCAGTTCGCTGCCGACCATAAAATATACATCCGCCAGTTCGCGTTCCAGGCAGTAATTGTAAACAACGCTTCGATTTTCCATCACTCTATCCAGGAATCCGGTGATCGCCTGATTTGTCATCTCGTCAATTGAGCCGATCGCCAGCTCTTCCAGATTTGAGTTATGATAAAGCACATTGATCGGTTCGCCCAGGTCAAGCATCATTGCACCAAGCTCAATTGGAAATTCCGCTTTTTCTTTCAAATAGGCCGGAAGCTGCGAATCCAATTCTTTCTTGATGGCGTCCAGGTCATTATATACAGGGAATGAACAGAATAACTCAATGTCCTCCGGCGAATCCAGTAGATTCTTTTTGCTGTAATTGTTGCGCCCCTGTCTGGATTCACTGAATAACTGCCTGCATTTGTATGTATATGTGATCCGGTGAACCTGGTCGCCATTGTCGATAAAATGCTTTTCTTCAATTTTGACTTCCGGGGACAGGATATTCGCTCCCATGTGGCGGCGGTTCAAAGTTATTCCATATTTTTCGACAGCATGAATAACCGGCTTGAACTTCGGAGTATTTTTTACATCGGCATAATAATTGACCGGATGGTATGGAAACAACAACCATACTGGAACATGGTCTACTTCCTCACCGTTTAACACTGCAAAAAGTCGCTCTCTGCCGTTCATAATTACAGTCCATGTAAATTTTACTTAAGGTCGAAAGAGAAAATCTTCCTGCTGCCATTGCCGCGGACCGCGTCGATGCACAACCGTACTCGCCTGGCGGCAAAAGGCAGATGCAGCCGGAATAAACGCTGATAGTTGTTTTCCTGCCGGAAGATTTCAATGACTTTCCCGGAATCATCTTCCGCTTCTATATGGAACCCGGATATCAGTGTTTCAGGAGGAGAAAAATGCGGCATTTGCAGCGGATATTTTGCAATCATGTTATATGGAGACCGGTTAAGATTACTGTCAAATACAATCCTGATCCGGCTGATCTGCTCAAGTCGCTTGAATGAGTATTCAACCCAATCTCCCACAGAGCCTTCCCAGCAATTATCATTATCATCAACCGGACGCTCCAAGCCGTTGCGCAATAATTCCGGGTTGCCTGCCGAGGCTTTAAGTTCAGCGTTTTGTGAAAGCTCAGAGATTTTCCTGCGGAGTCCAGGCAGCCATGCATCGTCTTCCATCAAAGTCTGCTGCAGTTCCTGTAGTTTTTGTTGGTAAACACCGCGAGGGGACAAGTTATTTTCTGCCGCCAATGCGGCAGCAGTTCCAACCGCCTGACCGAGCAGTGCACAGGTAGCCATTACCCGCGTGGAACTCATTGCTGAATGAGTCACACTGATATTCCTTCCCGCGAAAAAGAGATTGTCGATATTTTTAGAATAAAGCGAGCGGTACGGTATGCCGTATGGAGACGGCGCATGATGAAATATCGTCGGCTCTCCCGGATAGTTCAAGCCCTGCGGATGATGATCGTCCATGGTCCAGCCGCCATAAGCGATGATGTCGTCGAATTTGCCGCCGCCGGCGACGTCGTTCTGGGTCATAATATGGTCACCGACATAACGGCGGCTTTCACGTTTGCCCGGCAGAAATCCCACCCATTCAAGCAGCCAGTTATCCGCGCCGTGACCGCCATGATTCTTGATATGATCCCAAACTCCGAAAGCTATTTTCAGTAATTCGTCACGAAGTGTTTCCGTGTCGTTGATGGTGTCATTTTCGCCGCCTATCTCCAGCCACCAGAAATTCTGCGTACCTTCCAGCGTATGTTCCCGGTGGGGGAATGATTCATCCGATAAATATTTGTTTGCCCAGTCTGGTGGAATGAATTTTAGCGGAGAATTCATTTCCCGTGCTTGAATAAGACAACTCATGCCCATTGTTTTGCGGTCAGCAGCTTCAGGGGCAATAGATTCACCAAACTCCTGCCTGGATTCTCGTCCCATTCTGAATTCGGCTCCTGTAAGCGGGGCAAGAATACTGTCGCCTGAACAATCAGCGAACAATCCGGCTTCAACCGTATGAAATGTTTCGGTCGTTAACTGCCAGCCGGTAATACTTTTTATGCCGCGTCCGGACATTTCCGCCTGATTGCATGAGCAATTCAACAGCAAAATCAGATTTTCCTGAAAACGCACTTTTTCGTAAAGAATGCTGTCCCATATAGAGAAGTTGGGACAGTTATTGCGGTAGAGGTTCTCCAGTCGTATTTCTTCAATTAGCCCGGTTTCAAGATTGTCTTTGCCATGCGCGCCGCAGACCCACATCCGGATTTCGCTGGAGGCATTGCCGCCAAGTACCGGCCGGTCATGCATGAGGACAGTTTTAATGCCTTTTCTGGCTGCGGTAATTGCCGCGCACATACCGGCCAGCCCGCCGCCGACCACACAAAAATCCGCTTGATGTGTAACAGTTTTCATTTTTTGATCCTTTCATTCCAATTAAATTGCTATAATAGTGATTTATAATGATATCAAAAAAAATATCAGGAAATATCCTCAGCGCATTTTCGCAGAAGCTCTATAAAGCGCTGTTCCTCCTCTGGTGTTTTGATGCCGGAAACCGCGATGGCGGCATAAGCCGGCTCTCCAATTGGAACCGCCAGACTGATGTGGAGCTGATTTCGGACAGAAGCATATCCTTGTTTCCTGATCTGTTTTAATTTTTTAATTAACTCTTTATCAGGTTTACTGCCAGTCTGCAGTTCGATGCTTTCCACAGGTAAATCCGCCAGCAGCGCCATCCCGATGCTGGATTCAACCGCGGGATAAAGCAGCATTCTGCCAAGGCCGTCGGCAAATTCATTGTTATTGGAATTATGAAACAGATAACAGACCTGATCTTTCCATAAAACCCCCAGGGCGACAGTCCGTCCTGATTGACCGAGCTGTTTCAGGTGTGGTAATGCTCTCCTCAACAAGCCGGATGCCGCCATGCTCTGTGCCGCCAGCACATGCATTCCCGGTCCGACGCTGTATTTCCTGGAAGTGTTTCTGTAGGTCAACCCAAGATAAGCCAGTGTTTTCAATATCCGGTTCACGCGCACTTGCGGCAACCCTAGCGTTTCCGCGATGATTTTGCCGGAAGCCGGCTCCTGACTCATCGCCAGTTCCTGGAGCACGGCGATCCCATCAATCAATCCATTAATTTTTTGTGCAGGTAATTTATTCATATTACTGTCAAGTGCTTTCTGTTATTGTTTTGAGTGTTTCCAGGACGGTGTCAGCCATCGCAGCGCCGATTTCAAGGTAATTTTTGATTTCTAAAATCCGCTCTCTGCTCCGCGAGTATGGGAATTCGAATGACAATGCGGGAATTTTGTAAAACCTATTCATGAACTTATAATAACTGAAGGATGGTGATTCCCAGCGGGATGCATAGTTAGCCACTTTGCCGAACTGGTCGGAAGTAAATTCTGATGGAATGGATTTTTTAAATCTTTCCGACCATTCCGACGACATTTTGTCGCTCGTCTCCTTGTCGTTCTTGGGGAGGAAGCAATAAACTCCTTCGTTTTCGCTACCGCCCGGGCTGTGAAAGTCCAGAGCCAGAAGCGGCTGACTCCTGTTTGCCCAGCGTTCAATGTCTCGCTGGAAAACTAAATTCTCATAGCGCATTGGCGGTACGCCCCAGGCGCGGTTAATATCTGTCGGGAAATTGTCTTTTCCGTAATAACCTTTCTCGACGCCGTCGATATTGGTGAGCGGCAGACACCAGACCGTCATGTTTTGAGTGTTACTTTCGGCAAGCCTTTCCAGAAATCCATGCAGCACCCACGAGCCGGATGTCTCGCCGGAATGCTGCCTTGCGACCAGATACAAGCCTGGTTTTTTCGCGCTCTCGTCGCCGTAATTGTTACTGATCCTGACAATGTCCCGGCCTTCAGGGCTGATTCCGATTATATCCTTTTTTAAATATCCTTTTGATTTTTCCACTACTTCGTCCATTTCCGGAACGCCATAGGGGAAGCAAAAGGCAAAATCCATACTGTCTGCAATTATATTGGTTTCCCATACGGCATCGGCGCGGCCATCCGGCAGCGGGACCGTTTTGCCGGCTGCCAGTCTTTGCCAGTCGCCTTTTGCAATCCGTGTTACCGGATTAATTTTTTCAGCGGGAAGCCCGCCAAGAGAATTATAGAAATATTTTATGACAAGTCTTAGTCGATTCTGAGTTTTCGGCCTGTTCTTGAATTTCAGACGGAAGCAGAACCATAGTGATTCGGGGGCGTTTAATGCCTCAGGCGTTACGGCTACTTCCAGCCAGTTCTTTTTATTTTCAATGCCGACAAGGATACCGTTGCCGTAAGGAATTTTGTTGTCAAGAACCACTTTTGTTTGCATAAGACACTACTTGTCAGTAAAAGCCCAGTACAGATAATTCATTCATATTACTATTATAGTGATTTATTGATAAATGTCAATAGCTGCGCATAATATTCCCGCTGATTATTTCTATAAAACCTATATTTCAACCGGTTAATGACATCAGTGACATATTCCTGACTCTCGGATCATGCCGGTCAAGCTTCCAGCAGGAATATCTTGCAACTGTGTGCTTTCAGTTCCGACTGTAAAGATCCATCAATTTCCCCGAGATACTCCTGGCTCCAGAATTCGCGCACTTTTACTTTTGATCCAGCAGGGAAGCCTGCTTGGTTCAGCTCAACCCGCAGCGTTTTTGGCGTTTCGTCAAAATTGAAGGCTCCGATTACTATTCTTCCGTTGGCCTTCGTGCTCCTGCCCAGCCAGATGGCTGGATATTCCTCTTCAAAAAGATCCAGCGGCCTGACATCATCAAAGGCATCCAAATCTTTTAAAAGCATTTGGAAAAGTCTGCCACGCTCCTCGACAAGGGTGCTGAAGCGGTCGCCGGTAAGTATCATTCCACCGGTAATCCAAAGCGCTGCGGTAAACATCCGCACCTCGTCCTCAGTGAGCTTATTGTTGTCGATACGGGCGATATGTGCATCCGCATCGTTTACCCAGAGACGTCCATGCATATACCGCCGGTTGATGACATTCCGGAAGACGTTGGGCAGGGTCGGAGCCTCTTTGTACGGTTCGCCGTTGATGTTCCATGACGGCAGAAAATCGGTGCTGATTCTGCAGCCGTTGATGATGCCCACGCCAGCGCCAAGCACATTGGTGCACCCGAGGATGAATTTGTCGTCACCCATGCCTTTGCGGATCGCCTGCAGTCCGCGGCGGATTGCTTGCACGCGGGTTGCTCTGGAGTCGGCATATATTCCTCCGAGAGCCAGAATGCCTGCTTCATGAACGAGAAAATCTAGTTTCACATATTCAAACCCGTATCTGGAAAGTGTGGCAAAGGTTTCCGTCAGCCAGGCGCAGGCTTCCGGTTTTGTGCAGTCGAGAATGGCCACACGGGAGCCGCGCCAGTCCGGCATCGCCCAGACTGTTTGGCCGTTCTTATCCTTGACCATCCATTCTGAGTGGGCGGTGTAGAGTTGCGAGCATTCCGCCACTAGAAACGGGGCCACCCAGATGCCGGGTTTGAAACCGTCCGACTTGATTTTACCGGCCAGGAATTCCAGCCCGTCCGGAAATTTCCTGAAGTCGCACATCAGCCAGTCGCCCAGGGCCGCCTGGTAGCCGTCGTCCATCTGGACATATTCAAGAGGATAGTCCTGTCTGTGGTCTCGAAGCCATGAGGAATTCTCCAGCATGTCGGCCTGGGTGATGCGCTCGAAGTAATAGGTCCAACTGCACCAGCCGGTAGGAATATGATTCCAGGTTATGGCCTTCATCCGCGCACCCCAAAGCCAGGCGAAGGCTTCCAGAAGGCTATAGCCATCCGTGCCGGACATGACCACCAGTTCTTCGGAATTGATCTGTTCGCCGGGTGCTAATTCGATTCCATCACCATCGCAGACCGCATCGAAGGAAGCTAAGCCTTTTGCATCTAATTCAATGTCAAAGCGACCCGCCTGTGCTTCTGTGCTGATGAATCCGGCGAGGACGTTTTCGCCACTGGTCCTGTCGTTTAAAATAACCGTGTAATTTGCGACAAAACGGTTGGGGGTCTTATCGTCGTACGTTGCGGGAACGGACGTTGCAAAGGGTTTATAATCAGGGTTCAGGTAAAATTCCTTCTCCCCGTAGCGGACGCTTGCGGCCGGACTGGTCATGGCCCAGCCTTCTTTATAGATGCGCAGATCAGAACTGCAAGCGGGAAGAATCTTTTCTGCTGCGGAAAAGCGGAAACCGCCGAACTTCGCTTTGAGTGCGGTCAGATTGGAGATGCATGCAACGGCTGCCCGGTCATTATCGTGACCCGGAACGGCTTTGAATTCGAGCCGGAGCTCGAATCCGCCCGCCATCCCTCGCACGATTCCGCCGGGCAGTATTTCCCACTTGGCAGGTGACAACACTTTTTCGTTGACTTCGGCAGAGACTTTAAAATGAATAACTTTGCCATTTGTACATGTGAAGGTTAGGTTGCCGGAACGTGAATCCCACCCGGGTCTGGCAATACAGCGGGAAATATCTTCGGGCGCGGGGACGCTGATCATGATTTAATCTCCAATGGTTTTACTATAATTTAGCAGTAAAATGATTTATTGCATAAGAAAATCTAAAAACTTCTATTCATTTCTGCGATGTCTCAAAACATATCGTAACTACATACTCGATAGAGAACCATCCCGGAAATATTGCAGAGTATTTTAGCCGTTAATGACTGTCCCGCCGGCAGGCACTTGGTGTCATTCCTGTAATCTGCCGGAATACGGTGCTGAAATAGTTGCTGTCGGTAAAGCCGCTCATTGCAGCGATCTCGGTGATGTTGAGCCAGGAATGAAAACGCAGATAGGTTTGGGCCTCTTCGACGCGGCGGCGATTGAGCAACTGCCGGAAATTGTATCCGGTCCGGCGACGGATGATTCCGCCCAGATAATTCGGGTTTACTTTCAGCGTATCGGCCAGTTCAGCCAGCGAGATATTTTCCGCATAGCGGTGAGCGATAAAAAAATCGACATGGTCGAGATAATACTGCTCGTCGTGACGCCGTCCGCCGTGGCCGCCCTGCTTTTTCCATAGAGCTATTTCCCAGCATATCAGCGCTGCCGCCAGCCGGAGTTGCCTCCGCAATTCGTATTCAGACTCCGCCGTCAGAGTCGGAGCCGGCCGACCGGAATAATGCTTGCTGTTAATCGCCGCCAGTTCCCGTCCGGACGCTAAATGACCTGCATAAAGTACCGCCGCCAGGCTGGAATCGAACATTACCGGCTGTACCAGTTCGCGAAGTCCGTGCGGACAGATACCTGTGAATGCCCGGCCACTTTCGGCCAGTTTCAGACTCTCCGCCTTGTTATCCGAGCAGACTTGCATTCCGCCGGCCTGCTTGGCAAAGACACAGTACGGTCCGTGATGGAGATACTGGTCCGGCTGCAGCCGGAGGTCGTCGACACTTGAGAATGCCGGATGACGCGGCTCCAGGCAGATTACCGCGCCGGTTTGTTTTTCCAGCAACCGCAGCAGATCGGAAAGCTTCATCTTGGCCTTGTCTGAGATTTTTAAAGATTATTATAGATAAAATTAAAGGTTTTATCGTTAAAATCAAGTATTATTTAAGTAATAGAATAAATTTTACAGTGATTAAATTAAGGAAGAATAAGCGATGAAAACATATTTTGAAGTCGAAAGGACATTACCGGTTATAGATGAAATTGACGTGCTGGTGGCTGGCGGCGGACCGGCCGGAGTTGGCGCGGCGATTGCCGCCGCCCGCAACGGTGCTAAGACCATGCTGCTCGAACACTTCGGCTGTCTCGGCGGAATCGCCACTTCCGGACTGATGAGCCACTGGACCGGAGCCAGCGAAGGCCCGATTTACGAAGAAATATTGAATCGCTGCCAGGCGCAGCCATGGCCCGGAGAAAACGCAGACAGCCATTTATGGCAGCACATTAATCATGAAAAGCTCAAACTGGTACTGTTTGACATGCTTGAGGAAGCCGGAGTAACAATGCAGCTTCATACCGATGCCGTTGACGTGATTATGGACGGCAACCGCATCATCGGGGTGATTACCCAGAGCAAATCGGGACGTGAAGCGATTATGGCTAAGGTGGTGATCGACTGCACCGGAGATGGCGACTTGGCCGCCCGCGCCGGGGCCGAATATGCAAAAGGACGCGAAGAAGACGGTCTGATGCAGCCGGTAACCCTGATGTTCAAGATCGACGGCGTTGATTACGAACGTGCTATTTTTCCCGGTTCATTCGAAACTAAAGTAGAAGTGCCGGAAGGAGAAATCCAGGCACTGGGACATTGCATACTTCCGGCCCCGGCCGGACATGTCCTGCTTTACCAAACGCCAATTGCGGGACAGGTCATGGTCAACATGACCAATCTGACGGGCATTGACGGTACCAGTGCGCGCGACCTTACCCGTGCGGAAATTGAATGTCACCGTCAGGTGCCGAAAATCATCGCCTTCCTGCGGCAATACGCACCCGGCTATGAAAACTGCCGGCTGCTTGAAACCGCCGCTGTGGTCGGCGTTCGCGAAACCCGCCACTTTAAAGGATTGTACACGCTGACTGCTGAAGATATCGTGGAAGCCCGCGTCTTTCCCGACTGGATTGCCACGCGCAACAGTTTTAACTTTGATATTCATAACGTCAAAGGTTCCGGCCTCGACCCCGACGGCGCCCAGGCTCATTTCCGGAGCCGCGGTAAATACACCATCCCTTATAGCTGCTGTGTCCCGGAGAAGGTTGACGGCCTGCTGCTGGCCGGACGCAACATTTCAGGGACTCATAAAGCCCACTCCAGTTTCCGGGTGATGCCGATCTGTGTCAACATCGGGCAGGGGGCCGGTACTGCCGCCGCTGTGGCGGTAAGGGAAAGCGTGATTCCGCGTAAAGTCGATCTGGTCAAAGTACAGGAACTTCTGCTGCGGCATGGGGTAAATCTCTGATCAGAAATAGATTTTATCAGGCAAGTTTTAAAACAGTATTCAATATGTGCCAAATGGCTATTTTAAAAAAGAACATATTTTTTTGAAATTTTAGTTGACATGTAATTAGTTTATATGTAAACTAATTAGCATGTCATAAATTTGTGAGGGTTACATATGGAAAAGAAATACTGTCATAACGAACTGGTCAGTTTTGCAGACCGTGACCATGAGGCGCTGATGGGCGTGTGGTGGACTGGAATATTGCTGAAAAAGCGGGCAAAACATTTTTTCAGCAACTTTCTTTCATCGGAAGTACAATTCAACATTATGATGGTGTTGAAGTATGCTGAAAAGCCGCTGACTCAAAGCGAACTTGGTGAACAGTTGCTGGTGGACAAGTCAAATATTACCGGCCTTCTGGACCGCATGGAAAAATCCGGCCTGATCCGGCGGTTGAGTGTCCCGGATGACCGTCGCTGTTACCATATTGAACTGACCGGAACCGGCAGGGAAATTCTCGAAAAAGTCGAGCAGCCGTACCGGGATTATGTAAAAAAACTCATGGCGGAATTTTCTGCAAAGGAAATTGACGATATAAACCGGTATATGGCGCGTCTGGAGAAAGCTGTTGCCGCAGAAGAATCAACCGCGTTTAAGTATAGGAGTTAATCATGGGACTGGAACTTTTTAAAACACGCCGTTTTCTGCCGCTGTTCATCACTCAGTTTATGGGGGCTTTCAATGACAATTTCTTCAAGAATGCGCTGTTGATATTGATTACCTACAAACTGGTATCCATGAATGAACATGCCGCGCTGCTGGTAAATATTGCCGCGGGAATCTTTATGCTGCCGTTTTTTCTGTTCTCCGCCACAGCCGGGCAGCTTGCCGATAAATACGACCGCGGCGCAATTACCAGGATTATTAAAATCGTCGAAATCATCATCATGGTACTGGCCGGCATTGCAATGATGATGATGGTCCGGGATGGTGCGCCGCAAATGTTCAAAAGTCCTGTAATACTGTTATTTTTACTGTTCATGATGGGCACGCATTCCACATTCTTCGGTCCGATCAAATACGCGTTGCTGCCGCAGCATCTGAAAGAGAATGAACTGATTGCCGGGAATGCGTATGTTGAGGCCGGAACTTATCTGGCGATACTGGGTGGAACGATTTTCGGCGGCATTCTCATTATGCGCCAGTATGGTGAAGCCATCGTGACTTTCGGACTGGTCGCCGTCGCAGCTTCGGGTTATCTGGCAAGCCGTTGGATTCCGCGCTCGCAACCGCCATCTCCGAACCTGAAAGTCAACTACAATTTTGTGCATGAAACCATCGTTATTTTGAAAAGCATCAAAAGTCAGAAAGCGATTTTTCTCTGCGTGCTGGGGATTTCCTGGTTCTGGTCTGTCGGTGCGCTGCTGCTGTCGCAATTACCTGCATTCTGTAAAAACATACTTGGCGCGGACGAAACCGTAGTCACGTTTTTCCTGACTGTTTTCACGCTTGGCATCGGCACCGGTTCCGTGATGTGCAATCGTTTGCTGAAGGGGCTGGTGCAGACGACGTTTGTGCCGCTTGGCGCGCTGGGCATGTCGCTGTTTATCGCTGACCTTTATTTCACCTGTAATGGCATGGTACCGGGAGCGGTGATTGTTTCGCTGTCTGAATTTGGCAGGCATTTTGCCTGCTGGCGGCTGGCACTGGATATGTTCATGCTTGCCGCCTGCGGCGGGATTTTTATTGTGCCGCTGTATGCCATGCTGCAGCACCGTGCCGATCCGTCCGAGACGGCGCGGATCATTGCCGGCAATAATATTGTCAATGCCATGTTCATGGTTGCCGCGGCGCTGGTGGTGGTGATCGCACTGGCGTTTCACATGACGGTCCCGCAGATTTTTCTGCTGACGGCCCTGCTTAATCTGCTGGTGGGCATTTATATCTGCCGTCTGCTGCCGGATGCGCTGTTCCGTTCGCTGTTCCGCAGTGTGCTTTCCGTTCTGTTCCGGGTTGAAGTTAAGCACCTGGAGAATTACAGCAAAGCCGGAGAGCGGGTGTTGATTATTGCCAACCATACTTCGCTGCTGGATGCGATGCTGATCGCGGCATTCATGCCGGAGAAGATTACCTTTGCGGTAAATACGCAAATGGCGAAAAAATGGTGGGTGAAAGCCGGGCTGTCGCTGGTCACCGCGTTCCCGATGGACCCGGGCAAGCCGATGGCCGCCAGGTCATTGATTGAGGAAATCCGGAAAGACCGCAAATGCATGATTTTTCCGGAAGGCAGAATCACCGTTACCGGGGCGCTGATGAAGGTTTATGAAGGCTCCGGCATGGTTGCCGAAAAATCCGGGGCAATGGTGCTGCCGATCCGGATTGACGGCGCTCAATATTCCAAATTCTCCTATATAAAGGACAAAGTTCAAACCCGCTGGTTTCCGAAGATTACGCTGACCGTGCTGGAACCCAGGCGTTTCGAGGTGGATCAGGCGTTCAAAGGACGGGAGCGCCGGCAGAAGATTTCCGCCGGGATTTACGATATGATGGTCGAGATGATGTACAATACCTCGCGGATAGATGAACACCTGTTCCGTTCGCTGCTGAATGCTGCGGACATCTACGGCGGCGGACATCTGATTGCCGAAGATTCCACCCGCACTGTAATCAATTACCGGCAGTTGATTCGCAAAAGCTACATCCTGGGCAATGTTCTGAGCAAGCGCTGCGGCGGCGAAAAATATGCCGGACTGATGATTCCCAATTCGCTGCCGAATGTGGTCGCGTTCTGGGGAATGCTGGCGCATGACAAGATTCCATGCATGATCAATTTCACCGCCGGTATTGCCTCGATTACCGCCTGCTGCAACGCCGTCGGCATCAAAACTATTTTCACTTCGCGCAAATTCATCACTACTGCGCATCTGGAAGGACTGGAAGAGGCGCTGAAAAACTCCGGACTGCGGGTGATCTGTCTGGAGGATGTCAAGGCGGGTATTTCGTGCTTCGAGATAGCCGTTGGGATGTTCCGCTCACTGCTGCGCCTGATGCCGAAAGCAAAGCCGGACGAAACCGCGACAGTTCTTTTTACCTCCGGCTCCGAAGGCACGCCGAAAGCGGTATTGTTGAGCCACCGCAACATTCAGGCGAACCGGACTCAGGTTTTAAGCATCATTTCGCTTAATTCGCAGGACCGCGTTCTGAATTGTCTGCCGATGTTTCACTCGTTCGGCTTGTGCATGGGAACGGTTCTGCCGCTGCTGACCGGGATCAGAACCTTCTTTTATCCGTCGCCGCTGCATTACCGGCTTATCTCCGAGCTCTGTTATGACTCGATGGCTACGGTAATCTTCGGTACTGACACTTTTCTGTCCGGTTACGGGCGCGTGGCGCATCCTTATGACTTTTTCAGCGTCCGTTTCGCGGTGGTAGGGGCCGAAAAACTCAAAGAATCCACGGTGAAACTGTGGATGGAAAAGTTCGGGGTCAGGATTTTTGAGGGGTATGGCACGACTGAAGCCTCGCCGGTAGTATGTCTGGATACTCCCATGTATAACAAGTACGGAACCGTCGGCCGGCTGCTGCCGTGTATTAAGCACCGGCTTGAGCCTGTTCCCGGCATTGAAAACGGCGGACGGCTGCTGATTAAAGGCGATAATATCATGCAGGGCTATATGCGGCATGACCGGCCTGGAGAGTTGCAGCCGCCACCGGACGGCTGGTATGACACCGGCGATATTGTGGAGATAGACAACGCGGGTTTCGTCACAATCAAAGGCCGAGTGAAGCGTTTTGCCAAGATTGCCGGTGAAATGGTCTCGCTGGCCGCGGTTGAATCAGCAATCAACGCTTTATGGCCGAAAGCAATCAACGGCGTCATCGCAATTCCTGACCAGCGCAAAGGCGAACAGTTGGTCTTGATAACCACTAATTTGAGCGCCGATTCCGCGGCTTTGCTTAAACATTTTCGTGATCAGGGTTTAAGCGAACTCTGGGCGCCGCGCCGCATCATGCCGATGAAAGACGCTCTGCTGCTGGGTACCGGCAAATTCGATTATGTAACCGCCAAAAAACTGGTGGAGGAAAAATTCGCCGCAACGGTGTAACAGAGGAGTGCGGTTATCTTGTGCAAAATACAAACCGGACTAAGACCAGGCCCAGGCAGGCGAAAAATGAATACCAGAAATGCCGCCAGGGCCATACTTCCCGGCGTTTTGCTTTGAATCTGGCAATTTGTAATGAAATAAAACCGGCCAGCACCGGGGAAAGAATAAAAGTCAAGATTCTCAACCAGGAATAAGGGAGCATGACTTTGGGAATAAATACCCAGGACAGCAGGCCGATGATAGTTCCAGCGATAAACATTAAAATACACTTTAGCAATGTTTGATTTTTATCACTTCTTTCGTCATAGTAAGAGGCTAAATCAAAAGGTATGCCGAAAAAGTATATGGTTATTTCAAAAATCACAATGAAAATATCTTCCATATCTTCTCTTTTAAATTAAATAATTACTCCGTTGAGATAGAGGATACTCTACTATTTGAACACTTAAAATCAAGGCATCCCATGCTTATTAATTATTCAAACGGGAGACCGGGGCATGCGAAAAAGCAACCGCTAGGCAGTCACAGGCGGAATTATGCCTATGGTCACGCTGCTGCCGGTTATTTTCCGGGATATATTCGTAGAAAGTTTAGAAATTGTCTGAGTAATTTCATGCACCTTTTTTTCGGGGTCAAATTCGATGAAAATTTCTATATAGACTTTGTTGCCGGAACGTCTTGAGCGGATTCCGTGGATCTGCTCATATTCGTCAAAACACAGCGCCAGTTCGCCCAGGATTATTATCTGGTGATTCTCTTCAAGCGTTTTGTCCAGTAAATCCATGAAGGAGTTTTTGAAGATGCCGATGGTTGACAGGAATATGGCGAATGCGATCATTAGCGAGGCGGTCGGGTCTATATACACGCTCCATTTGAAATCTTTGAGCGACATACTCAGCACCAGTGAAAGCAGAATAAACAGATTGCCGATGAATCTTGTCAGGAAAAGCCGCGCCTGCGCCGCCATGATCGGCGAGGCTCCCAGTTTTGCGGCTCGACTATTTTTCAGGCACAGCAGGCCGTTTATGAAAAAATATATAGTCTGTGAAAATATGCTTATCCATAAACCGTAACCGGATATATGCTCCGGATGAATTATGTTTTTGAGAGCCATGCCGGTTATTATCATGAAAGAGAGCGCCATGGTCGTTCCGACAAACATGCTGGAAAGATTTTCCAGTTTACCGAGCCCATATTCAAAGTTGGAGTCGGCACCCTTGCATACTCTGCGCATTGCTAACAGGGAAAGAAGAACAGCGATGAATTCAATGGTAGTTTTTAAGAAGTCAGCCAGCAGCACGCTGGAATTTGAAAAGGCGAATGCTGCAACAGTAATGATTACATCGAACAGACCGGCGATAAAAGACATGCGCAGTGCTTTTTGTCTTTCCGAATCGTTGAACCCTTCTGTATTGTTCATTTTAAAGCGCCACCGTTACTGACTGTCTTTTTTCGTTTTAAGCTTTATTTTATCCAGCGCTTCATTTTCAGAATCATGTATTTCGAGAATCGTATGAAAATTGCTGATTTCGAATACCTGCCTGACGTTTGGATTGAGACAGCAGAAATGCAGCGGGCAATTTTTTACTTTCATTTTCTTTGCGACTACGAGAAATACGCGCAAACCTGCGCTGCTGACGTATTCCAGGTTGTTCAGATTAAAAATAAGACTGTTAGTTTTTTCGACTATTTCTATTATTGTTTTTTCGGCGGTTCCGGATACCGCGGCATCAAAATGCCCTTTGGGGTAAACAATATGGCACAGGCCTTCTATTTCGGTATAGTCTATCGCAAATTCTGCTGGTTTTCTGAAAATATAATCTTTAAGACTCATCTTTATTCGTGCCTTTTCATCACTTACGTAAATTCATTTCCTGATAATGTTATTAAGACTAGGAAATATAACTCGGGATTGCTCTAAAACAAGTTTATGTTGCGCGATTGTAATAAGCTCCATGGGTGCGATTTCAATAAAAGCTGTGTTCTGTCCGGCGGATTATGGGAGCTGGCAAAAAAAAATGGCTCCCCATACAGTACTTATTAGAATTGTTAAATTTGAGGTTCAGGGTTGCATAAAATTACTTTTTGGGCGGGGACGCCGGCGGGACGGCGTAGGTTTTGCGGTCTTTGAACTCTTCCTTTTTGCCTTTGTTCCAGTTGGCTACCGGGCGGAAGTAGCCGCATACCCGGCTGTATACTTCGGTTTTTTGTCCGCATTTGGGCATGATGATACCATTTTAATGATTAATAAGTTTTAAACAACGCTGAATTAAGCGCCTTACCTGATCCGACTCTTTCGAATAATCCAGATCGCCATCGAAAAGCTGAACGGGATTAATATTGTGATCCGGATGGACATACATTACGTTGCAACCGCAGCGAATAGCTTCGCTGATTAAGCATGTATAGTTATCATAGGTATATAGCGTCCTGGTCTTTTTAAGAATATCGGACAGTTCCAGGCGGCTTGCCGGCCATTGCGGAGTAATCTCAGCCAGTCCCTGTATTGCCGGATGTTCGGTATTAATGCCTTTCCCCTTGTAAAAATAATCAAGGCTTTTTGTTTCTCCGTTATAACAGAAAAAATCTTCGATTACATTAACAGTCAATATTTCACCCTGAGCATATCCGGACAGATCGGGTGAATAAGCAACCAGTAGATCACTTTTTGCAAAGGACGAAGGACCGCCTAGTCTGCCGGGTGCATTCAGGATATAACGGACTATATATTTTGCTTTAAACGGATTGCCTCTGGTAATTTCCGGATAGATAACAATTGTATCGCCTTTGATTTTCTGGCACTGCTTAGTACATATGGCATTATAGCCGGCCTGATTAAGCAGTTCCGCCAGGCGGTGCAGCACGCGAATGCCGGCGGATGAGTTACGATAATGCGGGGCTCGAATAATGAAGTTCATTTAAGATTCTCCTCTAAATACCATAATGCTTCATTTTCCTGCAGCCATTTTTTCAAAAAAATGCGCGCGGCATCGGCGGTAAAGCCTTTGGATGATTGATGAGTCGGGGCAAATCCCGGACCGCGTCCGCATGGCCAGTCTTTAATACCGACCGATGTGGCCGAGATATTGGAGTGCAGATATTTTTTCCCGGAAAAACGCTGCCAGAACAAAACATCAAGACCATTGCCGTCGGGCTGATTAACACAAACCTGTTTATAGGTATTAATGGCTGATGCAGAATTTAAAAATAATGAAGCAGTGATTGCAAAATTACGATTAAATATGGCATAAGCATTTTTAACCAGTTGAAAATAATGTCTTACCATTGCGCCGCTGGCTTCATATCCCTTTGCCTCTTTCAATTGTTCCGCCAGATATGATGGCGGATACCAGTCATCATCCTCGATGAAGGCTACTGTATCATGTTTTAGATGCTCAAATCCGGCAAGAATATTTTTAGCCAGCGTCATCGGCGGGTCGGCTGGCAACGGTTCGCGGCGGACGTATTCGGCCCAGTCCGGAATAAGTTCCGGAGCGATCGGAGTTTTGCCGTCGTCAACGATCAGCCATTGCGCCGGGCGCGGATTCATGCGCTCCATGATTTTCAGGCAGATGCCGAATTGCACCGGACGATCACCGGTGCAGGTGAGAGCGGAAACCGGGACCGGACTGGCTGGACGGGGCAGACTGGTCGGGACTGAAACCGATTCCCATTTTGCCGGGAGCGGGAAAATGGTTGTGAGATGTTTTTCGGCGGCTGGCCAGGCTTTGGGCTCGTTGACGTTCCAGAAGACGGTGCCGGATTGCGGGAGACAGTTTGCGCAGCGGACCAGGGCGCGGGGCGGGGCGGGGGTGCAGCCGGCCATGTTGCAGTACAGAGAGTTGATGGTGTAGCCGTCCGCGGGATGCCGCGATTCATTCAGGATATCCAGCTCGCGCATGATCTGTTTAAACTGGTCGCGGCGGTAGAGCGTCGGGTGATGGCTGTCGAAGTTCCAGGCGGTTTTGTCTCTGGACTGGAGCAGTTTGACGGTGTTGTGCAGGCGGTGCCACCAGGTGGTGGACGGTTTGGCGTTGAATTTGGCCTGCCAGGTCTCCTCGGTCCATTCGCCGGCATTGCCTTCGGCGACCGGGAGCAGTGTCGAAGCGTCCGCCGGCTGCAGCAGGAACTGGTCATCGGACCAGAAGACGAACTGTTCAGAGACCCCGGCTTCACAGGCGGCGAGAACTTTTTTGATCAGGTTGAAGTCTTTCCATCCGGCGCGGTCGGCGCAGGGGACGTGGACGATGTGCGCCGGGTCGAGCCAGGCGGGGAAGGTTTTTGAAATAATGAAGATGCGGCCGAGTCCGGTGAGGTTTTGCGCGGCGGAGCGCAGGGCGTAGCGCAGCTCGGGGGCGTCTTTCGCGGCGGCGGTGGTGTCGGCTAAAGGCACGACTACGTCGAAGCGGGTGACTGGTGACTGGTGAATGGTGACTGGTGACTGGTGAATGGTGAATGGTGAATGGTGAATGGTGAATGGTGAATGGTGAATGGTGACTGGTGAATGGTGACCGGGCAGAGCAGCAGCCGGGGAAGCAGCCGGGAGGGTCGGAGCACTCAAAGCGGGAACAGGCCGGGGGGCGGGGCGGCTGCCGCAGGTGCCGCAGGGTTTGCGGGGGGCGGTAAGCGGAGTCGGACTGGCCGGACCGGGCAGACTGGCCGGACCGGGCAAAGCGGGGGCCAGGGTGTCCAGCCAGAGGCGGCGCAGGGCGTCCAGATCGCGCGGGTCCGGCTGCCAGGCGCGGGCGTCGAGATCGTGGCGCAATGTGCGCAGCGTTGCCGCCGCGCGCCGGTCGATGGCGCGGGCGTGTTCCTCGGCGGCGCAGACATGCTTGGCTAGATCCGGGCGGTGATCGATGTCGAATGGAGATTTATCCGCGCCGTGTCCGCACATGATCTCCTCGGCGTATTCCAGGGCGCAGGCGAGATGTTTGCGGCAGCAGGCAGGGCAGGACATGGTCTGCTGCGGCGGCAGATGCGCGGCGGACTCCGCCAGGGTCATTTTATGTGCTTTGGCGTGTCGGGCGACGATTTCTTCACGTTCCATAATATATATTCTCCTTGAATTTAAGACGGACAGGGATAGTCGGGCAGCGGTCCGGGCGGTCCGACGACGGCGGCGGGCAGCGTGAACTCGTCGCGCCATCCCCAGCCGTTCTCGACAATTATTTCATAGCAGGGGAAATCCAGACCTTTATTGTATTCGCCGGTGATGGTGGCCGAGAAGTCCTGAGCATCTTCCAGCGTGGCGTAAGGTCCGAAATAGTGATAGGCGGCAAAGGTGCTGGTGTTCCACTGCTGTCCGGGAGTTTCGCCCTGCCACCAGGACAGTCCGCCGGCCGGCGCTTCGGACAGATAGCCCGGTCCGTAGGTGTAGTTGTCGCGGACTTCCCAGTTCGAATAACTGGTGGACATGGACATCTGGTCCGGACATTCGGCGTACTGAATCCCGCACGGCCGGTAAACGGTCATCGCCAGCACATAATAGCCGGGCACAAAATCCGGGCTGGGGCTCGGGCTGGGCGAGGGGCTGGGCGATCCGGACGGGCTGGCGCTGGAGCTCGGCGACGGCTGCGGGCTGGTACTCGGTGACGGCGACGGGCTCGGCTGCGGACTGGGATTGCTCGGGCTCGGCTGCGGCGACGGCTGCGGGCTGGGACTGGGTTGCGGCGACGGACTCGGGCCGCTGGGGCTGGGGGTGCTGCCGGAACCGGACGTGCTGGATGAGCCGGACGCACTGCCGGACGTGCTGGGGCTGTTGTCCCGGTCGCATAAATTATCCATCGCGCAAGGTCCGCAGTTAAGCTTGTACTTAGTCAGAATGCCGGCAATCTCCGCCGCCGGATAACTGGTGAATTCCAGATCCCGTCCGCTCACGCCTAAATTATAGTTGGGTTCGCGGAAATTAACCGCGGTATGTTCAACGCAGTCCGGAATCAGAGCGTCGGAATATTCATAATACAGGTTCAAAAAGTTGGTGACCGGATAGCCTTCCGGCAGCACGGGCACGGTGTTCCACTGTTCCGGCCACGGCGCCGCATAAATCTGAATGACAAAATTAACGCCCAGGCATTCCCCCTCCACCAGTTCGGGGTAGATTGAAACGCGGATGATCCGGGTGTTGTCGGCATTGCGCCCGAGAAAATAGACGTATTTGGAAGTTTCAAAATAATAAACCAACTGCCGGGAAACAGCATACAGGCCGTTGCCCCATGCGAGCGAACCGGCCATGCCGGTGATATTGACATAGCCGCAGCCGCACGGGCAATGATCACACTCGACGGGCTGTCCGGAGGTGAAGATCAGTTTGCTGTTTTTGAACCAGAATTTTTGCACAGCGGGAATCCTTAAAAAAGGTCTGACGAGCCGGACAGTCCGGACGGGTCGGACGGGTTAAACGGGTCAGGCGGACGGCGATTCATCGCAACTGCCGGCCTCCACCCACTTGTAGACGCCGTGATCCATAACCATGACGAGAATCTTCTCTTCGTCATAGTCCTGCACCAGCGACGGGAATTTCAGCAGATAGAGGAACGGGATGCCGTGCTGTAGCTGCTGAATCTCCTGGATGAACGGTTCGGTGCCTTCGGTGTTGACCAGCACGAACAGCAGCGGAATGGACAGCGTGTCGGGCTGCGGCGCGGCATTGAAATCAAAGCTGTGTTCAAAGGTGACAGTTTTGACAATCTCGCCGTCCGTGGTGTCAATGGTCAGCACCGCATAGCCGGACATGGTGACATTCAAATCCGTTTTATACACCGGGTAATACTGGTCGATGTACACATAGCCGCACAACTCCTCATCCGCGCTGTAGCCGTCAATGACGGATATTTTCATCCCGGCGATGGTTGAGACATCCACGCCCTTGAAATATCCGGTATAGCCGGGTTCCGCCGGGACCGCGTTGACTATGCCGTAGGCCCAGCGGAGGCCGTCGGGCGCGTCATCGGCTTCCTTCCACAGGATGCGGAACTGTCCGGCGGCGGCGGTGACCAGGTAAGTCTGTCCGGCATCGGTCCGGGCATACTGCGCGGTTTCGTCGGTGACTTTGATGCGGCAGGGGCAGCAGCCGGCGACAACGGCGCGGCTGAGGGTGGCGGTATCGCCCGCGCCGGACGGTTCGTCCAGCACGGCGATCTGTTCGGTCAGGGTTCCCGCCGGCAGCGCCGCCGCGAAATTCGGGGCGTCAAAAAATACGCCGAGGCCGCCGCCCTCCTCGCGGTCATCCGGGGGGATGGCGGGAGCGGCCAGCGCGGCGGCGCGGAAGCGTTCAAAGCTGCCGCCGTCCGGATTGGACAGCAGCACAAATGCAGGGTTGATGGAACGGTAAGTTTTCGCCCCGCCGCCGGTGCGCGACTGCCGCGCTTCGAAGTCTTTCGCGGCGTCCACCATGCTGTTGAAGGTGGCGGCGGGGATGCGGAGTTTCTGTCCGGGGTTGACGTGTTCGAGTGGCGGCATGGGGGGAATCCTTATTTATAGAAGTCAGGAGTCAGCAGTCAGGAGTCAGAATGAACAGCCCGAGAATCGACCGCCTGAGCACCGGGTTATTTCAGTTCGATTTTTGTGTTATTCGGAATGGTGACGCCGTGCTTGTCAATGGTCAGGCCCACACCCGAACCAGTAGTGACGGACAGTTCTTTTTTGCCGTCCGGCACGGTGCCGATATAGACAATGTTCCGGCTGATCAGACTGGTTGAACTGTTCTGCGTGCCGGTGAAGAACGTAGTCCAGCTCCACCAGTCGGAATTATACTCTTCATCAATCGAACCGAAGCTCTGACCCGGCACCACGGGAAAGCTTTTATATTTTTCCTTAAAAATACCCAACTTTAAATATGGTGAAAAGTTGCCGGTCGTCGGATCGTACATGCTGGCGGCCAGGGCATAGACATTGATCTCATAGCTCAGAAACTTATAAGTGGAGACGAAATATGATTCCTGTTCATTCTTGACGACATTGCGGACAATCTGCCCGGTCGGGTCGTAATTGGTAGTGGTGGTATTGTTTTTGGTGTTGGTCAGACACCCCGCGCAGATGATGCAGATAAACAGCATGATAAAGAGCAGGGCGAGGAGACGGTCGCAACCCATTTCAGAGAACTTGTTTTTCATTTTGGTTTTCCTTTTTTACTTTTGTTTTAAACTTTCAACTTGTCTAGCTTTTCTTGCTTGACACCTTGTTTATTCAGTTTTGGTCAGGACGTTGGCTTCGAGCAGGATGCGCATCAGCACGGCGGTCGATACTTTGACGAAGCCGCGCAGGCCGTTCAGGCCTTTGCAGCCCCACTGATCGCCCCAGGAGTTCAGCAGGAGTTCATAGGGTTCCGGCACATTATGGTAAGATCCCACGTAATAGACTTCGTGGCCGCCCTGGATATTTTTGAAATTTGACTTCATATAGAGTCCGGTGCGGGCGACGGCGTCCGACTCAAAATCCGCCGGCACCTGGATGCCGATGGGCAGGCCGAAGCCGTTGGCATGCAGCGCGGCGCGCATGGTGGCGATGGCCCCGGCCTTATCCGTCACGGGAATCTGCTGGAACTCCAGAAGCTGGTTCTGGATCGCCGCTTTCATGTAGGCGGCGGACGGCGGGGTTTTGAACGTGGCCGGGCCGTAGGGGTTCAGCGACGCCGGTCCGAGGCCGTATTCCCGGACGATCTGGCAGTATTCGTAGCCGGAGGCCCCGGTGTCCTGATTGACGCAGTTGTGTTTCTTCCGGTACTGGTAGTACGGGGCGTTGATGGCGGGCTTGATGAACCCGGTGGCCGGGTGGAGTTTGCAGTCCACATGGCACATGGCCACGCCGCAGGCGTGAAAGACGCAACTGCCCTCCTGTCCCTGGTCCAGCGTGTAGGGAATGTCTTTCGACACATCGGTGTCGGGCACATTCGCCATGTCGATATGGCGCGGAACCATGAACGGGATGCGGCCGACGGTGGGCGACAGTTTCAGGTTGTAGATTCGTTTGATCATTCAAAAACCTCCAGTTAAGTGTCTGGCGGGTCGGACCTGGCGGACCCGCCGGACGGGTTAAAGTTACATTTTATTGCGGGTTGTCGGTTAAAAAAGGCCTGATAATTTTCCATATCCATTTTAAACTGGCGAAGGTTCCGGCCAGCGTCACCCCGCTGACCGTGAGCAGATAACAGGCGACTTTGAACCGGGCTTTTTTTTCGGCTTTAATGCGGTCCTGCTCTTTTTTATGTTCTTTGAGCATTTTCACCTCCTCTTCAAGTTTGGAGCGGATAATCATGCAGGCTTTATGCTCTTCCGATTCTTTTTTAAGATCATTTTTCAAAGTGTTGAGCGTTCCCAGCATCCCGCCGGTGCCGTCCGCGCCGAACATGCTTTTTTTAATTTCAATCTGCGCCTGGCGAACATAGCGGATGGTGTTTTTAGTGACGGCAACATCATTGCTGATGGTCATCAGCGTTTCATTTATGTTCGCCATATTGCTGCTCTTTCGCCGCTCCCCGCGGCAGTTATGTGTTGATTATGGATTGTTTAACGCTGAGTACGGTGGCATTCTTTTCGGAGCCGACGGCGATCCAGGCGGACCAGCCGAATTTTTCGCAGGCCTGGTAGGCGATCCAGCCTTTGGAGCGCCAGTACCAGCGGCGGGGATTGTACCAGCCCCACAGCGCGGCGTTGATGAGTTTGATATTGCGCCACATCCGGGCGTTCGCGGCATGGAACCGGGCGCGGTTGGCCGGGGTGTCGGCGGTGTCCTGGTTGAAATAATACTCCACATCATGGATCACGAACGCGGCCGCGAAGTAGCGCAGCAGGAAAGTAAGGATTCTGCGCTCAAACCCGCTCATCCAGTCGGGTCCGGCCCCGTTGTAAACCTCGGCAATCTTCTCATTGGTCAGCAGATAGAAGTTTTTCGGCGTGTCCAGCGCGAGGAACGCGATCTGGCTGATGAGTTGACAGATATGCTGCAACGTTTTGTTCATGGTTTGAAATCCTTATTTTAACAAAGAAATGAAATTATTTTCCGGCGGCTTTGATGGCTTGATATAAAGTATTCAGGTAGTTGGCTTCCGCCTTCGTCACGCCCGCCGCGAATAACTTCGGAATCGCCGTCGCCAGCGTGTCATTGACGGTTAAATTCAGCTCTGGATACAAGGTGTTGAGACTGGCAATCTCCGCCGCCAGCGCGGCTTCTAAAGCCGTTGCCGGATTCCGCGCATCAATCTCCGCCTGCGTCAACTGCTCGTCGATGATCTCCCGCCATTCGCCGCCGGTGAGTTCGCCGTGCGACCGCGTGATGAGTTTGCCTGCATCCGGCGCCGCGTCCACCCTGACCAGAATTCCGAGCCGCGAAAAGTTCTCCTGGCAGACCGGAACCATGTATCCGTCCTTGAGCAGATAATTCGGCAGAGTGTCGCCGATGTTATATCTGGCGCAGCGGTCCCCGGCAAATAATGCGGCGGACAGCAGTATGAACAGTAAAACAAAAAGTCTTTTCATGATCAATCTCCCTTAAAGTGTTATACCGTATTTTACGGATAAATAATTTAAAAAAGCCGTATTTTCTGCGGATGAAACCGCCTTCGGCACTGCAATGAATTCAGCTATATATCCCGTGAAGGCATAGGCTAAGCCGCCGTTGCTGTATCCAAGTACCGGCGATGAGCTTAATTGCACGGTGTTGCTGGTGGTGGTGAACAATACATTTTTATTCATGGCTACTTCGTATAGCGAACCGGATGATTTAACGCTGTAGATATTGAAATCTGTCAGGGTTGTTGCTCCGATACTTATCGAATCGTGTCGTGTGGCGCACCCGGCTGATTCGTAAATAGTACCGCCATAAGTCATCCAAGTGCCGCTTCCTCCTGCATCGTTGCCCATACACCATAAACCGCCCTGATTGGTGGTATCTTTTTTGATCACGATATAATAAGTTATCGCTGATGCTGTAAACGCCGGAATGTTCAGGTAGCGGCTGCCGTCGAAATAAACCGCAGGTTTTCCGTTAAGCACATTGGTTTTAAGACACGGTTGATTAGCCTCCGTGCTCTGGGTCGCAGTTTTGGAATTGCCGCTGCTGTCGGTCCAGGATGAAATCAAATCATTGTTATTCCCCGAAATTGCATCGGCTTTAAGCCAGACTGCGGCGGCGGGAAGTGCGGTATAAGTAATTTCGGGAGTGACATAAATTTTCCCGTTTACTTTTTTCAGTAACAGCATCGTAAAACTGTCCGCCGCCGCTCCGGTAGCGTAATCATAGCCCGCAACTCCGAGCGTCGGTATTGCAGTTGTCCATGTCCATGTCACGGGATAACTGACATAGGCGCTTCCGTTCGTTACTTGCAGTTCCGCGGACAATAAATCAGTGAATCCGGCATCCGCCAGCGTCACCGCCCCCGCCGGTGCAATAGTAAACTTATCCGATACGCTGCGGTCTACCGTGATGGTTCCGCTGGTCCCCAGTGTATGTATGCTGTACGCTCCGCCGCTGTGCGCGGCAACATAATCAAATACCGCTTTGGTCGTGGGATATTTGACGGTGGAGGTTTTATCCGTGTCGACGTCAGCGGACTTGTTGGCGGCGTTCTCCGGGGTGAAGCCCAGATTCTGCTGATAGCTGGCGAACTGCGCCCAGATCAGGGCGCGCTCCGACCGGGGACGGATGCCGTTTTCGTACATCTGGGTGAAATTGACGTAGGCGTCGCAGACATGGGTGTCGGTATTGTAGACCAGGTCGGTGACTTTGGCGCCGCCGGTGAACAGCAGCAGCGTCAGCGCGAGCAGGCAGACGGCGGCGAGGAGGGGAACGGGAAAGCGAGAAAAGCGAGAAAAGTACCGGCGGAGCCGGAAAGTGTGCGGCTGTGCCGCAAGTAAAAAGCGAGAAAAGCAAGAAAGCAAATTGAAAATAATATTCATTAGAGCACCTCTCTGGTTATGGTACCGTCGTTGTCGAGGGTTTCCCGGCGGCGGGTGCCGTCGGGGGATTTGCGGATAATGCCTTTCGCGGCATCGGTGATTTCGATGTCGTCGGCTCCGATTTTATCGGCTTTGTCGTCGAGCAGCGAAATGACGTCATCGAGCGAGACACCGCCGGATTTGGCGACCGGGCCGCCGCGTGATCGGTTTAGCATGGGGAACCTCCTTTTTGGTGACTGGTGACTGGTGATTGGTGATTAGCAACAGCCACAATTCACTATTTACAATTCACAATTCACTATTCACTATTAGATATTTTTGGCGAGCACCCGGTAGACGAAGACCGAGACGGCGGTCGCGCCGGCGTTGATCAGGCGGACTTTGTCGAGTTCGGATTTAGGGCCGAAGAAATCGAAGCCGCCGCCGATGTCGGCGTTGGCGGCGGTTGCCGCCGCGTCATAATTGACGTGGACGGCACCGGAATGCACCAGCACGGAGACGCGCCCGGCGTCGTCGGGCAGTTCCGCGCCGAGCAGATCGGCCAGGGCGCTGTCCTCCGTCAGCGCGGCTTTGGCGGTGGCCTGCGGGATGCCGAGGTTTTCGATGACGACGACGCTCTCGCCGGCGCGCGGGTCGAGCATTCTTCTTAACAGATTGGACAGCATAATAATTTTTTCCTTTTTTTGGAAGTCTCCTGACTTCTGGTTTTAAATGCCTAAGGCGGAAAACGCCGCCAGTTCGTAGACCTGTTCCACGAACGCGGCGACGGGTTTCGTGTAAAAATAAGTAAGGCCGCCGGACGTGGTGGCCAGCGTTTTTTTGTCGAAGTGCCACAGATAATCCCATCCGGCTTTGAAGTCGACGGTAAGATCGCCGACGGCGATATCGGTCTGTCCGGGGTTGTAGGCAAATTCAAAAGTCAGCGTGAAGTCGGACGAGACGCGGGGCGCGGTGCCGGAGGCGCCGAGGAACAGCAGTTCCTTGACGCCGTAGCCTTTGAAGGCGTCGGAATTGATGCGTCCGGTCATCGCGACGAGGCTTCGTCCGTAGTCGCCCATGACGGCGGACCATGATTTCCGGGTGGTGAAGGAAAATTTGCCCTGCGGCGCGGAGACGTCCACGCCGTTTACGCCGGAATCGGTGACGTTGATCAGGTTGCCGAAATTCATGCCGCCGGCGGAGGACAGCGTCGCCAGGCTCTCGGTCATGTGCTTCGTGCCGCCGCCGGTGGAGAAACTCATCCGCGAATCAAATTCGACGACGGGAGTCTGGACGTCGGTCGGGGCATATTCCCAGGTGCAGTTCCACGCGCAGAAGTCGGGCATGCCGTCCGCCGCGACGACCGCCTCGACGCGCTTGGCGCTGAGATCGAACAGCACCGGCACGGCGTTGGTCGTGATATAGCCGTCAATTGCCGTCGCAATCGCGGCGGGATCGGCGGAACCCTGCGCGTGAAAGAGCAGGGTGTAGCGTTTGTTCCATTCCCATGAACGGGATTTGGGATCTTCCTGAATTTTGATGGTCATAGTGCAAACCTGATGGACGTTATGGACATTATGGACGATATGGACACAACGGACGAAACGGAACCGGTTTTAAGTTTTAAAGTTTTCATTCTGACTCCTGTCTCCTGACTCCTGACTGCTGGTTTTAAACAAAGGCCAAGCCGTTACGGGCGGCGTTGGCGATCTCGCGGGTGTTGCTCGCAATCTGGGTGCTGGTGTCCAGCATCTGTTTCTGGATGCCGCCGCCGGAGGAAGCCTGCTGCGCCTCGCCGGCGAGGAATGAACCCGACGCGCCGTAGCCGACGGCGAGTTCGCCCGCGCCGGAAGCGGCCTGCGCGGCGGCGCGCACCGGGGCGTCGATCTCCCTGAACGCGTCGATGAGTTCCTGGTCTATCCTGCGGAGCAGGTCATTCTGATTGACTTTGTCCACCGCCGCATGAAATTCGGCGGCGGAGCGTTTAACGATTTCGGATGATTCCTTGAGCGTTTTTTGTAGTTCCGCGTCATTGGCCGCCTGCTGTCCGCCGATGCCCTGCCGGATCTGCTGGATTTTGATCTGCGTCATGTCGGTGATCTGCGCTTCGCGGGCGGACTGTTTATCGCGGCTCTGCTGGTTGACCGTGTCGGCATTCTGCGTTTTCGGGATCAGCGGCAGTTCGACGCCGGGAATCTTGTTGTAAAGTTTGATGATGGCGTTCTGGGCGTCCACATACTTGTCAAGAATACCGTTCCAGAGACGTTCAAAGAATCCGGCTAGTTCCGCCCAGGCGAGTTTGACGGGTTCCACCGCCCGGACCAGCGCGATCGCGAACGATTCCGCAAAATCCAGAATGGAATTCTGCAGGCCGTTTTTAATGATCGCCCAGTAGTCATAAACGGCGTTCCATGTTTCCGTCCACTTCATGTTCAGGAACGTGCAGAACACTTCCCACGCGCCCTGCAGGTCGCCGCCGCTGATGGCGGTTTTAATGGCGTCGAAAGCGGTGCCGGATTCGCGGGTGAGCAGTTCAAAGATACCGGACAGTCCGGATTTCCAGGAAGCCCACGCTTCGGTATTCCGCAACAGATAATAGGTCAGTCCGCCAAGCGCGGCGACCAGCACGGCAATACCGGCGATGGTCCAGAAGGCGGGATTAAACGCGATCATCACGAGCGAATGAAATAACCCGAGGGTGGCGGATATATTTTTAATCGAGCCGCCCATCACATTCGCGGCAACGCCCATCGCGTACAAACCGCCGGCGACGGCGGGCAGCAGCGGATAGAGCCTTACCAGTTTGTCGATCCAGTCCTTATGCAGCGCGATGAAGCCGGACAGCGCGTTCATCACCGGCCCGACGACGCCGTTAAGGTCCGTCAGCGCGGGGGTGAGGGCGTGGCCGAGTTCGACGGCGGGGCCGCGGACGGCGTTCTTGAGTTTATCCATCTGCTTGCCGATGGTCTTGTCGATGCGTTCCGCCGCATTGGCGGCGGTGCCGGCGGCATTGTCCAGTTCCGCCTGGAATTTTTTCAGCGGCGCGACGCCGGAGGCGAGGGCGGAGGCTCCGGCGACGCCTTTGCCGAAAATCTTCTCGAAGAGCTGCAGCCGGGCGCCGGAGCCGAGTTTCGCGCCGACGGCGGCGATATCGTTCAGGATAGTCGTCAGGCTCTTGAGATTGCCGGAGGAGTCGCGGGCGTCCACGCCGAGCGATTTCAGATACTGATTGACTTCGGACTTGGCGATATTCTTGTACGCCGCCGCGAGGGCGGTGCCGGCTTCCGCGCCGTCAAAGCCCATCAGTTTCAGCGCGACGAGCTGCGCGAGCGTGTCCTTCAGCCCCGCCCCGGCGGCGACGGCCAGCGGCGCGACGGTATGGAGACCGGCGGCGAGTTCCTCGAGTCCCATGCCGGAACGCAGCGCGGAGAGCGCCAGATAGTCGGTGACTTCGGCGGTATGCGCGGCGTCCAGGCGGAACGACTGGAGCGTTCCCCCGGCGACGCGCGCGGCGGTCGCCATGTCGGTGCTTAAAGCGTCGGCCAGATTGTTGATGCCGCCGAGTTCGCGCCCGATTTCGGACGGCGTGAATTTGTGTTTCGCGAGCTCCACCATCGCGGCGCCGATCTCGTCGATATTGTCGGCGGTGTTGCGCCCGGTGATGCGGCCCTGCTTGTCGAGTTTATCGAGTTCATCGGCGGTGGCACTGGTCAGGTTGCCGACCTGCGCGACGGCGGCGGCGTAACCGCGCACGGTGTACGCGGAATAGAGGAGCGCCCCGCCGATGGCGGCGGAGACCACGCCGAGTCCGGCCCCCATGCCCTTGAACTGGGCGCCGAATTCCCCGGCATATTTTTTGACGCCGGAAAAGCCCTGTTTAAGCTGTTTATCATCAAGAAACAGCTCAACAAAAGCGCGTCCGGCGCGGATGGCGTTACCTGAAGCCATAATAGTTAAAACTCCGTTTTAAAGTTGAAAGCGAGAAAAGCTAGACAAGTACCGGCGCTGCCGGAAAGTGTGCGGCTGCGCCGCAAGTGACAAGCTAGACAAGCGAGAAAAGTACCGCCTATGGCGGAAAGTGTGCGGCGGCGCCGCAAGTGACAAGCGAGAAAAGCTAGAAAAGTACCGCCTATGGCGGAAAGTGAAACAGCCGATTGTGTTTTAATTTTTTGCATTCTACTTGGCTCCTTTCAACTTTTCTTGCTTGGCTCCTCTGCCGCTGGCGGCAGACCTTGGCAGCGTATGCGCGAAACTTTTTAAATTTCTCAACTTTTCGCGGAAGTCGGGTTTGCCGGTTTCCTCTTTTCTACTGTTGAAGGGATTGAGTTTTTCCGGATCCGGCAGATCGCGGGCTTTCGCGCCGAGATTGCAACTGATCCAGATCATCAGATCCCCGTAGGGCCGCCAGGCTCCGGCGGCCATCTCCTTCAGTTCCCAGAAGGTGAATCCGGCGGGATCGACTCCGGCGATCCCGGCGCAGCGGTAGACATAGGACCAGAGGGCAGTTGCAGACTGTTCACTTCCGCGGACAGTGTTTCCGCCGTCCGGTTGACCAGTTCCACGGTCTTCGTCTCCATCAGCGCCCAGGTCTCCGTTATCTTCGTCAGGGCCGTCGCCGCGGCGGTCCGGCCCATCGCCGCGAAAAAACTTATGAGTTCCGCGAAAAACGCATCAGACGCGGCTTTCAGCGTCGCGCCGTCAAACAGTTCATAGACGCCGGTCTCGTCAATATTGCAGCGTTCAAATTCCGGCTGCAGCAGCACCGCGATGATTTCCGCGACGCGCTCCTGGTCGGAGAGTTCGTTCATCAGGGCTTTGGGGTCGCGCTTCATCAGCAGATCGAAGCCGGTTTTCTCCCGGACGCGCTTGACCTGCGCGATGTTGAGTTTCAGGGTCATTTCGTGTTCGCCAATTTTCAGCAGCATGGTATCCTCCAGTTTAGGGTTTTCGCACAAAGGTGTCTCCGTGTCTTTGTGCGAGATATGGTTTTTACGCGCTCGGGCTGGCTCCGCCGGTCGGCGGGAAGTCGCCGGCGAAAGTCTGCATCGAGGCGCTGACGTCGGTGGTCTGCGCGCCGTTGAGCGGCTGGCCTTTTTTCCAGCCGGTGATGACGAAGGTGCCGACCGTGCCTTCGTTGTCCTCGGTGATCGACTTGTCCTGAAACAGGACGCCGAGACCGATGGGTTCGCCGGACAGGAACGCCGCGCGGACGAGCTTGAAATTCTCATTTTCGGGATTGGTGTTCACGCCGAACGAGAGTTTGCCGTCCATGAGTCCGGCGAGATAGCGTTTGCGGCCTTTGTTGGATCGGTCATTCGCCTCGATCTCGTCGCGCGATTCATCGAGATCGCAGTCCTTGACGATGTCGATTTCCTCGCCGAGCGTGTAACCTCCCTCAGTGATAGTGGCGAGGTACAGTTTGCCGTCAAAACCGGTTTTTAGTGACATGATAAACTCCTTGTTGGGTTGTTATTTAAGTTCCGCCTGGCGCATCAGCGCCGGCATGTTCTTTACTGTTTCATCCAGCGCCGGGCGCATGAACGGGCGCGGCTCGACGGCCGCATTGCCGAAATAGGGCTGCCCGAACAGTTCCAGCAGGATGTCTCTGGATTTCTGCCGCTGCACGGCGGTCTGATTCGGCGCGAACTGAAGATAAACCTGTCTGCCTTTGCGCGGCGAATAAAAACCGGGGGTGCGGTAGGCGCCGCGCTTGCCGGCGTGTTTCAGGCTTTTGTAATCCCCGGCGGCGCGGGCCTGCCGGATGAGATCGGCGGCGGAGAAGCCCCAGCGCACGATGGTGAAATCATACTGCGCGAACAGCCCCATGATTGAGGCGTTATTCGGCGGGTACGCCACCGGCCACGCGGGGTTTTTGCCGCCGGCGGCATTGCCACCGTATTCCAGGATTTCGGGAACGGTCTGTCCGGCGGTGTTGTTATTCGCTGTTTTAAACTTCTGCGGTCCGCAGATCACGGAGCGGGTCTGCGGGTCGAGCGTGAACATGATCGAGTCGCGGAAGAACCGGGTATGCGCGACCGGGGGCTGTCCGGGCGCGCCGTGTTTGTCGCGCCGGGCGTTGAACCGCACCAGCCGCCGCGCGACGCCGCGGGTGAACGCCCCTGACTTCGACAGCAGGCGGCGTTCATAGGTGTTCAGCAGCTTGCCGACGGCGGCCTCGTCAAAGGTGAGGCCCCGGACGGCCAGGTAACTGCCTTTAAGTTGTGCGGTAGACTGCATGGGTTAAAACTCCGTTTTAAAGTGACAAGCGAGAAAAGCGAGACAAGTACCGGCTCCGCCGGAAAGTGTGCGGCGAAGCAAGTGACAAGCGAGAAAAGTACCGCCTTCGGCGGAAAGTTCGGGAATTTTTGTTTTAAATGTTTTCATTCTGACTGCTGACTCCTGACTCCTGACTTCCGGTTTTCAGTAACTGCCGAAAAACACAATCCCGATCATGCCGTGGACTACGCCGGTCAGGAGTTCCTCGCCGTCCACGGGGGCGAAGGCTTCCAGACGCGGTTTAGCCGCGCTGTGATCCGGCAGCACGCAGGACATTTTCGGCAGCGCCCGGACGATCTTTTCCTGGAATACCACTAAAGCGTCCTGTTCATCCATCGTCGGATCATGGTCGAACGCCATGAACGTGTGGATGGCGTAATGGAACTGTCCCTGCGCGGAACTCCGCGAATCGGCGGAACCCTCCACCAGGCCCAGCGTGACGGCCATCTGGAGGACGCCGGTCAGCGTGCCGTCGAACGTTTCCAGAAAAGAGAAGGACAGGGCGGCGGGGGACAGAGCAGCCGGGGAGCCGGACTGGCCGGACTGTCCGGACGAGTCGGACAGGGAGCCGGAAGGCGAATCGCCGGCGGTCAGCAGCGCGAAGACCGCCGCCGCCAGAGCATCGCCCAGTTCTCTGATATCGCTCATTTTATCTCCTTGACAAAGATGCGCATGCGGGTTTTCTCGCTGTCCGAATACCGCCAGCAGCCGATGCCCTGGCGGACGGTGACGATGTACTTGTCGGTTCCGACGGTGATCAGGTCGCCCTGACGGGGCTCCACGAACGTTCCGCTGAACTCCGCGCGCTCGATCAGCACATCGCGGAACCGCGTTGCAATGGTCGCGCCGTTATCGGACATAGTCTGCTCGGCGGCGGTGCCGCCAAGGACTGCGACGCATGTGAACGAGTTTGACCCGCGGCTGTACGCCGCATTCCACCCGGCGGCGGCGCGCAGCTTGCGATTCAGGAACGCGGAAGCTCTGGCGAGAACGTTCATGGCAGAAATCCTTTTAAAAAAGTCGGACGATTAAGAACCGGACCCGCTGCCGGACGGACTGGCTTCCGGCGATGCGGACGGGCTGTCTCCTGAGTTAGACGAGCTGGCGGACGGAGAGTCTTCCGGGCTCGGACTTACTCCCCCGATCCGCTGTCGCTCCCGGACGGTGACGCGCCGGCATTGTCGGCGCGGAGCGGCGGATTGAACACAATCCTGCCGATGGCGCTGCCGGTGTCGCTGCCGCCGTCGCAGTAGCCGACCGCGACATTGCCGGTGTCTTCCGTGGTGAACGTTTTGGCCGATTCATCATAATAGACGTTCTCGCCGTCGGCCCAGTCTTCATAGACATCCGGCGCGGTGGCGGTCTTGGGGACGTCGGCCAGGCCGTCGGTGACAATGCTGCCGAGTTCGCCGGCGGGACATTCGCGGGTGGTGTAGCCGATCTTGGAGCCGATGACGACCATGACCCCGGCGGCAAGCAGCAGCAGCGGAGTATGGTCAACGCGTTTATTTTCCTGACGATTGATGATCATTTTTTGAATCCTCTGTTTAAGTTTTAGAACAAATCTTTTAAGGCAGGACCAGCCGGACAAAAACTATTTTTTGGCTTTTTTCGCGCCGAGCTGTTCCGCGCTGGTCATCTTGACCGCGCCCTGGAAATCGGCGAAATCAAAGCCGTAGTCGAACACGATGTTCCAGGCGCGTCCCAGGAATGTCGCGTCGAGCCGGTCGGTGACTTCCTCGACGGTCGGGGCTTCCACGCCGTTCAAATACCCCGCGCGGACGGCGGTGGCGAACTGCGGATCGGCGAACCCGTAGAAGTCGCCGGCGGCCTCGCCGCGCAGCCAGGGGCTGACGACGGGTTCAAGCCCGGTGTAGATGTTGACGCTGGGGCCGGTGGTGGTGGTGACGGCGGAACCGGACATCCGGTTCATGACCATAGTCTGGGTGTCCTTCGCCATGCGTTTCGCGGCGGCGGCGTTGCCGGTGCCGACGACGACATAGCGCGGGGAGAGCATCAGCGGCATGCCGCTGTATTCCATGTCCGCCAGCATTTTGCACATCAGGTCATAGCCGTCCGGCCCGACGATGGCGCCGGTGGTGTCGAGATTTTTATGATCTTCGCTGAAGAAGTTCCCGGCGTTGGCGATGATCAGCGCCCAGAAATCGGCGATGAACTGCATCGCGGCGTCCTGGGTCATCAGGCTGGGCATATCAACGAGCACGCCGAGATCGTCGTTGATCAGGGTCTTGCGGTCGATGCCGACCTGTTTGCCCTTGGTGTCGATGGTCAGGCCGTTCTCGGAGTCCTTCAGATAATCGAGTTTCAGGTTGCCTTCGGGGGTGAGCTTGGACAGGCCGCCGCCGGTGGCGAGGCGGTACCATTTCTTTGTCTTGAAGTCGATGACGGTTTCCTTGCGGGTCAGGCGGCGGACGTCCTCGACTCCGGGATAGATGGAGAACTTGTAGTCAATCGCCTTGCGCAGGATATTGCCGAGAATACCGCTGAAGGAGGTCGTGCTGAACGCGGCCTGGAGCAGTTCCGCCTGCGTGGCGTCATGCGGAATATGGACGCCTTCATTGGCGCAGCAGGCGCGCATGAGCTGGCTGATGCGGACGAACTTGCGGCGGGCGGCGGCTTCGACCACCGGCGCGGAGAAACCGGCGCGGATGAGCGTGTCTTCATTCTGTCCGGTCAGGTGTCCGACGCCCATCAGCGCGGAAGCATGGATCAGTTCGCGGGACAGATTCGGCTGTCCGGCGACGATGACCGCGGGGGCGGTGCGCTCGGCGCGGAGGATGGCGAGTTCGGTTTCCGCCGGGCTCCAGCCCTGGGCGATGGCGTGGGCTTTGATGTCCACGTCCTGGCCGTTGGCTTTGACCGTGCCTTTGCCGGGCAGCGCGCGGATGGCGTTGATGCGCTTTTCTTCGCCGGAGACGTCTTCGCGCATGGCGGCGATGGTGGCGGCGGAAGCGGCCTGCATTACCGGCGCGGGGGCGGGAGTAACGGCGGGGGTGACGACCGGAGCCGGAGCGCCGGAGGCCTGCAGCGTGGGATTGTCGCCGGATGCGTCCACGACGGTGATGTTGTTCGCCTTCATGTAGTCGATGGCTTCCTGGTCGGTGGCGTCCGCCTTCAATCCGCGGGCGATCAGCAGCGCTAACAGTTTTTTGTTCATTTCTTTCTCCTTGTTTAGATTAGGATGATTAGGTTCGAGTTATCGGTTACGCCTGGCGCTTTGCGCGCGGCGATGTTCATGGATGAGGATTCAGACGCGCCGAACACCACAATCGAACTCTCGATCAGTTGCGATTCACGGGCGATGCTGAACGGTCCGGTGAAGGTCTGGCCGTTGATCACGACCTGGCGGCCGGGCGGGACGATCTCCTCGCGCAGCATCGGCGCGCCGAGCGAGGCTTTCCACTTGAAACCGGCGCGGCCTTTCTGCACGATGCGGTTGACGTATTCGTCGCAATGGCTGTAGAGCAGGCCGGCGCAGGACAGCGTCCTGTAGTCGGTCGTTATTTTATTCGTATTGCCCGCCACCGATATCGGCTGATAATCGTGGTTGAGCATGATGGCGATATTCTGATCCGACGGCCAGGAGAGCCCGGCGAGATCGACGACGACGGTTTTTTTCACGCCGTTGATGTTGAGCAGCATTTTTCCGCCGTCATAAATCAAAGAATTGAACGGCGTCGGCTGCGGCAGCGCGCCGGGGGACATCATTTCAGCGGCGGCCAGAATCATGTCGCCGGAGAAAATAATCTGCGGGTAATTATGCATGGTCACGCCCTCCCGCTGGAAAAAAAGCCGAACCGGGCGGGGCTGGCGGAACCGCCCGGTTCGACGGCGGCCGCCGCTAAAGTCAGCGCGGCCTTCAACTGGAGGAGAGGCGACGTATCGGGATGTGGATTATTCATTATTGTCTCCTGATTGTTTAGCGGTCGGGTCGGACGAGTCGGACTTGGCGGGACTGGGCGGACGAGTCGGACTGGTCGGAGCAGCCAAATCCGGCAGGCCGGCGGCTTTGCGCTCGGCGGCGCGGAATTTTTCAATCTGGATGGACTTTTTGACGACGTCGCGCCAGTCGCGTCCGGACTTGCCGCACTCGATGGCGAGATTGCTGGTCTCGTTCGCCATGCGCTCAGTCGCGGCTTTGGCTTCGGGCAGCGGATTGACCGGATCGGCGCTGTCATACATCCATTCGTGTTCCGGGGTGTCCAGTCCGCGCAGATCGGCATTCGCCGGCAGCAGCTTGTATTCCCCGAACCATTCGGCGAAGATCGGGTCGAGCACGATCAGGTTGAAGTCGTACTGTTCAATCGAAATCTTCGTCGCAAAAAACTGGAAATCCAGCTTGCCGGAAGCGAAGTTGTACTGGCTGGAATCACAGGTCGCGATGTTCATCGGCATGGAGAAACCGGCGGCGTCGGCGCAGAGGGTTTCCCGGTTGAAATCCTTGTAGGTGTTGACCGGCTGCTCGGCCTTCAGCATGCCCGGTTCGGTGCCGTAGGGCATGATGTTGATCGCGCCGCGCGACAGGTCGACCGGGGCGGTCTCGAAGGCGGCGAGATCGGCGTCGGGCAGTCCGTCGGTGGAGCCGACGGTGATCAGCGGCGCGCCGTTGTCATCGACTTCCTCGGCGTTATTGGTCTTCAGATAATAGGCCTGGTCGGCGGCGTTGCGGGCGGCCTGCATTACGGACAGCGTATAATCGCGGCGGTAGGCGGACAGGTTGAGTCCGGCGGTGGTCTCGGGAATGCCGCGATGCTGTCCGGGGCGGTCCGGTTTCAGCCAGTGGACGATCTGCGCGGCGGGAATTTCAATCGCCGGTTTATAGTAATTAGTCTGCACACAGTACATGACCGGGTTGCCGTCATCGTCCAGGATCACGCCGTCGATATTGTTGAACTCGTTATAGTCCGACGAAATGCCGAAATTGCGCAGATACTGCGCTTCAAAACCGGTCACGCTGAGGGAAACTTCCTGATTGTTCGCATATTTGCGGTTGGTGAAAAGCTGTAAAAATGATTCGCCGTCGCGGTCGGCGGACTGGGTCAGGGTGCGGAGTTTGCGTCCCAGGAGTTCGCGCTCCGTCCACTTCGTCCAGTCATTCTCGATGCGCTGGGCGGTGTCCTCGTCGACGTTATCGGTATTGGATATTTCCAGTTGCGGCACGCGCCCGACCATGTAATAGGCGTTGACGCGCACCATGTGTTTTAAATGTGTGGAGTTGGCGCATTCGTAGCGCGAACGGTTCCGCAGGGTTTCGCGCACGCCGGGACTGTTCGCCTGATCCGCGCTGAGACCGTCGGCCATCATCCAGTGGCGCTGGTTGTTAGAATTGGTCATCGCCGCGTCATACCGCGCCTGCATGACGCGGATACCGCCGCGCCGCGTGCCGGCGGGAGCGGGGGAACGTCCGGACGGGGCGGACGGGGCGGACTTGTCGGACAGCAGCGAATAACCGGATGCGGCGGGGCCGCAGGTGATGGTGATGTTTGCCGTATTTTTAGTTAGTTGCATTCAACTTTTCTCGCTTTTCTTGCTTTCCGGCAGCGCCGGTACTTTTCTCGCTCTAAAAAACTGCTCCCGGCGGTCTTACCGCGAGCTGCTGAAACGGCAGCCGCTTCTTTTTGCGGGCGGCGAGTGAACGCAGATACTTGTCGGCCTCGATCTGTTCAGCCAGCGAATGCTGTTCGACGCGCTCGCCGTCGATCAGGACGCTCTTCGGGTCCGCCGCCGCCTGTTTGATGTCGATATTGTCCGCCATGACTGCTCCTTGGTTTTAAGTTGGCTGCCGGACGGGGAATGCATCCGGCAGCCGGGGAACATGGCAGAAAAAAAGGGATGTGTTGCACCTCCGGTATTTGCTACCGGAAGGCATCACATCCCTTTATAATCCTGCCTTAGATTACAAGATTAAGAATAGTTCCCGAAACAAGGTTTGCAACGGAGATTTCAAGGCGGAAAATCAGCTAATTACACCGGTGTAATTAGCCCCCTCAAATTATTTTGTGAAAATTGTCCAATGGGGCTGCAGGGGCATCCCTTGTGGATGCCCATCCCTCAGCCGGTTTTAACAGGGATTTACAGGATGGGCAGGATTTTTAATAATTTTTGGTTTTATTTGGTTTTTTGAGTTGATATTATACACTTTTTAGTGTATAATATAATTAAGAAGAAATTAACCCGGAGCAATCCGGACAACCAAGGGAAGATCATGAATAAGAACTGGACAGTCAAAGACGGCGTACTCTACAGGCAGACACACAACCACGACGGTCTCGGCACGGCGGTCGGCAGTGTGAAGCATCTGGACGAAAAACAGATTGCGGAGATCACGAAGACCGCAAATCTTGAAAAGACGATCAAGGCGAAGATTGCCAAGGCTAAAGAACTGATTAAACAGGGGCCGGAAAACAGCCGTATAGAAGTGCGCGAATGCGTCTATATTGATCATGCGCATGAAGATTACCAGCGGGTGTATATCATTAAGATTGACGGTCTGCCGTGGCAGGTCGGGGAAGTGAAGATTCCGCTGGAGCCGGAAGATATTCCGGAGGATATTGAAGACGGCATCCATCCCGGAGATACTGATGTATACGATAATTATGCGGCGTTCAATAATGCACAATGGCGCGGCGAAGTGGCGGCGAAAGTAAAACTGAACCTTGACCGCTGGCGGGATGCGGTTGAAGGCACGGAGCTGATCAAGGCTACCGGCATGAAACTGGACGCGCTGGCGGAATATCTGGGCGTGTCACTGGATACCGTTAAGAGTTATTCAATCGGCCGGCTGCCGGTGCTGCCTGAATCCAAAGTAAAACTGCAAAAAATAATCAAACAAATCAAGGGATGAAAGCAAAAAGCCGGATTGCTCCGGCTTAAAATAAATAGATATCGGTGCGGGTTTGTATTATGGTGACATGGCGGCCTCCTGGTTATAATTTAAAACTATTCTATAAGGTTAAATTCGTCCTGTTCATATTTTATTATTCCAGGCTCAAACAGCCGACCTTGCGCAATATGTTTTTTATAGCGTTCAACTCCTGGATAAAAATAATCGCCATCTTTTTCGCAAAGAGTTAAATTGAAACCCAAATCATAGCACCCAATGGCAATGCTCATTGATCCGCCGTGAGTGTCAAGTATTCTATCGCCGGTACTGGCATATTTGGACAGCAAATATTTATACAACGCAACCGGTTTTTGAGTCGGGTGTATTCTCTCTTCAAATTCTTGCTTTTTAAATCCGGACCAAAGCCACTCGAATTTTCTTACCGCAGTTTTAAAACTGGTCCAGGCGAGTTCGCCATCTGCAAAATCTCCGGTTGTTTTTTTATCCCAGAATATCCAGCAAGATGAATTCTTAACCGGCATATTCTCAATAAAATGATTTGCTCCCCCGATTATTTGATTTTTAGAAACTCGGAATAGTTCGTTGAAGTATTCTTTAGAAGGCGGTTCGTTGTCCCATGTTTTTTTGCCCCAATCCCTGGGCACTGGATTTCTCCATTTTTTTACCGGAATAGCCCGAATGCTTCTTTCTCCGTCTTCTTTTATCCCATACGGCGGATCGACAATCGCCAGCGCAACAGACTTATCCGGCAGCGTTCTAAGATACTCATGGCAATCACACTGAATTAGATGAACGTATTCATCTTTGTATTCGTTTTCAAACATTTTTATTTCCTTTTAAAATTATCCTGCTCATCCCTGTTAAAAATTCGGCTGTTAAGACTCAAAATTTACCGATTTCCACGGCTGGAGAATCTGTTCGCCGGTGTACGTCACCGCCTGGCAGTTGCAGCAGATCAGTTTGCGGAGCTGTCCGGACTGTTTTTTGCGGGTGTAGCCTACTTTGAACTTCCGGCCTTTGCAGATGCCGCAGGACCACGGATAATAACCTTTATCGAGTTTCGCGGCTTTTGGTTTGAGGCGTTTGGGCATGGTGTTAAATCCTTTCTTTTTTAACCACAGAGACACAGAGAAAACGTTATTCTTCCATTCCTTTTTTTATTAACTCGCCGCAAAATTCTTCATGACTATCGGCGATGAATTCCATGGCCTCCAAATCCGGTACGCCCTGAATAAGCGGGGTGATTTCACCGGTTTCGACATTACATACATAACCCGGATGTTGTTTTTGCAGTTTCTTTTCCCGGATTAATTTCAACTGGTTGAGGGTTTTTTCCGTTGCCGCAATCGCTTCGTCCAGCGAGAGCATTTCTAGTTTAAACTGGGTTTTGTCCATGATATTTAATCCTTGTTCAGCGATTTTTTAATGATCTGAAGGACGCAGCCGAAAACACCTTTATCGAGGCCGTTAGTTATGGGTATTTCTATTTGAATAACCCCTTTTCCTGCAATAATATCATGGGAAATTTGCAGGGCTTGAAAAGCTGCTGTTGTTTCAAGTCTTTTATAATCTTCGAAACATCCGGACTGCGGACAATACTTGAATCCGGACAGCAGCGTCCGCTTTAAATTATTTTCAAGCATTTCCGGGTCAGTCCAGTCTTCGCCGGCCACCGGACGGTTGCTGTTTTCGTTCAGGAACCCGCCGGTGCTGGTCCGCTGAAACCCGAAATAATAAACTTCCCCGGTGACTTTATTAGTCTGTTTGAATCTGATGTTACGCATGATTGCTCCTTTGTTTTAATATCTGACTGGCCGGACTGGCCGGACCCGCCGGACGGGGTTAATAATTATTATCGCGCATTCTTTGTTCTTTAAGCTGCTGCAGGCGGCTTTTCGGGGCGGCGGACGGCACGGCGCCGGCGGCCTGCGGGGCGGCCGGTTTCGCTTTTTTCGCGATCACACGCTTGCCGCGGGCGGATTTTTTGCGGTCGTCATCCAGCGCCATGCCGCTCCTCGACGCGGCGGCGGCGGAGTAGACCAGGCAGTCCAGAAAATGGTTGTGATAGCGTCCCGGTTTCATGGACCATTCCTGCACGCGGCGGCCGTGGCCTTCGGTCTCAACGTAGGTTTCGGCGGTCAGGTGGTCGCAGAACATGTTGTGATCAGTCTTGCGGTTGCCGTAGATGGTCAGACTTCCGGGATCGCCCGCCGGACGCAGGAAGGATTCCGTCAGATGGGCCTTCCACCAGTTGACGTCCACCGCGCAGTGGCGGAAATCGCGCGTCTTTTTGACCACCGGATAATACCAGTGGGTGCCGAAGATCTCGCCGGGCTTGCGGATGTACTGTTCCAGGGGGCGTTTTGCGGCGGTCAGCCCGATCCCGCGCGAAGGGTCCATCAGTTCCCCGATCTGCTGTTTGGCGGCATGGATGGCGCGGCCTTCATAGCCGGAATCGCAGAATTCCTTCATCAGCGGCAGCGGTTTGCCGCCGTTGACCGGGATGTACGGCGTATTTTTCAGCAGTTCCGTGAGTTCGATCACCGCCTGCTGGATGCGGGCGCCGGGGGTAAGTCCGGGATACTTGGCGGACAGCGTGATGACCGGTTTCGCGGGGTCGAACATGGCTTTCGGCTGGCGCGGCCAGGCGTCGCGCTCCACGATCCATCCGGTGCCGCCGTCCTTCCACGCCGCGACGACGTAGAACAATATCTCTTTCTGCACGTCGATGCCGGCGGTGAGATATTGCGTCTCCGCCGGGACGCGCCGCGCTTCCAGCCCGTTCGTCTTGTTGTAGATATCGTCCCGCGTCAGCAGCCGCAGCGTGCCGAGGTTCTCGCATGGTTCGTTCTGGTATTCCGCCAGGAAAGAATTGAACCCGAAGCGGTGGATCAGGTTGTAGGCGGACTGGATGGCGGTGACGGCGCCGAATTCCAGGCGCTCGGCCCAGTAGGCGACCGCGCCTTTGTCCATTGCCGCCTGGTGGTCCTTGTAGAATTTATTCGACTTGCGCCACGGATGGCGGTCATCGGCGCGGATGTCGAGATACTGGTTCCACAGTTCCTTGTTGTCCGGCCACGATTCCAGGAACTTGACCTTGCGGGTGATGAACTCCGGATGCGCGCCGTTGAGATAGCGGTCCATCAGGTCGCCTTTGCGGATGACGCTGCCGTTGGCCACGCCGGCGATGCCTTTGCCCGGTCCCGCCAGCCCGAGGACGGCGGACTGGATCAGGTTCTCGCGGGTGGCGCACTGCGATTCGGAGTTGGCGGACTCGTCGGTCTGCGGATCGTCCAGCAGGAAGCCGTCCGGGCGCAGAATCGAACTGTTCTCCAGCGGGATGAACGCGCCGCGGATGGCCCCGGTCAGGCCGTAGGGTTCGATGATGGCGCCGGAGCAGCGCGATCCTGGAATATTCGGCATGATGATCTGTTCGGAGCTGGTCGAAATGCCGGTCAGTTCGCCGTTGTAGAGCTGCCCCTGGCACTGGTTGACGTGCTTGACCTTGCGGAACGGATAGCAGGCTTCCGGGAACGCCCGGTAGAGCAGTTGATTGAACTTGAGCTGCATCAGCAGGGCGTCGGAGATTTTTGCCGCCTTGTCCTCGTTGGCGGCGATCACCACCAGGTAGCGCAGCACGGCGTAGAGCTGCGCCCACAGCGACAGTCCGATGGTGAGGGAAGTTTTGCCCGAGCCGCGCGGCAGTACCTGGAGGTAGAGCCCGCCGGTGAGGAACGCCGACGCCACGTCCGAGATCATCGCCTGATGATGGCGGGACAGTTTCAGATAGCAGATTTCCGGAAAGAAAAAATAAATGAAAAATTCCGGATCGGTGAAGCCGCGCTCGCGCTCCGCAATTAGTTCGGGTTCCGGCAGCGGAAAGATATCCCGCGCCGCGTCGCGCTTATTCTTCATCAGCAGATTCTGTTTAGCGTTGTACGACTCAGGGTCCGGCAGCGCAAACCCCTTGCGCGGGTCAGTCACGTCTTTCAGCAATTTTTTGCCGGATGCCGCCGGCTTCTTTGGCGACGTCCCGGAACCGGATGTCTTTTTCCCGGCGGCGGATCTGGATGATGAAGGCTTGACGCCGGATGCCGCAGTTTTCCGGGCGGACGATGATTTGGATAACGGCTTACCTCTGGACGCAGCGGCGGACGTTTTCCGGGATGAAGGTTTTTGCGTGGTGGCGGGATCCGGATTAATGGCTGGACGCTTTTTGCCGGAAGGCGCGGCGGCGGGTGCGGTATCAGATTTAGTTTTAGAAGTTTTGTTTTGCATGATTCTAACACAGTTCCCTTTTTTGACTATTTCTTGGGTGGTAGATTCGTTGAAACCGGCCGGGAGAACCTAGAACTCCGCTTCGCCTTCGCCCTGGGCGCCTGCTCCTGACGCTTCACGTCATCGATGACCGACTTGCCCGACACCTGGTAACACCTGCCATACTTGACTGTCTTAAACCTTTGACGCTCAATGAGTTTGTAGATGGTGTCAGGTTTTACTTTCAGGACTTTGGCGATCTCCTCGACCGGGTAATAGGCGTTGTCCAGTATCTCGAAACTGTTGATAATTATGGACTTGGTGACGGTGCGCGGCTTGCGTTTGACGGTTATTGACATTGTTTTGTGCTCCTTATGCTGTTGATTATTATGGTTGAGTATGGTTGTATTGGTGTTAAGGGTGGTGATTATCCCGTTTGACTGCCTGATTAATTTGAATTCTCCCGGTTAAGCAGATGTTTACCCAGAATGTTACCCAATTTCACTTTTGCTCCATGCTGGTGAGCGATATCATCGGTTAAACCGGGATTGATCGGCAGATAGGCCTCTGTCGTCTGTAATCGCGCATGTCCCAGATACCGCTGCACTTTCTGCATTGCGCGCATCCCGTCGCCATATTCGGCGAACGCGATGTCATACTGCATCAGCCCCGCCGTCTTCCGCACGCAATGCGTCCCCCTGCTCACATAGGCCAGCCCCAGCGCGATATATCCCTTCTGCCACGCCCGCCACGCGCTCTCCCGACGGAACGGCTGCCGATTGAACCCCCACGCGAACGCCCAGTCATCCGGCAGATAACGCCCGAATTCCCCTCTCGACTCCCGCAGCCAGGCGCTGACCACCTGCGCCGGCGCGCTGTCCGGGTCAATGTACGCAGTGATCGTCGACTGCTTTCTGCCCGTCTTCAGCTTCCGCCGCGACATCACCGGATGCAGCCTGCACTCGTCATCCGCAATCTGCCGGCGGCGCAGCAGCGTGATTTCGGTGATCCGCGCCCCGCTCAGATACTGATACGCCATGATCGCCCCCCAGAACAGCGCCGCCAGCGCCTTCGTCTTCTGTCCGGATTCGATCCTGCTGTTGTACCGTTCCAGGAACCAGCAGATAATCTCCGCAGTTTCCTCCTTGCTGAGCGCGACCGTCAAACCCATGATGTTTTACTCCCTGTTTTAAAACTAGCCTGTTATTCTTCGCCCCGGCCTACCCGTCCGATCTGTCCGCATTCGATCAGTCCCGCCTGCACGGCGTTCAGTTTCCACACCTTTAAGCCCAGACTCACCGCCAGTTGATGTTCCCGCCTGGCCCCCGGCGAATGCTCCCAGCCCGGCAGCAGCGCCACCGCGTCGCACCCGCTGGCGATGATCTCCAGGTCCAGGTTCAGAAAGTCCTCATAGGTCATCGTGTGCACTTCCTCGGTGAAAATGCACCTGACCGCCGGCGGATGCCGCGCCGGGTTCACCGGATTATGCCCCGCCAGTTTCAAGGCCCGTTCCGCGTCAAAAAACGCCGGAAAATTCAGCTTCTCAATCCCCGTCATCGGCCCCGCGATATACACCGTCTTCTTAGTCATTTTTTATTTCCCTTTGTAACTGATAAATCAGTTTGACATTAATATTGAGATGCGAGTGATATCCTGCCTTTGCAATATGAATATATTTTTCTATCGGGGAACGCATTACTCCTAGTGAAGTAGGTTCAAGTATTACGCTCTCCAAATGCTCTTTAACTAGTTCCTTGATGCAGTGTTTTATTTCTTCAAGATCAAACTCCTGTAAATTATCAATAATTTGCGGAATATAATAACGCTTCCAGCTATGCTCCTGAATATTCCCAAAATTATCAAGCACATACTTTTTCAGTGCCTGCATTATCTGCTGTCCGTTCCGTCCGTCAAGTCCGGCGGCTGCGGCAGGCGGTTCCACTATCACATTTTTGCCTTCTGTAACGCATAACATCATCAGGTCAATCTGCCGGCAAAGTTCATCCATTCCGCCGTTATTGCTGATCATATAATTGACCAGCGATGGACTGACGCCCTGCTCCGTGCGGTGCTGCGACACAGCGCCATCCAGCCCGGCAGCATCGCGCTGTATTGCAATAATGATGCCCCCGTGCTCCCGGATGAATGCCGCCTCGATGTCCAGCCGCACGTCGGTGATGATATAGATTGTGTGCCGATGTTCCCGGATGCGCTGGCCAAGCAGCCGCAGCAATATATCCTCCCCCATCATCTGACGAAAGAAATCCCCGCTTTTCTGCATAAATTCACGCGGCGAGATTCCCAGTACCGGATTAACTATCTCTTTTTCCTCGCGCGGTACCGCCCGGCGGATGAAACAGGTCAGCGCATCGCGCAACGGATCGGCAATCCCGTAAACCATCGCGCGGTATCCGTTAAATTGACCTGAGAAATCCCGCGCAATCCATTCACGGATAAGCGCCCCCGCCGTATCCTTCCCGCTCCCAGCACGTCCAGTCAGCCCGATCATTCTAATCTTTTTCATCTGCTTTTCCCTCTCTTTTTTTATTGCAGCAGTCCGCGCAAATCTCCAGTTCATTGCATTCCTGGATAAACTCGCAGACATTCTCTGACGCATCATCATCGATCAGACAGACATGCGAATCATTATCTTCGATGCAGTCGATGCAGAAATCATGCCCGCACTCATCGCAATGAAATTCCGTATCAACATTGATGCGCTTTCCGCACTTGTGACATTTTTCACTCATTTACTTTTTTTCCTTTCCTGTTTTAACTTTAAACTTTTCTCGCTTGTCTGGCATCCACCAGGGATGCCCCTGCTTCCGGCTCCATTCTGACTCCTGACTCCTGAATTCCGGCTGTTTTCACTGTCTCCTATGCCGCCTGCGGCAGCACCTTAAATTCCACCACCCAAACCCACGGATCAGCATCCCAGGAACCGGTACCGTAAACCGATTCCCATAGAAAAGAAAAATTTTCCACGCTGGTGCGATTCCGCCACAGGTATTTTGCCTCTTCTGTATATGCTCCTGGTAAAAACTCTGTAAGATGTTCGGTGATTCCTTCTGCTTTTGCGTCATCCCGCGTGATCGCCTGCAACCGCTCCACCCGCACCGCCGTAATTTCCAGCGTGATCCGCGAAGCCCAACGCGGCATGTGGATGCTGGGTTTCCAGCCGACCATCTGTCCGCCCGTCCATGTTGAACGGTAAATACAATGTTCAGCTTTTTGAAAACGTTTTGGTATCAACGACAGCGGCGAGCAGTTACATCCGTAAAATGCAACATCATCCCACGAACCATCACGCGGCGCATCCGGCATCCACGTCTCCCTTACCCACAGCCGTCCGCCAACCTCGCCGTAAGGGCATTTGAGCGGCGGGGTGCATGTAGACGGCACCTTCACCACCCGCCGCGTCTGCGTCTTCCGCCCGTCCAGTATCGCCCGCACCATCGCCCCGCTGAACAATATCGGATGTTCTTTCATTTGTTTTCCCTCTCCTGTTTTAACTTTCAACTTTTCTCGCTTGTCTCGCTTGGCCCCTCTGCCGCCGGCGGCAGCCCATGCCACTGCCGTCCATCCAGTTCGTCGCCGCCCCTGCGGGTGCCGATGCGCCGCAGCAGGCTGACCCCCTGCATATTGCCGGCCAGTTGACCGTCGGAATCAATATCCGCTAGTTGCCCGTCCGGAAACGCCAGATAATCGCCGCAGAAAGTCTCCGTCCCCTGCCAGCGCACCGGCGAATACTCCCCCCACTGCTTGAACCAGAACGCCGTTCCCGCCGCCTGGCACTGGTCCCGCAAACCCCGCACCCAGTCCGGATGCAGCGGACGCGCCCCCGGCCCCGATTCCCCGCCGCATATCACCCAGTCCGGTTTATTGCCTTGCTGTCCTGCCCGTCCGACTTTCCCGGCTGCTCTGCCGGCTGTTATTCTGACTCCTGACTCCTGACTCCTGACTTCCGGCTGTTCCCTTTTCTCGCTTTTCTCGCTTTTCTCGCTTTTCTCGCTTGGCACCTCTGCTGCAGACAGCTTGACCGCTCCCAGCATCGGCTCCACGCTGACGAACCGCACCGCCGCCGGACATTCCAGCAGCAGCGGAATGCGTTCATCCGCCCGCGCCTGATTCTCCGCCGTAACGCCCAGCCAGACATTCGCCGGACAGCCCCATTTGACGCCGCCCATATAGTCAAAAAAGAATTCCAGCATCCGTTTCGGCCTTTTGGTCAGCAGCATGAATGTATGCTGCTGCATGTAAGTTATCTGCGCCATCACCGCATCAATGAACTTGAACGGCACCTCCTCATGAAACAAATCCCCCATCGAGCATACAAATATTCTTTTCCCCCTGCCGGAAAATCTGCGTTGCAGTTCCTCCGGGTGACACGTCACCTTGAACCCGTTGGCATATTTCCCCGGACACATCCCCGCCCGGCTCAAACGTTTAGCCATCCGCTCCGCGTAGCAATGCTCGCACCCCTCCGAAATCCTGCTGCATCCCGTAACCGGATTCCAGACCTCATCCGCCCAGTGTATTTTTGTCTTACTCATTTCCCTTGTCCCTCCCTTGCTTTTTTAATCAAATCCGCTGCCTGGTTCAGTGCCTGCCGGTCCTCATCAGTCAGCGGGAACACCGTCGAGAACCGCTGTGCAATATCGAACAGGCATTCGACTATCTCCCCGTCCGTTTCCGTCTGTGATTTATTCCACATCCATGCAGCCCGCAGCACATAGAAAAACTGTCCGATGCACATCCCGGCGATGGCGGCGCGCACCCACCAGCTAAACTCCATCCCGAACACCAGGATCACTATGATCGCGTCCAGCTTGAACGCCATATCCTCCTGAAAATATTTAAGCTGCTTGTTCATTATAATTTTCTCCCGTCCATATCGTCCGTTGTGTCCGTTGCGTCCGCCGGATGCCCCGCGCAACTGCCGTCCGCTTTGCGCTTATCGCAGGAGCAGAAATAAACATATCCCTTGCGCTGTTCCGCAATCAGGAACTCCCTGACCTGAGCTGGCGTTAATGATTCCTTGGTTTCCGCATTGCACAGCATATTTTTCAGTTTCTTATCCGGCATTGTCAAAAAATGCCGGATATCCAGATGCACATGCATAGTCGTCCACTTTTCTTCTTTCATTTTTCCCATTCCCCTTTCTTTTGAATTATCCTGTCGATCCTGTAAATACCTGTTAAAATGTATTCTACGTGTCTCTTTGGTTGTTTTCTTGGCTGCTGCCATTCACCATTCACCATTCACCATTCACCATTCACCCGCTGTTATCCCTCTCGCTCCACGTCCCGCTCTTCCGCACCGCCCGTTCGATCCTGGACACGAACCCGTTCGCCGTGTTCCAGTAGTCGAACAGCGCACCGACTTCCTTCGCGCTCATATTCGCGGTCAGCCAGAACAGATCGTTGTTGTTGATCTGCTGGTCTAGCAGCTTGAACAGTATCTCCCCTGCGGTGGAACTCACCTTGCCGCCCTGGCCGAGGTCGTCGATGATCACCAGCCGCGCCGCGCAGCCCCGGATGAACTTCTCGCTGTCCAGGTTGTCATTCTGCCGCAGCCCCACGTAATGCGTCACCAGCATCAGCGCGTCAAAATACTTCACGCTGATGCCCAGCCCCAGGATATGCGCCCCGTGACTGCACACCGCCCTGGTCTTGCAGACGTCGTTGCGGTCGGCTATCCACAGATTCTCTTCACGGTGCGCGCTGATCCACTGATGCAGCTCCCGCCCCTCCGGCTTCGCCAGCTTCGCATCCCATTTCGTCATCGCCACCGGAAACCCCGCCTGTTTAATTTTCTGCTCCGCCGCCGTAAGTTTCAAATCCGCGACCGTCCCCTCCTTGACCGCAATGCGGTGCTGAACAGCGTTCCAGTGCGCCCGTTCCGCCGCCTCGGCGGCCTCCCCGCATTCTTTGCATTTGATGAAATTCCCCGCCCTGGTCAGACTAAGCCACTCCGTCCGCCGGACAGATTCAGTCTCCCCGGTAAGCCGCACCGCCGTAACCCGCGAACACTGACACACATGCTCCACCACGCTCCCCCGCGCCGGAACCGCCAGCCGCTCCAGTTCCCGCTCCTCCAGCATCGCTTCAATCTTCTGATCATAAAGTTTGTTCATATCACCCCCTGTTCTTGTCCTTCTCGTCAAACATGTCCACCGCTTCAAACTCCGGCACATATTCATACGGTATTCCCATATACTGGCATACCCGGCGGCATCCCAGCTTGTCCATGCAGTATTCATACAACTGCGGATGCGTTTTCTGCATTTTTTGAAAACGATTATTTTTCATCCGACGATTTTCCAGGTGCAGCCCGAACATGCAGAACATGCACCCGGTGCGTTCGTAGCCCATGTTATAGATGCTGCTGTACGGTACATTATACCGCCGCAGGTATTCCCAGATATCCGCTTCCGTCCACCACGCCAGTGGAGTTGATCTTGCAAATTTTTGTTCAAATGAATTACATCCATGTATCATATAATTGACTTCTCTCTGTTTGCTTTCGGCAGACATCATTCCGATATATGGCACCCTTCCGGATGATTTATTAAAATCGTTAAGGGGTTGTTTTTTTAGTTTATCGCAGCAGATGCAGTCAATCTTGAAAGGGGCCTTGATAAAAGGAATCCATTTATCCGGTATCTTGCCCATTTGGGTATATTTTCCGTCTTTTTTCAATCCCGTCAGTCTTAATTTGGTTAATTGTCCGTCAGGGTCCCTGGCCGCTTGCACTTCATGTATGTATTGCGCCACCCGCTTGCTGATCACCGGATACCCGTATTTCTCGATTACCTGCTTGAATGACAATCTAGGCCTGACCGTCGTCACATTGGCGGAGGACCGGACAAACTCTCTGATCTCCGGATATTCCAGCCCGGTGTCGCAGAATACCGCCGGAACATTTTTCAGCCCGGCAAGGACGCGGACCAGGTGCAGCAGCACCGTGCTGTCTTTGCCGCCGGAGAATGACACATAGATGCCGCCGTCATAATGCTGATTCCACTGCCATATCGTCCGCAGTGAAAATTCAATCTTCAAATCCAGCGGATAAGCCTGCCGAATCCTAAGCTTATGCAGGTTAAAATCCATCATTTCCCGGTCCGTACTCATTTTCCCCCATTCCCTTCGCTTTTGATTTCCACCCTTGGACATTGGATATTCCGTGTTGGTTATTGGATATTCTTCCCTGTCTTATGTCCGTTTGTATTCCTTGAATTTCATTTTCATGCACAGCTTCGAACCTTTCACATTCACGAACCGCGCAAAGTTCATCTGCTCCTCCGTCGGCTGCTGCGCCGGATTGCGCGGGTCCCGGAACGGCTGCGCGAAGAACGTCAGCCCCTTGCAGCCGTCAAACTCATGCATCCGCGCTTCCGCCTCGTCCACGTCCCGCACCAGCAGATAGATGAATATTTCGCGTCCCGGCATTGCAGTTCGGATATTCATGATCGCGTGTTTCACCGGCTCGATCATCGCCTGCGAATCACACGCCAGACGGATAAACCGTATCCAGTGCAGTTTCGACAACACGCAGCTTGACAGCGCCGCGTCAATCAGCCGCGCATCCAGCCCCTGGTTGAAGTCGATCATGATGGTCTTGCCGCGCCCCCGCGCCTTGTTCACTTCGATCAGGTTCTCCAGTTCCTTGATTGCGAACCAGCTTGCCAGCGCATTGTTGTCCAGAAACAGTATCTTCCGGTAATCAGGCCGCCATATTCCCCACCACGGACTGTTGTCGCGCAGCTCCCCCTCTTTTTCCGGAACTACGCACCATTCACATTTATTGATGCATCCCCGCGTCATGAACCCGACGCCGTAATCGCAGTCGGGATAGATGCTGTAGTCGGGCGGCATCACTTCCATTTCCGGCGGCAGTTTGCTCCTGATGTCGTACCCGGTCCCGCCCCTGATGATCTCCACCGGGAAACCCTCGAATATATGCCACGGGAAATCCGGCGAGAAGTTGAAAATCCTGCTGGCGTAAATGCGCTCCACGCTGCCCTGGTTCCCCTTGAACCAGTCCACCTCATCACCCTGCGCCTTATGCCAGGCGCTAATCTTCATCAGCGCCAGATTCGCCATTTTAGAATCCACATCAATCAGTCCGATTTTCATTTCCCCCATTCCCTTCGCTTTTTGTTTTCGACCCGTCCTAAAACTTAAAAACTTCCTGTCCGCCCTTAGTCTCCAGCCTGTCAATACACGCCGGATTCAGCCACAGACACTCCGTTCTTTTTCCTGAATAATTGATCTGAAAAACCTTTTCCACCCTGCGCCATCCGGCGGCGCATACAGTTCTGTTTTGTAGCCGCTCAGTACCGCCATGCCCCGGACCGTAAGCAGCAGTTCCGCCATCCGCGCATGGTCCGCGTTCGACATTTCGTGCGCATACTGCCACTGGTTAGTCGCTCCGCGCAACTCCATCGGATACGGCGGGTCCAGATACAGCAGCGTATCTTTGCTTTTCGCCATCCGCTCGATCAGCTTGAAGGCATCCATATGCTCCACGGTCACACCCCGCAGCCGTTCGATGAAGAACCCCAGGTCCGCCGGATAATTCGCCCAGTCGTGCGCCGGTACTGTGAACCGCCGGTTGATGTCGTTGCGGAATCCCGACTTGCTGTTGTTCAGACATACCGATGTCGCATTGTACCCCATCAGACTGCGGATAATCAGCCGCCTGGCTCTTTCCACCGGTTCCTCGGATACTTCATGCGCCAGATCGTATTCGTCCCTGCTGTACGGCGTCAGCATCAGCAGCTTCCGCAGTCTGGTGCTCTTGGCATCGTTCTGCAGCACCCGGTAAAGATTGATCACATCGCCGTTCAGGTCGTTGATGCACTCAGAATAACTCCGCGCCTTGTTGAACAGACAGGATGCCGCCGCCGCGAACGCCTCGCAGTATTCCCGGTGTTCCGGGAAATGTCCCACAATCCACGGCGCCATTCTCCACTTCCCCCCGTAATACCTGAATAACGACCTGCTCATATTATTTCCCCGTTTTACGGGCATCCACCAGGGATGCCCCTGCCTTAAAAAACTTTTCTCGCTTGTCTAGCTTGCCCACTTTTCTCGCTCGTGGCTTTCAGCCACGTATCCCAAACCCCGACGCTTTCCGCTCCCCCGTTCTGACTCCTGACTCCTGTCTCCCCTTCTGAAACTTCCGGTGATCGTGAATTGTCTTCTGTCCGTACTTTTTCGACTGTTTCACAGATTGCAGCCGTTCCGCCGCAGTTATCCGCGTCAGGTCCAGGATAATCTCCTCCATCTGACCCGGATGCGGTTTTTTGCCGTGGGTTGCCTCGTACACCGCCAGGAACCCTTCGAACTCCGTCAGCAGTTCCCCTTCCATCCATGCCGGATAATTATTTTTAGGCACCGCCGCCCGTGCGCTCTTTTCAGGTTCTTTAGAACCTTTTGGTTTTGGATCTGGATTGGTACTTTTCGTACCCTTTGGTATACGGTCGTATTCGTCCGTATTCGTCCGTACAGTCTCCCGTGGTGTTTCCGGCCCCGGTTTGTAACGTTCCAGGATATTCGCGCGGTTTTTAGCACACTTGTCAGCGTATGCGGCTGCATCCCTGTCCATGCGACCGCGAATAAGCACGAAAGCCAAACGCAATGTTTTGTCTCTGAGCCATTCGGCGTCGCCAAAGAAGTGATACTTGCACATCGCCTGAATCATGAGCCCCGCCTGCTGCGGTTCCATCTCCTCCAGCAGTTCAGCAGTTTCCGCGTGTATCTGAAAAGCCTGTAACTTTTTCCCATCCATTCCCAAACCCCCGAAAAACCGTTCTAAAGTGCTAAAATTTCCGTTCCCTGATTTGACTTTCCGCCACCGGCGGTACTTGTCTAGCTTTTCTCGCTTTCCACTTTCCCGCCGGCCGCTAGGCGGACCACCATCTCGATACGCCGCCCGATCCACCGCATCACGTTTTCCGGCATCGAATTTCCGCAGGCTTTGTAACGCGGCCCGTCCGGACACTGCGACGCCGGTTTCCCGTTCCATCTGATCAGCGTGTGATAATCCGGAAACCCCATCAGCCGTTCGCATTCCAGCGGCGTCAAACGCCGCACGGTTGAATTTACCGCGACCGCCGGAGCGCGGTTATCGCCGTGACTCGCCGCCCGCAAAGTCGGCGATAATTCTTTCGACGCCGCGATGCTGCCGACCGTCGCCCCCGCTCCCGGCGTGAACGCTATCGCCGGACTCCGGTTGCTGCCGGATTCGCTGCTTTTCAACGTCGGCGAACAATCCGCCGTCGCGCCGGTACTCCCCGCCTTGGCGCCCGCCCCCGCCATGAAGGCTATCACCGGTATTCCCCGACCGCTCCCGTCCTCGCTGGCGTCAAAGCCTTCGCCCCGCAGCGTGTGCGCCACTTCCGCGCTGATCTTGTCCATGCCGCGTTCCAGGAACAGATTGTCTTCCAGCATCTCCCGTTCCATTGCTTCTGTTAACCCGTCCGTTGAGTCCGTTTTTTCGGTGTTTTTCATCATGCAGATTACCGGCGCATGCGAGTCTTTGGTTAGTGTGTGGCACGGATCGCCCGGCAGCGGGTTGCTGCGATTCTGCGGACTGGTGATCTGCGTTTCGTTGAAGCAGATCACCGCATTCATAATTCCATGGTTGTTCCCCGCCTTCGCTCCGTTGCTTTTATACCAGTTGGCAGTCAGTGTTTCCGCCACTTCCATCACCACTGTCGTCGGTTCCGCCATGTTCGTCTTGACCGTGCCGCTGGCGTCATCCTGCCGCCAGAATCCCGGACCCGTCTCGCTGGCGCAGATCATTATTGCTTCGTCTTCAGCTTTTCTCGCTTGTCCACTTTGCTCGCTTGTCACTATTATCGGCGCTTCATGGTCGCAGTTGAGCGTAGTCCCTATCCCTATCTCTGCACTGCCCTGTCCGGTGCTCATGCAGAGCAGCAGGCCGTTTTCCGCGTCCTGGCATGTCGCGCTGCCGGCCGCCTTGCCGGCATTGGTCAGCGTTCCCGCCACGTCCGCTATGAACGCCGGGCCCCGGGCCCGCTCCTGTTTTTGCGGCTGTTCACTTTTCTCGCTTTTCTTGCTTGTCTCGCTTTTCTCGCTTAGCTCCCCGGCTGTTTGAATTATTCCCCCCGCAAGATCAAATTCGGTGCCAAGCCCGCCGCCTGCCGTAGCGCGGCTTCCAAGAGTGCCGGCAACCGCTTCCCCCGTTTTGCGCTCCGGCGGAGCACCCCCCGACAGGCTGTCGCCGTCAAATAATACCGCCGCGGCACGTCGCCAGTCTCCAAGATGTCCGACAACGAACACACGCCTGCGTCTTTGAGGCACAGCCCGGCAATGCCCGTCCACTCGCACGTATTGAGCGTCAAGCACTCGCCACGCCAGGGAGAAACATCCCGGCGCGCCGCTGATGATCCCGCTGTTCCGCCAGCCGTCTTCGGGGACTTCGACCGCCCAGCCGCAGAGCAGGCCGAGGAACCGCGCAAAATCTTTTCCGCCTTCGCTGCTGAATACGCCGGGGACATTCTCCCAGACAATCCACTCGGCGCCGCACTCATAAGCCAGTTCGCAATACTTGAGCGATAACTGACTACGCTTGTCGCCCAGTCCCCCGCGCTTTCCGGCGATGCTGAAACCCTGGCAGGGAGTTCCTCCAACAAGAAGTTCAACTGTTCCATCATACTCCTTTCCGTTTATTTGCGTCATGTCGCCCAGGTTGGGCACTCTGTCTTTTTTCACTGACTCGTCCGACTTGTCCGCCCCGTCAGACTGTTTTCCGGCTGTTACAATTCCGCCGTCCGTCGCACGGACATTCTGACTCCTGACTCCTGACTCCTGACTCCCGGCTGCTTTCCCCTGCTTTCCCGCTCTCCTGACCGCTTCAATATTCGCTTTCCGTTTCCGGCTTTCCTTAGTGCTGATGCCGTCTTCATCCGGGTCCGGCATGTGCAGCGGCGCGGTGGCGTTGAATTTCTGCATCAGCACCGCCGCCGGAAACGGCTCGATCTCGCTGAAAAATACCGGCTCCCATCCCAGCGCTCCCCACGCCAGACTGGCCGCCTCCACCCCCGAACAAACACTCCCGTACCGCATCTTCCCCGTCCCCTTATTATTATTCTATATTCCGTCCATTATGTCCATGCCGTCCATATCGTCCATCGGCTGCTAACTCTGCCACACCGCCTCGATCACAATCCCCGCCAGCAACACCGCCCCGAAAACCAATACCCACCACGGCAGCCGACGGTCAACGCTCCACAGCAGTATCCGTTTCCCCGGCTGTTCACTTGTCCGGGCATCCACCAGGGATGCCCCTGCTCCCGGCTGTTCACTTTTCTCGCTTTCAACTTGGCCCCTTGCAACTATCAGTATTCAGTACCGGAGCCGCCCTCCCGCGGCTCCGGGCCTGAATACTGATCCTAAATGTAGACCGGCAGTTCCGTTTCCTTCCTGATCGTCTCGGCGGCCGCCAGCACGGTGTCGCGCACCAGCTTGTCCACCGCCAGCATCCGGATACCGAATGACAGCAGTCCGCTTTCCGTTCTGAACTTGAAATCGCATTCGATCTCGAAACTGTCCATCCCCAGGAATACCGGAACGCGGATCGTGATCTTTTCCGGCACGTCCACCTTCTTGCCTTGACGGTTGGTCTGCACGTCCTGTTCAAATCCGATTGCCATGCCTTTATTGGTCGGAGTGCGTCCGTTCACGCGCTGATTGACCGTCGCTTCCAGTTCTTCGACCAGTTCCACAATCGTCGCATTGTCCGGCGTGATGATGTCCAGACGGTTGTCCTTCAGGAACTCCGCGAACGCCTGCTGTCCGAACATTTTACCGTTGATCGCTTTCCACGCTTTGAACTGGTCGGACAATCCTAACTTGAGACTGACAACATGGGCGCACCAGTCCGCCGGCTTATCGGTCACGCCGTGATAATCGATGACTGCCTTGAACAGATAGATGCCGTTCGCCGTGTCGAAGGTGGCGAATATCCTGGTGCTCTCTTTTTTCTGCTCGTTGATATATCCGCAGTAACTCTGCGGATCGGTCAGCATCAGATCGACTTCTTTCCGCGCCGGATGCTGCGGCAGATATTGCTCCAGTGCAACAATCTTCAGGTTTTCCGGCAGCACCGCCACCGGCAGCTTGTTATTGTCCACGCCCAGCAGCACGCTCTTGAGTTCGCGGCTTTCCACCCCGAGTTTATGGGTGAATTCCGCCAGTTTGTCCACTCCTGTATTTTCGTTCATATCTTCTGTCCTTTCGCCCGTCCGGGCAGTTATTTACTTTTGAAACTCTTTTCGATTTCTTTGAACTGCATCTGGTTCGGATCGTCATTGACCAGGCGGTTGTCCTTGTCGATGAACCGCATGTTCTTTTTGTGCGCCCGGCGCGGAACTTTGCATTCCACTTCCGGCGTGACCGTCACCGCAGATTCGCCATACTTCGGATTCGGCTCGATTTTGATTTTCAGCGTGACGCTGCCCGCCTTGCCGTGTTCCTTGACTCCGGCCAGTACCGCCGCCAGCGCCACCGATACATCATAGTTCACGTCGCCGCCGCTGAGGTCATTGATGGTGTCCATCGCGTTATGCCTCGGTGTTTCTTTTTCGTTCGCCATACTTCTTTTCTCCCGTGTTATTGGTTATTTTTCCCCGACCCGTCTGACTTGTCTTCCCCGTCCGACCCGTCGGCTGTTTGTTGCCCCGGCGGTTATTCCTCCGCCTGCTCCACATATTCCACCACGTCCCCGACCGTCTTCCACCCGGCGACCGCGTCATCCGGGATACTGATATCGAACAGGTTCTCCAGCTCCATCGACAGCTCGACCAGGGCAATCGAATCCATCCCGATATCGTCAACCAGCCGCTGTTCATCGCTGATTTTCTCCTGGATGGTCCCGTTGACCTCCGAAACAATCCTGTACACCATCCCCCGCATATCCACGCCGTTAACCATTGATCGTTCTTTTTCCATCATTCCCCCTTGCTGTTTTTGTTTTATGTTTTCCGGGCTGTTTGCTTGACCCCTGCTAAATAAATTCCCGGCGGCCAGGCAACGCCGCCGGGGGGATGTGTCACACGGTCATATTATTCTGCGGCGGCGGAATCCCTGCCGCCCTTCTGGCCGCCGCAATCGCCGAATCCGCGATCATGTCCGCCAGCTCCAGGATCGTCTGATCGTCATACAGCAGTTCAATCGGGCCGTCATTGTCGACGTCCGGACAACTGATGCTGTAGATCGCCTCCACCTTGTTTTTACGCCTGGTCATATTTGCCCCCTTTTGTTGGGGCATCCACCAGGGATGCCCTTACCAGCCATTGATCTCCGGTCAGCAGCTCCGTCCAGCGCGGATACTCCGCCGCCGCGTCCAAATTCCCCGCCGCCTTGCGGACATTGAACATCCGGACGATGCGGTTATACAGAAACACCGCATACACCTTGTTGTCATAATCGTGCAGATGCCGCACGCGCCGGAATTCCCGTTCAAAGAACCGCTCCCACCACGATCTACGGTTCACCAGCAGACACGTTTCCTCAGTTATTTTCATTGAATCATGCTCCCGGTATTGTTACAATCACCGTCCGCACCATCGTGCCGGACTCCTTGAACGCCGCATCCGGCAGCTCGATGAACTCGCCGCCGCGATCCGCCACCATGTCGCGAAAATCCGCCGTCAGTTTGTTGCTGCGGAAGATCACGCCAGCCGACATCACCGCAACCAGTCTGCCGCCGGGCTTCAGGAACTTCAGCGCATGATTCACATGCTTGACGTCGCTTTGTTTCATGAACGGCGGATTCATCACCACCCGGTCATATCGCTGTTCCGGCTCAACCGTGAGAAAGTCGCGGCGTTCAACTTTATTCAGATAGGTTATTTCAAGGCTGGCATAGTTGGCTTCCATCAGTTCATAGCAATCCACGATTGCCCCGCCCTGCTTTGCCATGACGTAGGCAATATTCCCACGGCCCGCGGACGGCTCCAGTACCGTCATGCCCGGACGCAGTTCCGCCAGTTCCAGAAGTTGCCTGACCACTTTGTCCGGCGTCGGAAAATAATTGAATTCATCTTTCGGCACTTCGACTTCGCCGGAGACGATGATTTCATCCACGCGTTCCGCCGCGTCACCGTCGAACAGATGGGCTTTTGCTTTTTTATCCCACTTGCCGCCGCAGAGTTCCAGCACCTTGTTGACCTTCACATACAGATTCCGCTCCAGTTGTCCAGTCAGTTTCAGCGCCTTCCCGTCAACTTCCGCCCTGCTTAAAACTTCCAGTACATCATTATCAATTCTCATTCTTCCCGTCCCCCGTTATGTTTTAAACTTTTCTCGCTTGTCTAGCTTTTCTCGCTTGGCCCCTTTCCCAAAAAAACCGCCCCGCCCGCCGGTCATGAGTCCGGCGGACGGGGCGTCCATCAAGAGGAGAGAGGGCACCTGGCGGTGCTATTGTCATCCGCCGGCATCGGCGGAATGGTTTTCCTGGTTTTTCCGTTATGCCGGCCGTTCTTTTCAATGCCGAGTTTTTGTAATGCCTCGCAGGAATCGGAGGCGGTGAGAGATTTGGTATGTTGTAAATGCAGTATCGTCTGTTTCAACACCAGCCTGGCTCCGTCTGTCATTTTTACACCTTTATAATTTGTTAATACACTAAATTGGTTTGGTATAATTATAAACTAAATCAGTGTATTTGTCAATACCTAAAAAAATATTTTTTGAAAAAAAGTTGATTTATACACTAAATGGATATATAATCTAATATAGACAGCACAAAATGGAGGACATTATGACTGTTGATGCAACACAGAGGAAAGCATTCGGGCGTTATTTTAAGAAAGTATTGGTTGAAAGCGGAATAACCAATGTTGAGATTGCAACTGATTTAAGCGTTAATCCGCAACGTATAACTAATATTATCCGCGGTGACGGTATTTTCACTCCGGAACAATTCAACGCGATCATTGATAAATTCAAGCGTATCGTCGATGACGAATATCTTGACCGTCTTACCGATCTGTTTGTCCAGGCCCGTTCCGGTCTGGATATGAATTCAATGGATAACGCCCAGCGCGTAGTCGATCCGCTGGACCGGCTTATACTAGACAAGTGTGCCAATCTTAAAGAAAGCCAGAAGTACAAACTGATTAAACTGCTAGAACGTCTGGAAATTGGCAATCTCGATGAAATGGGAGCATTGGCGGAACAGTTTTTCAAGGGTGAAATCGCCGAGGAGCGCGCCCCCTACAACGCCAAACCGCCAACCCCACCCGCGAAACCCGCTGGAGGCACAAAAAAAACCGGACCGGCGCAGATGGACAAACAGAAAAATAAGCCTTGACATTTGCCATTTGCTGAAATTCACGGTAAATTAAATAACAGAGGAGAAAACATTATGAAGGGATTTATTGCATCAATCGTAATCATCGCCGCGCTGCTGTGCTGGGGCATCTATAATTATCTCGAAGTATCCCGCCTGGACGAACAGCTCGCGCCGCTCAAAAAACAAGTCGCCCACGCCGAATCTGTCGCCGATGCCGACAAGGCCGGCCTGCAGCATTCGGCCACCACGCTGATCAACACCGAAAATGAACTCTCCGCCGCCAATAAAAAAATTGCGCGGCTGGAAAAACAGGTGAGCGACCAGAATGCCCTGATCGCGCAGCAGACGGCCGCCGTGGACAAACCGTCCGTTCCGGCCGCCGCAGTCCAGCAGGCGGAACAGTCCGCGCCGGTGCCGGCGCAGTCCGCAGCGGCGCCCGACAGACAGCAGCAGACGGAACTCGCGGGTTTAAAGGCGCAGTCCGCCGCGCTGGCCACGCGGCAGCAGGATCTGCAGCGCCGGATCAACGCCGTGAACAATAAACTGATGTCCGGCGGCGGACGCGAAACCGGCTGGTATTATCTGAACAAGGACGGATCGCATAACGGCTTCATCCACACGATGGCGGAAACCCCGTCGCGCACCCGCCGCGTCCAGTGGGTGTATGAGTCCAAAGAAGAATCGAAAGCCCGCGAAGCCGCGCCGCTGGAAACCGAATTAACCGCCGTCATCACGCAGAAAGCGCAGATTGACGCGAAAATAAACCAGAAACAATTAGCCAAGGAGTAGTCATCATGCAAAACGCATCCTGCAAATCGTGTCCGTCCCTGTTAAAACTCTTCCTCGTTCCCGCTTTTCTCGCTTGTCTGGCTTGTCTCGCCTGGCCCCTCGGCTGTTACGCCGCCGACCCCGTCAAGTCCGTCTGGGCGGGCGACCGCTATTTCGAACTCGTCCCCTGGTCCGGCACCTGGGACGCCGCCAAGTTCGACGCCGAATCCAAAGGCGGCCGCCTGGCCTGCATCAAAGACGCAGAAACCAACAACATTATTTTTGATGATTTAACAAAATCCAGCGACATTCACATGATTTACTTTGGAGGGTGTAGAATTAATGGAATTTGGAACTGGGTTGACGGTTCAACCATGCAATATAAAAACTGGCATCCCGGACAACCGAATCATCCGACAAGTAATGCGGTCGTATTTCAGCCAAAAAAAAACACCTGGAATAACGTGCCGACAAATCATGTGTATAAGAGCAGCGCCTATATACTGGAACTCACCCGCGAGCAGTACAACGCGCTGCATCCGTCCAACTAAAAGGCATCACCATGCAAATTCCATGCCCCGGCTGCGGCGGAAAACTGGAGATACCGGACGAACATGCCGGACGCAAAATCTGCTGTGCCCGGTGCGGCAATAAAATTCTGGCTCCGGAATCGTTCACGGCGGTGGAGATCGTCAGCAGCGTCACGCCGATGGTGCGCCCGGAACCGGAACTGCCGGCGAAGAGCGATAACACCGCCGCCTGCCGCTTCTGCGGCGAGATGGTCAGGTCCGGAGCGCTTAAATGCCGCCACTGCCATGAATATTTAGTGCCGGAAGCGGGGCAGGGGACACCGCCGGTCAACCATATCCACGTCAACGTCAATCAGAGCCAGACGCAGCAGCAGCAACAGTCCGGCTGCGGCAATCAGCTTGCCGCGGGCTGCCTGATCCTGATTATCATCTTCGCGCTGTTCGCCATTATCGGCAGTTGCAGCGAACACTCCAGGCCGCAACCGCCGCCGGTCCCGTCCAGCCCGGTTGCAGCCAGTCCGACCAGTCAGACTATCCCGGATGCGCCCGCCCCCGCGCCGATGATCAGCGCGCCGCCGGCGGCGGCCCCGGCTGCTGCTCTACCCGGTATCCAGTCACCGGTCACCATTCACCAGTCACCAGTCACCCCCCATAACGTAGTAATGCCCCCGCCGCCGTTGCACTACAAGCCCGGCGACCAGGTGGATTTCATCATCGACGGCAAAACCCGCATCACCGGCAGGCTGATCGAGGCGAACGCCAAAGGCGTCAAAATCGAAGTCCAGCCCGGCGCGATCGTCCGCTATGCTAAAACCCGGCTCACCCCGGAAGTCCGCGAAATGTTCTACCCCGCCAGTATAACGCCTTAAAATAAGGTCTCATCATGAAATATCTGATTTACGCCCGTGTTTCGCCGCGCGGCAGCGACAGCGACCGCGAAACCTCCATCAAGATGCAGCTTGATCTCTGCCGCGAATACGTCCTGAGCCAGGGCGGCGAGATCGTCAGCGCGGTATCCGATGAATTCTATTCCGGCAAGGATATGTCGCGCCCCGCCTGGTCGCAGGTCATGGCGGAACTGGACTCCGGCGCGGCGGAGTGGGAGACGATCTGCTGCTATAAGCTTTCAAGGATGACTCGATCACTCAGGGACGGCGCGGTGATCTTCGACAAACTATACCGCCACGCCAAAGGCTTCGTCTCGATCACGGAAAAGAACCTGGACTTTTCCACGCCGTCGGGACGTGCCATGCTGGGCATTCTCCAGGTGTTCAACCAGTTCGAGCGCGAACAGACCGCCGAGAACACCCGCAACAAGATGATATCCATCGCCGCCGCCGGACTGTGGCCGTGCGGCAACCCGCCCTACGGCTACCGGCGCGCCACCAAAGGCGACAATCAGATTTACGTCGATCCGCGACGTTCGGAGATCGTCCGCGATATTTTCGCCATGTACGCCGCCGATAATTACACCACCATGCACATCGTGCAGAAATATCGCGGCGTACTGTCGAAACAGCAGATACTCAATCTGCTGCGCAATAAAACCTATCTGGGCCGCATCGTATACGCCGGACAGGAGTTTCCCGGCAGACATCCCGCCATCATCGACGAAACGCTCTGGCAGCGCGTGCAGACGAAACTGCCGTGCGCCAAACGCCACAGCCGACCGAAAGCCCAGCGTTATCCCTACGTGCTGTCCGGGCTCGTTAAATGCCATTGCGGACGCTACATGACCCCCGCCAGCGCCAAGAGCGGCGAATACCACTATTACCGGTGCACGGACAACATCACCTGCAAAAACCGCATCTCCGCGCCGCTCCTCGAGAAATCAGCGCTGGATTATTGTAGAAAGATCACGATTCCGGATAAATTGATTGAAGCCTCCTGCGCCGCCGTGGAAAAGAAGCATCTGGCCTACGTGGCGACGCTGTCGCCGGAGCTGCTCAACGTCCGGCAGGCCCTGAAAGAGACCAGAGCCGAGCGCGAAAAAGTCTACCAGACCATTCTCGGCCGCAAGCTGACCGATGACAATGCCGAATTCTTCAATACCCGCCTGGCGGCGCTGTCCAAAGAAATCGACCGCCTGAATGCAAGAATGGAGTATCTGGACGCGCAGTGCTGCGCCGATGCGGGAATCTTCGATTCAGCGCGGGAGATAGTGAATCAGTTGCATGAGTTCTCGAAGCAGTTAAGCATGGAGCCGGACAATACGGACAATCAGCGAAGATTATTACTGGCCAACGTGAAAGGCATTCAGCAGTCTACCACCGGCGACTTCAGGCTGGAATTGAACTTCAAAACCAAAAGTTCGCCCAATGGTATAAAATGGCTCCGACAGCTGGATTCGAACCAGCGACCAAGTGGTTAACAGCCACCTACTCTACCGCTGAGCTATGTCGGAGCGTATTTCAGGATGTTCTCCTGAAGTGAGCCAATATATTAACACTTAACTGAAAAAAAACAAACATCTATAGCTGTTTTTTTTCATTTTTTTTCAAAGTTTATATTCCGCTTCTTTAACATAAACCGCGCCGCTGTTACTTAACTGGCTGGAATATAGCGAGAAAGAGCTGACGTTGAATTCCGGCAGGCCCAGCGAGGAAAACTTTGCGGTCAGAGAAGTAACCAGTTCATTATCCGGGTGCGATTTAAAACGCAGCAGTGTTACATGCGGGACGAAGCCGCGGGTTTCCGGCGTCAGGCCGATGGCTGATTTGAGTACCGCATCAGCTTTTTGTTTGAGATCAAGCAATGGCGCGGATTCATGGAGACCGAACCAGAAAATCGACGGTTTGGCGGCATCCGGGAAGAAGCCGGTGCCGTCAGGACGCAATGTAAAAGGCGATGCTGAAATATCGTTCAGACATCCGGTTACCCGGTCGAACTGATCAACATCCACTTCCCCGATAAAACGCATGGTCAGGTGAATCTGCCTGGCGGATATCCATGGCAGTCCGGGAAATGCTTTCTGAGCTTTGAGCAATGCGGTTTTATGCTCTTCCGGCATATCAACCGCTACGAATAGTCTGAGTCCATTGCTTTCTGAAATCATAACAAATGTCCTGTTGATTTTTTATAATCTACTTGTAAAACTCCGGTTAAGGATGTAAATCAAAACAAACCTATTTAGGAACAGCTATATGGATAAAATAATCATAAAATGTTTGAAAGTAAAGTCCATAATTGGAACTTTACCGGAAGAACGCGAAAAAAAACAGGAGATTGAGTTCAATATTGAGTTGGATTGCGATCTTGCCGCTGCCGGAAAAAGTGATGATCTCAACGATACGGTAAATTATCAGGCAGTGGAAAATGATATCATGACGATGGCGGAAGCTTCGTCTTTTCTGCTGCTTGAGCGTCTGGCGGAGGAAGCTGCAAATCTCTGTTTGAAATATGATCCGGTCAAGTGTGTGCGGCTGAGTATTGACAAGCCGGGAGCGTTGAAACATTCCCGCAGCGTTGCCGTTTACATTGAACGCAGGAAATAGGAATTAGAAGTTCAGCGTGTATGCTGCAATACTGACCCCGGGTTTGATGTCAGACCATGAAAAACCTTTCGGAAATTCAATGACAATGACCCCGCCCGGCGGCAGAGAGCCGATGGCTTCCGGAGCCAGGTTATTTGCCAGATGCAGGAATGCCGGGTTATGACCGACAAGCATTAACACTTTACATGAATCGTCGGTTTGTTGGATGATGTCCAGCATATCATCTTCGTCTGCCGTATAAAGCTCACTATCATAAACAATTGAATCTTCTGTGAAGTCCAGTTTGTGTGCGACTTTTTTCGCGGTCTGCATGGCTCTTGCAGCGGGACTGGAAATGATCATATCAGGAAAAAGGTCATTTTTCTTGAGGATTTTACCCGCCTGAACGGCTTCCTCCAGTCCGTCTTCGGTCAGGCTGCGTTTGAAATCGGCGGTGCCGTCGTGAACCGCATGTGCATGACGCACGATGATAAGTTTTTTCATAAATTCATCACTCCTGAATAAGCAAATTTACTTTATTTCATTACTTTCCCTGCTATCGTTTTTTCAATAATATCTGCTGCAATCAAGTGTCTGCTATAGAAATCATTGCGTTTGACAAATTCTATCCCCGTCTCTCCAAGTGACGCTAAATTGCCGTTGAGCATTGCCAACAGTTCCTGATTGAGCGCTGACTGTAAAAACGGCTCGGGAATTACCCGGCCGGCGCCGGACTTTTCAATGTATGGAGAATAGCCGCAGGCGGCGGTGCATAATACGGGCCGGCCGGCAGTCATGGCTTCCAGCAGAACATTGCCTGCTGATTCGTTGATGGCCGGATGTATCATCAGGTCGGCTCCCGCCAGAAGCGCCGGAATATCGCTGCGTCCGCCCAAAAAAGCGATCTGAGAATCAATGCCCAGGGTCTTCGCCAATTTCATGAATTTTCGCGGATTATCCTTGCCGGCAATCCACAATCTGGTTTTTCCGCGTACCTTATCCGGCAAGGCTGCTACTGCGCGAATTGAACGGTCAACCCCTTTGGTGATAAAGCCGGAGCCGATTTGAATCAAAACGTATTCATCGGCGGCAATTCCTTCCGTCTTTCTCAAATTTTCCCGGATTGAGGCTGATTCAGGTGTGCGCCGCCGGTCTTCCGGAATTCCCGGCGGCAGCAAATGAAAACGTTGTTCCTGAGTCCCATAGTGTTTGATATAACCGGCTTTCTGAGGTTCTGCGATATATAGAATCTTTGTTCCGGCAGATGGGTTGAAAATTGCTTCTTCCATGTAAGCGTAAGTTCTGTAACGCGGATTGAATGTCCGGTAGAAGAAACGTTTCTCCGCTTTTTCCGCGAGGCAGTTGTCGCCGGCAAAATAAACATCCAGTTCCGGCATCCGGTTAAAGCCGATTATTCCTGCCGGGCGGCTGTATTTCAGTTCATGCTGAAGCTGCTTATAGAAAGCGATTGCTCTGCCATGATTCGTCATTGCTTCTGCTTTTATCAGGCGTATGTCAAATCCATCAGGGACTGCGCCCTCCCAGGAGCGGGTATAAACAATCACCTCATGGCCGCGTCTTAGGCATTCAGCAGCAATGCGCAGGAAATCTCCCTGCAATCCGCCAAACGGAAAATACTTGAAAATGCAAAAAGCCAATTTCATTTTTATGTAACTTTGTTTATCAATCAATTATTTAATTTATCCATGTATGCATTCTGCGTTAGATGAATTTAAGACAGGCGTTGAAAACATTTTCCTCCGGAATTGATTTGATGTCATTATTCTCTGCAATTATAACCACTTTTTTTTCGCTATTATACGGAGTTAGCCACCTTGCAACATTTTCTTTTTTGAAAAATACAATTGAAGGTGTGCCTACAGCATTGGCAATATGTGCCGGCCCGGAATCTGTGCCGATATATAAATTGGCTTTTTTAATCAGATAGGCGGATTCGTCAATTGAAAATTTTCCGACAAAAGATATCATCTCTGCCGGCTTGAAATGATTTATGAGTTCATTATTTTTGTCTTTGTCGGATTCCGTGCCAATGAGAATAATCTGTGCATTCTTGATGCTGATAAGCCTTTTGAATAAAGAAATATAATTTTCAACAGGCCAGTTTTTAGACTTGTCTTTTGATATTATCGAAGAAACAATTATCGGAGTTTCAGAATTCTTTTTGAATTTATCGAGCAATCCGTTGACCATTGCAGGAGTTTCTTGTTTGAAATTATCGTACACTGGAAGCAGTTCTGGCGGGTTTTTAATTTTTATGCCGGATGCTTCAAGTGCGGCATCAATCAATCTGATACTGTTCTCCGTTTCAGTTTTATTTTTGTCAAAAGAAGGTGAGACATTGATGCCCCATCTCCATTTTTCGCGTTTGATAACTCCTTTATCCCAAATATCGCGGAATGCCGCAATTGTTTTAGCCCCGCCCATAACTGCCCAGGGAACTTTGCCTTGATCCTGAGGGGAGACTATAAAAAGGTCGATATGTATTTTCCTGAATTTATAAATAATACGCAACTTCTCTCTCAAAGAACGGTCATGGATCACGATTATATCGTCAACCCAAGGACACTGTTCCGCTATTTCAACGCCTCCGGTATGTTTGCCCAATAAGGTAATTCTGGCATCAGGCAGATTTTCCTTCAAGCGTTTAAGAGCGGGAAGAAATACGATCATGTCGCCTATGTTCTGAAGACGAGAAACAACAATTTGTTTAATATTCATAAATTTATCCCGCATAGCATCATCTGCTTAGCAATTACCGAAATTCAATCTTGTATCTTAATTCCAAGATTTTATAAATTAACTGGAGCTAAACCAGATATTCCCAATAATTCAAAATATCTTTTAAACTCTGTTGAAAAGATATTTCCGGACTCCAACCCAAGTCTTTATTAATTTTATTGTTCGATCCGACGATAACCCTGTTGTCAGAGGGCCGGACAAAAGCAGGATTCAGTTCTGTTGTGATTTCAATTCCTGCAATGGAGGCCAGTTCCGCAACCACTTCCTGCAAGGAATGCCCTTTGCCGGAACAGACATTATAAATCTGTCCGCTTTTTCCCTGCGTCAGCAGCAGATAATAAGCACGGACGACATCCCGCACATCTAAGAAATCACGCACAATATGCAGATCTCCTGTCGAAAGCACCCCATTTTTCCGTCCAGCCTTTTTGATTTCTGCGATCTGTTTCGCAAAAGCGGAAATTACAAAGATGTCTTTCTGTCCTGTCCCGATGTGATTAAACGACCTGGTTATGACCAGATCAACCCCGTAAGAGTCCGCATATACTTTTGATAAAAGCTCCTGAGAAACCCGTGCCACTGCATAAGGGCTTACCGGATCCAGCGGTGACTCTTCAACGAGCGGAAGATGATCCTGGTTGATATTGCCATAGGCCTCGGAAGATCCCACGGAAAGTATCCGTGGCTTAAGTCCCTGTCGACGGATCGTTTCAACCAGATTCAGAAAAACATTCATATTGTTCTGAAAACTTAAAACCGGCTCCTGCCAACTGAAAGCCACACTGCTGTAAGACGCCAGATGCAGTACATAATCCGGCTGAAACTCTAACAGCACATGCTCAATTTCATCTCTGTTCAGCAGATCGATCCGCTGAAAACTCTGTGTCACATAAGTATTCTTCTTTCCTGATTTATTTTCAGCTAAATCAACACCCATCACATGAGTATTAATTCTGTTTGCTTCAAGAAAATCAATAAAATGCTGACCAACAAACCCGGAAATACCGGTAATTAAAAACTTTTTCATAACAACCCCCTCTCATCGCTAAATAAATAGTTACTCTGGTAAAATGACCGGAGCAATCAGGCTCACCAGCCTTCAAATCAATCCGTCGTTACAGAAATCTTAATTTCATTATAGAACCCCATGCCCGTGGGGCAATTTTGACATCATATTTTAAAGAATCAGCGTACAGAGACGGTCTGTCATTCCTGCTCTGCCAGAGATACTGGCAGATTATTTTGATTCGACCATAAAATATTTTTCTGTACCATTTTAAAATTACTGACAGTCCAGACCGTCTGCTGCCCGCCGGACGGCACGGGGTGTTCAGGATATAATACGATGTATAATGATTTATCAGAGGCATCTGCCACTACCGGATATTTTTTCTTCTCAATTGCCGGAATTTCGGCAGCCGGCCCGAATACAGTCATAATCAGTATGGCATGTTTTATGTCATACGACGATAATTCATTACCGCGTAACCGTGAATTCAGCATATAAAGTACCGGTTTGCGATCTTTCTCCGATGCTGCGGTTTCCATCTTTCTTTCCATAACAGCGACATTAAATACAGTGCCATCGTATATGGCAGTATTGATGATTTGTATTATTGTCGGAACCAGCCATAAGGCTATAACTGCCGCCATGCAGAGAACCCTGATTTTCAAGTTCCGGATTTTACTCCAGATGTACTGATGCCATTGCGGATAACTTGCCGCATACATTATGATGCAGAAAACGGCAAGAGCTAAAAAATAACGCCCATGAGTTTTTTCCGGATGATGAAACGGAAAAATTTTATTTACCATATAGCTATGAAGCAGGTATGCTACGGCAAACGGAATTGCAATCAGTTGCTTTTCGATACTCCTTTTTTGTTTGAACAGCAATAAAAATGCACTGATCAACCCTAATATAATAATGAAATTCTTGGGCATTGAATCAAAGTACTTGCCTTTGAATGACAATGGCCGCAAAAACGAAAACAGCCATTCCCAGAAAGTGTAGAAAACCGACATACTGTAATTAAAATGGGTCTTGCTGACTAATTCCAGCCGGCCAAATCTACTGTTGAACATGGCGTTGAGAATTGCAGTTTCGGCCAGCAAGCCGGTCAGGATAATCACTGTAAAAAGAATGACTGCCGGACCGGCCTTGAAACGCCAGATACTGAACCATATTTTACGGTCCGGGTTGAATAACAGCATGAATAAAGCAATGCCTGGTGTCCAGTAAAGGGAAGTTTCTTTGCTGCCGTAGGCGCACAGGATAGCCATTGCCGCAAATATTACATAACGGATTTGTGATTTGTCAATCCATTTCAACAGGAAATAAATTGCCGCAAGAATAAACATACATGCCGGAAGCATAGGCAGAAACTGCGTACTTTCGCGAGTCGTGAGCGGAAAAATCGAAAAAATCAGGAAAGCGGCTATTCCGGCAGTACGGCTGCTAAGCCTGGCAGTTATTTTATAAATCAATATTCCACAGACAATAGAAACCAGACAGGGAAATATATAATAAACTAGCGGCGATGTTCCGAAAATTTTCTGGATTAACAGTACAGGAAAGTTAATGCTCCAGCGTAACATGTGATGATCAATTACCGCTGGATACCAGTTTCCGGTTTCGACAAAGCATCGGAGTACCCCCCATTTATGGATTGCGTCGCCGCTTCTTTCGATAAACTGTGAAGTCAACAGCCTGAAAAAAAGAGACAGTACAACCAGGCTGAGAATTATTTTCCGTTCCGGCCATTTGTCCAGCAGTATAGAATATTTGTTTGATGCCTTGTTTATCTGGTCTGAAATTGTCATTTGTCCCGTTATAATTATGTTTCGTAAAGTTGATTTCCATATGTGCGCATCGAAGCCGTTAATATGATATGCAATAATTATTTTGCAAGCGAATTCTTTAATGGATTCTTGAATATGTCGTGTTGACAGGAAATATTAAAAGGCAGATTAAATGATTAACGGTTAGGATTTTTCATTCATGAAACTAATAATTCAGATTCCATGCTATAACGAAGCAGAAACCCTTGCAATTGCATTGCGTGAACTGCCGAAAAAAATTAGCGGGATTGATACGATAGAATATTTAATAATTGATGACGGCAGTATGGACGATACAGTCGCTGAAGCCGGGAAATGCGGCGTACATCATATCGTGCGTCACACTCATAATATGGGGCTGGCTAAAGCATTCATGACCGGGCTGAATGCCTGCATTGAGCTCGGCGCTGATATCATCGTCAATACAGATGCCGATAACCAGTATTGTGCAGAAGATATTGAAAAAATTGTAGCTCCGATTTTACGCAAAGAGGCGGATATGGTAATCGGGGTCAGACCAATTGGTACTATCGAACATTTTTCATTCCTCAAAAAACAACTCCAGCGGCTTGGCAGTTGGATGGTCAGGAAAGTCAGCGGGACCGATGTTGCTGACGCTCCCAGCGGTTTTCGCGCCATTTCCCGGAACGGTGCATTGCAGTTGAATGTTTTTACCCGTTATACATATACTTTAGAAACGATTATCCAGGCGGGGCATAAAAATCTAAAAGTATTGTCGGTGCCAATACGGGTGAATGAAGATCTGCGCCCGTCTCGTTTAGTCAGCAGTATACCCAGTTATGTTCGCAAGTCTATATTTACCATGTTGCGGGTTTTTGTAATATATCGTCCTTTTGCTTTCCTTTGTACTATTGCCTGCATGGTATTCGGAGCCGGATTTCTGATCGGCTTGCGATTCCTGTACTTATACATGACCGGCAGCGGAAGCGGCCATGTTCAGTCTCTGATTCTGGCTTCAATATTACTTCTGAGTGGATTTCAGACATTTCTTATCGCTTTTATTGCCGATTTGATTTCTGTTAATCGTAAATTACTGGAGGAACTTCAGTATAACCAGCGCAAAAACAAACTGACAGCAGGCGATAAAGGATAAAATGGTGGACAGGAAGAGAAGAATAGTCATTATCGGTCCAACATGGCCGTATCGCGGAGGAATATCGCACCATACCACTATGTTGAATCGTTTTTTGCAGAAAGAGAACGAGGTTGTATTAATTTCCTACAAGAGGCAGTATCCCGCGTGGCTGTATCCGGGGGAAACCGACAAAGACACCAGCAAGTCATATTTGGAAAGCAATAATGTTGAATATATTATAGACTCCCTTAATCCGGTAACCTGGCTAGGGGCGGCAAAGCGAATCAAAGCGATAAATCCCGATGAGATTATTATTCAGTGGTGGGTGGTTTTCTGGGTTCCGGCATATTGGAGTATCATTCAACTGGTGAAAAGAAAATGCCATGCTCCGATTACTTTTATTTGTCACAACGTTGTAGAGCATGAATCAAACAAAATAAAATATTTATTAACCAAGTATCTGTTTAAGTTTGGGAAGAAATTTATCGTGCATGCGGACTCTGAAAAGGTTAAGCTGCGGGAGATGCTTGGGGATTGTGAAATTATCAAGTCTTTTATGCCATCTTTTGAGGACTTGAAGTTTCATGAAACTGATACCGTACAGGCTCGCAGGGAAATCGGACTGAATGAGAATGATGAAGTGTTGTTGTTTTTCGGTTTCGTTCGTCAGTATAAGGGGCTTTCGATAATTCTTGAAGCGTTACCCGAAATACTCGGTTCGCGTCCTGCAGTAAAACTATTGATTGTAGGAGAATTCTGGGATGATAAAAAAGTATATCTGGCAATTATTCAGCAGCTTGGTATTGCGGGAAATGTCATAATTATTGATAAATATGTGCCGAACGAGGATATAGGACGATATTTTGCTGCTTCTGATCTGGTGGTTCAGCCCTACCTTTCAGCGACTGGCAGCGCCATTTGCCAGCTCGCATACGGCTTTGGCAAACCGGTTATAGCCACCAGGGTTGGCAGTCTGGATGAAGTAATTGAATGCGGAATAAACGGGCAGTTAGTGGAGCCGGGCAATTCGAAAGAACTTGCGCAGGCGATTCTGAAATCATTGGATAGGGATACGCTGAAAAAACTTCATGAGAATGCCGCTCATACCAAAGATAAATTTTCCTGGGGAAATTATATTAAAAATTTTTAGCAGAAACAGTTGTTTCCGATTATGGGAGTCAGCCAGTTTATCAAGTGCAAGAAATAATTACATGAGCATCAAATTCAATAAAAAATTAATTCACTGGTTCGGACGATTGCTGATGTTCCTGTCTTTCATTTATCTCGGGAATGCCATCTTTAAGCAAGCTTCCGGATTTCATGGTATCGTGTTCAGTGTTGGTGCCGCAGTTTCGCTTGTCGCTCTGATTCTATTCTATTTTTCCCAATGGATTGTCGGTGCCAATATTTGGCGATGTCTGCTGCATGGCGGTGGAGTCCATATTTCTCTACGGCAATCATTCATGATTCTCGGGCAGTCCCAGATTGCTAAATATTTACCTGGAAATGTCTTTCAGTACGTTGGGCGTTTTGCTCTTGGCGCCAAATACGAAGTGCCTGCGGCTGCTGTCGCCAGTACAACTTTCATTGAAATTATTTTATGCGTTGTCTCAAGCACATTAATGGCATCGCTGGAAATTATAATTGCTCCTGGATCAATCAGTAAATGGCTGCCTGCAGTTAACCGGAACGTTATTTTTGTGCTGCTGATTGCTGCTGTAATAATTGCAACCGGCATTCTGTTCGGAGCAATATCCAGCACCCGTGTGCGAAAATGGGTTGTTTCACAACAGGCATATCTTAATCCGTCCCGGCTTATTTATGGAGTCGGACAGTTTCTTTTTATATTCACAGTTATGGGGATATTGACCTGGCTATTGGTTCACATGGTTTTTAATGCAAATTCAACGCTGCCGTGGTATCGTTATGCCAGTAGAATCACATTAGCCTGGCTGATCGGTTTTGTGGTGCCAGGAGCCCCTGGCGGATTAGGAATCAGAGAAGCGCTTACCGTGAAAATGTTTGAAGATGACATGGGCGAGGGGGTTGCTCTATGTCTTGCATTGACTATGCGTCTATGCAATATTATCGGAGATATCCTTGTTTTTCTGGCCGCGTGGCTGCTCGCAATGAAATCTAAAGACAATTCAAAGACACAAGATACAATATTTCCTCTTTCCAGATAATACCTCGGTTGTTCCTGTTAGTTTGCAGTTGCGTGCAGTTTCGTCTGCTTCGCTCCTTCCGTCTGATATTGCCGCGCGGAGTACCCATAAAATAGCTTATAGGTTTTTGTCAATTGCAAGCCTCTGTGCTGCTTGTGTTCCGCTGCTTATTCAGTGATAATTTATTCCGTTATCAGTTGGCCAGCAGTCCGCTGCTTTTCTTCAGCGGATCACCGGTAAGCACAGTATCCGCACTGCCGGTCAAGGGACCGGCTGCGCTGAAAAGCCGGAGACTGCCGGGCTGGATAAGATTGAAATTCAGGTCATACCCGGTAGCGGCGGAACCCGCCAGCAATACTTTTATATAATATGTGCCTGCCTTCATTTTTCCC
>JBAYIO010000007.1:0-87861 GCA_041665605.1 Victivallaceae bacterium | reverse complement strand
GGGCAGAATGTTCAGAACTCAGAACTTTAGAACCGCGTATTGATTTCGCCGTTGGCGATCAATCCTGCAACTGCGGGACCGCTGGAACACAGCCGGCGGCGGATAATGTTTGCGGGCAAAAAAAATCCGCCGCGGAAGTTATCCGCGGCGGATTTTAATATGACCCGGATTACTTGCCGGTGAGAACGTCGTCGCAGGCTTCTTCGAAAACTTGCAGCGATTCGCGCAGGGCCTCTTCAGTAATGGTCAGCGGCGGAGCGATCTTCAGACATTCGCCGCCGATACCGACGGGGGCGAACATCAGCAGTCCGCGCTGGAGACATTTCAGGTTAATGGCAACCGCGGTTTCCGGGTCCGGAGTTTTGGTGCCGGGTTTGACGCACTGGATGCCGGCGACCAGACCGAGGCCGTGGAAACAGCCAAGGCGGTCGGGATATTTCTGCTGAATGCGCTGGAGTTCGGGGTTCATGATTCTGCCCATTTTCTCGGCATTTTCCACCAGGTGCTCTTTCTGGATGAGCTTCAGGTTCTCAATCGCGGCGGTGACGCAGAGCGGGGAGCCGGAGTGAGTGGAGGTCATCGAGCCGGGCGTGTAGATGCCCATGATGTCGGCGCGTCCGATAACGGCGGAAAGGGGGAGCGAGGAGCTGATGCCTTTGCCGCAGGCGATCAGGTCCGGTTTGATGCCGTAATGCTGGAAGGTGAACATTTTGCCGGTCCGTCCGAAGCCGGACTGCACTTCGTCCATGATCAGAACGATGTCGTTTTCGCGGCAGAACTTTTCCAGTTTCTGAGCATATTCAACCGGCAGGAAGTCCGGTCCGACGCCCTGATAGGCTTCGGCCATGACGCCGGCGATTTCTTCCGGTTTGACGCCCTTATCCGCAAGGGTCTTCAGGAACAGGTCGAACGAGGTGTCGGTATTTTTGTAGCCGTCGGGGAAGGGGACCTGGATAAAGGTCCGGTCGCCGTCAACGATCCAGGTCTTCAGTTTGTCCATGCCGCCGGCCATCTGGGCGCCGAGGGTGCGTCCGTGGAAAGCATTATTGAAAGAGACGAAATATTTCTTCTTGCTGCCGTGCCTGGTGATGGCGTAGGTCTTGGCCAGCTTGATGCAGTTTTCAGTGGCTTCGGTACCGGAACTGAGCAGAAAGACATGATATTTTTCGGGCTCAGGAGCGAGCTTCTGGAGCATGGTGGTGAGTTCGGCGCGTCCTTCGTGGATGAACACATAGGTGGCCAGGAGTTCCTGGTCAATGACTTTCTTCAGGGCCTCGCGGATTTCCTTGCGGCCGTGTCCGGCGTTGGCGATCAGCACGCATGAGGACCAGTCGATCCAGCGGTTGCCCCACTTGTCGGAAATGGTGAAATTGTCGGCGCTGTTCCAGATGATCGGCGGCTGCCCCATCATGGAACGGGGTTCGCTGGATTTCAATTTTTCGAAGATCGGCAGCGATTCCGGCACCGGGATCGCGGTCTGGATAGTCCGGTATTTGGTTTTGACTTTCGGGACGTTTACGGGAACTAATGAATACTCGGCCATTTTAAAAAATCTCCTAAGTTAAGTTAAAAATGCATAAATTCAAGAAGTCAGGAGTCAGAATGGAAGGCATGAAACCGGAAGCCGGAAGACAGGAGCCGGAAGTCAGAATGGAACCGCTGTTCCCATTTCTGAACTCTGCTTTTGATGCTTGTACCGTTGTCTTCATTTATTCTGTCTTCAGTCTGCCGTTTTCTGTTTGTTGTTTCAACCTTGTTCTGACTTCAATCTTCTGTTTCTATTCTGCCTTCATTTTTCCATATAATATTTTACACAGTCGGTTCAGTCTTCTCTTTTGCCTTATTTCAGTTTAACGACCGGTTTGGCGCCGCTGCAGTCGATAACCGCGACATCGCCGCCGTTAAGGATGGAGAGCCGCGCGGCTTCCTGGACCAGTTCATTGTAGGACGAATTCTTCGGAGTGGCGATCAGGCCCTTTTCGTCAGCTTCAAGGATGGCCTGCTGACGGATGGCCAGGGCGTCGCCGCCCGCGGCTACTTTCGCTTCGATGCGGCTGGCGGTGGTGATGGTGGCGGCCACCGATTCAAAACCGTAACCGATGGGTTTCAGGCCGCTGCCTTCCCACGGCACCACGCGGTAGAAGTCCGGGTTGATGTACTGGAAACGCTTTTTCTGGTTGGCGGCAAAGCCGTATTCGACGCCGCGCATGTGGTCGTCATGGGCGAGCAGCCCGGCGCAGTCGTCGCCGTCAAAATACATGACCAGCCCCTGATCGTTGCCGCCGGCGCTGTCGTCCGGATAGCCGAGGCCGTTGTTGACGGACAGAATGCCGCCGTTTTCAAAGATCACGCGGCCGTTGGTCCACATGTAGCCTTCCTTGCCGTTGGGGAAAATACCCTTGCGTCCGGAGACGGAGACGGCGGCGGGTTTAAGTCCGGTGATGAAGCAGACCAGGTCCACATAATGGCAGCCGACATAGACGAAGGGGTCGGTGTTTTCGCAGGTGAACCAGTTCTGGAAATTGGAATGGCGGTAGTAGTAGGGCTCGATCAGTTTGGATTCGCCCAGCGCGAAATCGCCGAGGTCGCCGGCGCGGTAGTGTTTCCTGGCCAGCAGGGCGCGGCGGTCGAAACGCTTGTGGTATTCAACCCCGACAAAGCAGCCGCGGCGGAAAGCTTCCTCTTCCAGTTCAATCGCCTGTTCGTATTTCAGCACCAGCGGCTTGACGCACAGGATGTGCTGGTTGTACTGCAGGACGTCTTTGACGACACGGTAGTGCAGTTGATCGGGCAGGGCGACGATCACCAGGCCGTAAGGCGCTTTCTTTTCAAGTATGCGGCGGTACACCGCGGGATCGCTGGAATCGCCTTCGCCGAGTTCCGGGCAGGTGTTGAAGCTCTGTCCGGGAAACGCTTCCAGGATGTCTTTGGATTCTTTAAGCGCACGAAGCGCGCTGACGCGCATGTCGCAGACGGTGATTTCGCCTACCGCGCCCAGCCGCTGCAGATGCAGCGCCGACGGCAGCAGCAGATCGTTTACGATCATGCCCGCGCCGATAATCGTCAATTCCAACGGTTTTTGAGTTTGAATCATTCCATAGCCTCCAAGCTGGTTTGTTATTTAAGGTTAAATCCAGAAGTCAGGAGTCAGAAGTCAGGAGTCAGGAGTCAGAATGGAACCATTGTTCTCATTCATAGTAATTCCTTAATCCCGGCTCCGGAATTCTTTATTTAATGCTTTAATCATTATGTTTTATTCTGACTCCGCGTTTATACTTTAAAATTCATGACCATATCAAGCACTACCGCCGCGCCGCCGACGGCGACGCCCAGTCTGCCGCAGGCGGAATATCTGACCTCGGTTTTATTGCTGGCGTCGCTGCAGGCAAAGCCTGAGTCAAAATATTTTTTGAAGCTGGCGAAGTATTTTTCGCCCAGTTCCAGCGCGCGTCCGCCGAGGATGATCGCTTCCGGATTGAGGAGTTTGGCCACCAGTTGCGCCGCATAAGCCATATATTCGGCGTTCTTGTCAATGATGACGATGATCTCCTGATCTCCGTCCTGATACGCCTGAAGTATCTCCTGATAAGTAATTTTCCGGCGCTTGACTTTTTCGGCGGCCTCGCAGATGGCTTTCGTCCGGGTCATTTCCTGAAGGAAGCACTTGCCGGCGACGGCGTTGCCGGACGGTTCCGGCACAAGCATTTCCCCGATTTCCCCGGCGGTGCCGAAACTGCCGCGGAAAATCTTGCCGTCAATGACGATACCGGCGCCGACGCCGCGCCCGCTGGTGATATAGACCAGGTTGCGGAAATTTTTCCCGGCCCCGAATTCAGTTTCAGCCAGCGCCGCGGCATTGGGGCGGTTTTCCAGGATAACATGGAACGAGCAGCGCACCGCCAGTTTTTTCGCCAGTTTTTTGTTTTCTATATCAAATGTTTTACTGCTGATCACTTCATTTGCTTCCGTGTCCACGATCCCGGAAATCGCAATGCCGACCCCTTTGACTTTCCGCGGATCTGTTCCCGCAGTAAGCTTTTCAATGAGTCTGGTCAGCACCTCTAGAATACATTCGAAGCGGTTTTCATATTCCAGCTCTTCGCGTCTGACGACATTGCCGTGCAAATCGCAGAGCACGCCGCGTATCTGAAAGTCGTCGCCGAGGTCGATGCCGACCGCGTAGAAGGATTTTTTATTTAATTCCAGCATGATCGGACGTTTGCCGCCGCAGGATTCGCCTTTGCCGGTTTCGCTGATCAGGCCCAGCAGATTGAGTTCATTGATGATCGCCGACACCGTAGGGCGGGTCAGTCCGGTCAGCTTGGCCAGTTCGGCCCTGGATATCTGTCCGGAGTCCTTGATCAACCTCAGAATTTGTCTGCGGCTTTTCTGATTGGATTTTGTCTTATCCATAAAAAGTTCTCAATCTTTAAACTTTGTTAATTCATTTTACAAAGTAATTATAGTGCATGATTGAAATAAGTCAATAGGAATATTGAGGAACAGCCATAAAATAACTTAATGTTTTGCGCCGTCAATCGTTGAAATGCTATTGCAAATCTTCATAAATCACGTTATATGTTTAGTATATAAGCTTTATATAAAGCAGGCATAAATTAATAACGGAAGGAAACTCAAAAATGAAACTCCTGACTGCGTTAACACTGTTTTGCCTATTATCGATGCCAGTTTTTGCCGCGGATAACGGCTGGCAGACCAATTTTGAAGCCGCCAAGAAAATAGCCGCAAAAGAAAACAAGGCCATCCTGATGGATTTTGCCGGTTCTGACTGGTGTAAATGGTGCATGAAGCTGGACAAAGAAGTATTTTCACAACAGGCATTCAGAGATTATGCCAAAGACAATCTGGTGCTGATGCTGGTGGATTTTCCCAGGACAAAAGAACTTCCGGCGGCAGAAAAGGCGGCCAATGACAAGCTGGCGGAACAGTATGGAATTAAAGGCTTTCCGACAGTTGTCCTGGTGGACGGCAAAGGCAATGTAATTGCTAAAACCAGCTATCGGGAAGGCGGCGCCGCCGCATATGTGGCACACATCAAGGAACTGCTCGCCAAAGGCAAAAAGTAATATAGTGCCCAATAACGGTGACCGGAGGTAAATTTTGAAATATTTTTTGCTGCTGACAACAATTATCTGTTTTGTATTCAATGCATCGGCAGCAAGTCCGTTCAAGTGGTCATGCGAAAGAAAAGGCGGCAAAATTGAGATATCCGTGAACATCCCGCCCGGTCATTATCTTTATCAGGCCCAGACTCAAATCGAAGTAAAGGATTTTACCGGGAGGTCACTGCCGCCGTATTCGCTGCCTGCCGCCGTGATCCATGATGATCCGTTTTCCGGCAAAGTGAAAATTTTTCCGTCAGGGGGAAAAGCGGTCTGGACATTTTTGTCTCCTGATGTCGGGGCGTATGTGGCAGTGATAAACTACCTGGGCTGCAAAGACAAAACGGCGGATTCGCCGGAGCTCTGTTTTCCGCCTGAAACTCAAAGAATCGTTATCAGCGGGGAAATCTCCGAAGAGAATCCGGCGCCGGATGTCGCCGCTCCAATGCCGGAGCAACTGAGCAAACTGCTTTCAACATTCAAAATCGAACGGGCGGCCAGCGGTTATCTGTCGGCGGATGCGTTTGAATCTTTTCTTTCGGAAGATGCGGTTTCAGAAAAATCCATTTTCTCCGACAAAAGCATGCTGATGATAATTCTGCTGATCCTGGCTGGCGGACTTGGGCTGAATTTAACTCCATGCGTGCTGCCGATGGTTCCGGTCAATCTTGCCATTATCGGCGCCGGCAGTCAGGCCGGGTCAAAGAAGAAAGGTTTCCTGCTTGGCGCAATATATGGAGCGGGAATCGCCCTGGCTTACGGCGGACTGGGAATCATCGCGGTATTGACCGGGGCAAAATTCGGTGCGCTCAATTCTCAGGCATGGTTTAATTTTGCGGTGGCGGCGGTCTTTATTGCGCTGGCGCTGGCCATGTTTGATATTTTCAGCATAGATTTTTCCCGTTTTGGAGCAAAATTTTCGCCGAAAGATTCTCAAAGAGGCAGACTGGTAACAGCTTTTCTGATGGGAATCATTGCCGCGCTGCTGGCGGGGGCATGCGTTGCGCCGGTGGTTATCGCGGTCTTGCTGTATTCCGCACGGGTATATTCGGAAGGCAATCCGGCAGGGTTGCTGCTGCCGCTGCTGCTTGGCACCGGAATGGCGCTGCCGTGGCCGCTGGTCGGTGCCGGGATGACCGCAATACCCAAGCCCGGCGCATGGATGGTGAGAGTCAAAATCATGTTCGGCATCCTGATTGCCGCGGCTGGCCTGTGGTATGCTTATACCGGCGTGACGCTGCTTCCGTCTAAAACGTCCGCGGCGGTTGCGGAAGAACAGATTCCGGCGCTGGAAGCGGCGCTTGCCCGGTCAACCAGTGAAAAGAAGCAGGTGCTGATTGATTTCGGCGCGTCATGGTGCAAAAATTGCACAAAAATGGAATCGACAACATTTAAAGATCCTGACGTGATACGCAAACTTGACGACTTTATTGTCGTTAAATTCAATGCTGAAAAAATGGAAGATAAAGATATCAAGCCGGTGCTGGATTATTTCAAAATCATTGGATTGCCCACTTATGTTATTATCAGCCCGCCGAATGCAGAGTAAATTCAAAATATAAACCTCTGAGATGTCATTTGCATAAAGCGTTTCGGGAACTAGATTATTTATTCTATGTGAATAAGCTATTCTTGAGAATGCGAACTGTCTCAAAAATATAATTCGGGTGTTTTTTTATGAGCTCTGAAATTAAATATTCGTTCTGGAAATGTTATGGAGCCGCCCTGATCGTCGCTTTTACCGGAATCCTGTCGACATTTGTACTTTTTCTCTGGATACGGCATTATGAATTTGACCGCTTGGACCGGAAATTCAAACTGGATGCGTTTTTTGTTTCCGGCATTATTGAGAATAAGCTAAAAGAGCATCTTATCGTTCTGGATACGGTTCGTAATTTTTATATTACTTCCAAAAGCCTGACCAAAGACGAATTTGCAAAATTCGTAATTTCTGAATTACAGGATAATCCCGGGATCAAAGCCATTGAGTGGATTCCAAAAGTTTCCAATGCCGAGCGTGCGCTTTTCGAGAAACTTAATAAAAACGGCGGCGCTTCGCCTTTTGAAATCAAAGAGTTCGGCACTGACAGAAGTATCGTCAAGGCCGGCGAAAGAGATATTTACTATCCAATACAGCTCGTTACCCCGGTACAGGGCAATAAATTGACACTGGGTTTCGACGTGAGTTCCGACCCTGTCCGCCGCGAAGCCATGGAAAAAGCGTCTGACACCGGTTTGGCGATTGTTACACGGCGGATCCGCATGATTCAGGAGAAAGAGCAGCAGTATGGATTTCTTGTATTCCTGCCGGTGTATTATAACAAAATGCCGCGTGATAATGCCGAGCAGAGGCGGACGGCGCTGATGGGTTTTATTGCCGGAGTTTTCCGGAGCGGAGACATCATAAAAGCATCATCGGCATCTGACTGGCCGCGGCATTTAATAATTCAGCTTCAGGATATTACGATTCCGCCGCCGGAAAATCTTTTTACCATACATGCCTGTACTGCCGGGATCAAGACCTCCGTGAGTGACAAGCTGCCCGCCAATGCGACGTTTTTGTCGAACAAGCACAAGTTCAACTTTTCCGCCAGAACCTGGTGTGTCAATATTTACGCCGACCGCGATTATATAGATAATAATCTTTCATCCATTTACTGGCTGATTCTACCGGCAGGTTTGATGCTGACCCTGCTGCTTTCCGCACTGCTTTTTTCATTCATCCGCGAAATTACCCGGCATAAGCAGACGGAAAAAGAATTGATTGCCGCTAAAAAAGAGGCGGATGAAGCAAATTCGGCCAAAAGTCATTTTCTGTCCAATATGAGTCATGAAATCCGGACGCCGATGAACGGTATTGTCGGCATGACCGAACTATTGATTGAATCCGATTTGAATGAGGAGCAGAATAAATACGCCAGAATGATCCGGGACAGCGCCAGTTCGCTGATTTCGATCATCAATGACATTCTGGACCTCTCCAAAATCGAGGCCGGAAAACTTCAACTGGAAATGCTGGATTTTGAATTAAGAAAAACCGTCATTGAAGTTGTTGAGCTGATGTCATTGCGCGCCCAGGGAAAAAATCTCAAACTGAATTGCTCCATTGAACAGGATATCCCGATGAGAGCGGTAGGCGACCCGGTGCGGCTTAAGCAGATATTGATTAATTTGATCGGTAATGCCGTCAAATTTACGCATCAGGGGAAAATTACTCTTCATCTGAAGACTGAATCAAAAGATGAAAATGGCGCAATGATTCGTTTTGAAGTCAGGGATACCGGCATTGGAATAGCGCCGGACAGAATTCAGGCGCTGTTTAAGCCGTTTACTCAAAGCGACTCATCCGTATCCAGAAAATTCGGCGGGACCGGTCTGGGGCTGGCAATATCCAGGCAACTGGTTGAAATGACGGGCGGACATATCGGCGCCGAGAGCGAACCCGACAGCGGCTCCACTTTCTGGTTTACTTTGAGGCTGGGGTTCAGCAAGCTTCCGGATCCGGGTTATAACAACAATAACGCGCAATCAGTTTTGCGCAAAGCCGGTGAAATTTGCAAAGCCGGGCATATATTGGTGGTTGAAGACAATATGATCAACCAGCAAATGACGGTCGAGGTGCTGCATCGTCTCGGATATAAAGCCGATGGTGCTTCAAATGGTCCGGATGCGCTTACTGCCCTGAGCAGAAAACATTACGATCTGGTGCTGATGGATATTCAATTGTCAGAAATGAACGGGTTTGAAGTGACCGGCAGGATTCGGAATCCGGTGTCAGCCGTCCTGGATCACAACGTTCCGGTAATCGCCATGACCGCCTATGTGTTTCAGGGAGACCGGGAGAAATGTATTGCCGCCGGCATGCAGGATTACCTGGCCAAACCTATTTCTTTCAAAAAATTTGCTGAAGTCATTGAGAAGTGGATAGTTCGCCCGGAGACCAGTTCAATCTAAAATTAGAACCAGGTCCTTTGAATTTTGCCATAGAAACGATGATTTATGCTATATCTTTTTATATTTTCCCAATGTATTTTAATTATAAAACAGAAGGATTTAAGATGTCAAAGAAAATAAAGATAAGTACAATTGTTCCCGCGCTGATTCAGCCGGCAAACAACTCCGCGGAAGATTTTGTCATTCAGGTTTCGAAACATATCAGAAATGAACTGGAAAAAGTTCTGCCGGAACGTCCGGATTTTATTCTGCTGCCGGAAATCTGCGATGCGCCGGCGGATGAAACCGCCGGGTTCACCAGACAGGATTTTTTCCGTGTCCGCGGCAACCGGATTTATGACATGCTGGCGGAAATCGCGGTACAAAACAATTGCAATATCGGCTATTCGACTGATTACTTTGACCCCGCCGGCAAGCTGGTCAACGGTATCCGTTTCATCAGCCGTTCGGGTAAACTGCTCGGCGGATATGAAAAAAACTTTCTGACAATCGGCGAAATGGAGGAAGGCATCAAGGCGGGCACGAAACATCAGGTCATCGAAACCGATTGCGGCAGAATTGCCGGAGTCATCTGCTTCGATCTGAACTTTGACGAACTCCGCCTGGCTTACGCCGCGCAGCAGCCGGACATCATCATGTTTTCATCGTTCTATCACGGCGGCCTGATGCAGCAGTACTGGGCATATTCATGCCGTTCGTTCTTTGTCGGGGCGGTGTCGCCGTCATTGATCATGCCCAGCGCCATAATCGCGCCGAACGGCCGCACCCTTGCCGAAACGACGAACTATTTCAATCATGTCACGGCTGTTATCAATCTTGACCGCGTTCTGCTGCATCTGGATTACAACTGGCCGAAACTGACTGAGATCAAGAAAAAATACGGCCCCGAAGTCGAGATAGACGATACCGGCAAGCTTGCTTCGGTGCTGCTTTACAGCAACTCGGATGATTTTACTGCTGCCGACCTGGTTCGGGAGTATGAGCTGGAACCGCTGGATGATTATCTGTCGCGCGCCGCGGCAATGGCAAAAAATCCGGCTTATCAATATCTTTAGAAGTACTCAATGAAAGATATCATCATCCGGCCGGTTTGTTCCGGCGATATTGAGACAATCTGCGCGATTGCAGTCAGCGCGTGGCAGAGCATCCATGACGGCTACCGCAAGTATATCGGCAACGATGACCTCGCTGAACGCTTAAGCCGCAATTGGCAGGCGGAGAAAGCTCGCCATATACGGGAGAAAGCTGAAAGATCTCCGGACATGGTGCTGGTTGCCGAACTCAACGGTAAAATAGTCGGTTTTACCACGTTTGATATGAATAAAGAAACCGGCATCGGTGAAATCTGCAACAATGCCGTAGCGCCGGATTGCCAGGGCATGGGCATCGGTTCCGCTCAGCACGCAAAGGTTCTGGAAATCTTCCGCCTGCATGGCATGAAATATGCAATTGTTGGTACAGGCTATGAAGATGAAGGCCACGCCAAAGCCCGCGCCAGTTATGAAAAGGTCGGTTTCAAAAAAATGAAGACTTCCGTTACTTACAGCCTTAAACTGTAAGTTTTGTATTTGCGCACATGGAAACTTGAATGTTTGCGCGTATGTTCTACTCCAACTCTGTCGCGGACTTACATAATTGAGTCTGAGGAATTGAAGCATCACCTTTATGTTTTATTTGACATCGCCTTTTTTATCCGCCGGTATATATTTTAGCGAGTAATTTGCTTCCCAGGGCGCGGCCTTATGCGGGTCATTATCCTGATATGGCTTGGAATATACCCATTCCATGGTGGCGCAAGTACCGTCACGCCAGAAAAACAGTTCATCAACCCTGTCGTCAAAAGTTGCTTTCACTGCATTATTATTGCTGGTATTTAAAGCCACGCACCATGTCCCGTCAAAACTGCCATTTTTCTTAGCATAAATCTTTAAAAATGGCGTTCTATTGCTTTTCAAAAGATCCAAGGCGCTGGAAGCGCGTCCTGCATATTTTTCCACTTTTATCTCTTTGCCATCCGGAATCTGATAACAAATGTTTTCCGCATTGCCCGAAAGACCGAGAATAGTGTTTGCCCGATAAGCAAACTGCCTGTAACCTTTCGCCGGAATAATTACAACTTTAATTTTCAGTTCCGGCGAACTCTTATGGACATAATATGTTTTCTCGACCAGCAAACCGTCAAAAGGAGCCTTGCTGATTGAATAGAAGAATGTTGTTTCAGCGGTGTCGCCTTTTATTTTAAAGTCCTTGAATTCCGCTTTCACATCTTTAACCCAGTACATATCAGGGAAAACAAACATATCAATCCCGGCTTCTTTTACTACCGTGCTGAAACTGTTATTTTGCATCACCTGCCATTCCGCCACTGCCGAATTTTCCAGGCTTACGGTAAGCTTGTTTAAGCTGTTTTCTATCAGATAAAACAACTTGCCGTCTTTTTCAATTGTTCCGGCCTTGAACCCGTTTTCCTGATGCAGTTTTAGTTTCGAATTAAACTGCGCCGTTTTCTTTTCATTCATAACTGCAACATCGGATGCCATAATCTCCGGCCCCTGAGCATCTGTTGTCGATAATCCGGGAGTTATCTCCAGCAGCATATAATCCAGCGGTGACATTGCCACACTGATTCCATCTTTCAATTCAGCGGCGGTAACATAATTTCTGTTTTTGTCAGTCTTAATCAGCGCACTGGAATTGAGGTCTTTGACTTGAAACTCACCTTCAGTCACATTCAACTTTACTTTCGCGAAAATCTTATCTTTTTCATTGTTGTTGCATAGAAAAACAAGATATTTTCCGTTACTGGCTCTGATGACAGAAAAGAGGTTGTCTTTGGCCATGAATTGAGGAATAACCACTGCGGTATTTCTGTCGATCCTGCCGTTAACCAGGTAATTGTCTTCAATCTTTGCGATGCGCTGCATGATTTCCCGTTGACTTTTAAAGTAGGCGTCATCCATTTGAAAAACGCCGCTGTAGATCATCGCGCCGCTGGAGCCGAGCATGGCCGAGGCCAGCAGATGAAGTTTATAGCGTTGAGGATTATATGGCGCGGCAGCACCCCAGCCGGAAGATAAGGTCGGCATAACCGGATTTTTTAAATTATCCAAACAGCTTTGAAGCCGCTGATAAAAAAGCATGTCCGTGTTGTATATCATTGGCATATGGATGTCAACAAAAGATTCGTACAGCGTCAAATCAATGCCATACCGTTTTAAATAATCCTCCTCCTCGCCTCTGGCGGCCTGCGGCATTGAACACAGGGTAAACTTAGCTTTCGGGTTTACCTGATGAATGGCGTCTGCCATCGCTTTGACCACCAGGCTGTTCTGAACACAGCGAAACTTGACCCATTGCTTTTCGTATTGAGTCAATATTTTCTGCGGAGTAAGCGCTTGATTAAGTCCGGCATAAGCCGCAAATTTCTTTATGCATTCCGGACAGAAACACATTGCCGTAGTCCAGCCGTCTACATACGGCTCATAATCAATTGAGCAAAGCGCGTTTTCCGCCTTTACCTTTTCCTCCATGCCTCTGTTTTTTAGGCATTCAATGAAGAATGGAGCACCTTTTGCTATGAGAACTGACGGACAGATGAGAGTAGAAGCGTCGCCGGAGACAGTTTGGGCCGGTGTCAGAAACTTACGGTGCCGCGGATCTGAATCGGCTACGCGAAACGGAAATATACTATGAAATTCCCAGAACGGCTTCCAGTCAGGATGTCCTGGAATATTCCCCCATCCGCCGACAAAGCCGGAGGATACCCATTTCTGATAAAGTCCGTCAGGCAATTCATTCCCTGCTGTATTCAAAGGACTGATGCGTGACAGCGGAAAACTGTAAAACGCATAGCACGGAAAATTTCGCGGGAGAATTACCGGGATATCCTTCTCCAGCACTTCTACCGGAATACTTACTTTAAATTCTCCATTTGCCGTTTGAAATTCGATCTCAGTGTTAAATTTTTCAGGGGTGCTGTCATTGGTTTTAAAAAAAAGACCATTACTCCAGTAAAGCCAGTGATATTTTTCAGAAATGTTATAGGAGATTATTTTCTCGTCCGCCTTGACTGTAATCTTTTCAGGGGGGATCAGCATACAAAGTTTTTCAGGGGCATACAGCATATACAATGCGGTTTCAACGCTTTGTGGAACCTTAATGTTCACTTTTACCGGCGCCGCATAAAATGTACTGGCGCAAAAATCAAGAAATCCGACATTGCCCCGGCTGATGTAATAAGGCTGCCCTTTCGGTTTGGCAGTAAAGTTATCGCGAAATGAATATTCTTTCAGAACCGGCGGCTGTTTGCTGACCACGGCGGCGGACGATGACTTTTTCTCCTGCTTGTCAGCTACAGTCATTGAAACATTTCTAAACATCGCTTTGCCATTGCCGTCAGGTTTTCCGTAAACGCCAATGCACAGCATGATGCCTTTAGTTGCGACTGGATTGTCCGGCGCGATGATTTTTTCAACTGCCGTCCAGTCCGAAGAGCCCGCCTTGCCATAGTAAACATATTTTTCGCCATCAATGAATTTGCCATCCTGATTCAGCCAGTAATAGATAATGACTATCTTCTTTGAAATATCTTCATGTTTAAAATCGGCTTTTACCTTGAAGCTTTTAAATCCGTCAACACTCAGGCGGCAAAAAATGCTGTTCACCATGGACTGGGAATTTTCATTGACCTCCAGAACATTGGTTTTTTCCTGATTTGTGACTTTAAAAATATTTTCCGCCGGATTCGGCTGAGATACCGTCCATGAATCAGGAGTTATGCCATTTGAAGATTTGAATTCAGTGCCGGGCAAAAGATTTTCGCCTTCAGCCCATGAAGATGATGCCGGAACAAGCAATATGCTGACAATAACCCATAAAATATTTCTCATCAGTAATCCTGTTTTGCCATTATGATTAATCATCATTTTTTAGGAACTCCGGTACATAAAATCGGCTCCAGCGCATTCATGGTAATGAAAATTTCTTTTAAGCTCCCGGCATGTCCGTCAGCATATAAAAGATTTAGACTTCCAAGATGTCTGAGTGCGGTATTATTACGCAGACCCATATCGGTAATGTAACTATAATCCCCGTCGCATATACTCATTGTGCCGCTCGGGTACTTTATCTGGGAACTCTTTTTCTTTTCCACCCCGGTATTGTCTAATACGGTGGTAAGCCCGCTATACCAAGCGTTATAAACATAAGAAGGATAATATCCGGTGGAATATTTGGCAATAGTCCCCGCACATCCTCTATAACCATTCATATACTTAGGACAGAACATTACGCCTTTGGTAACTGGCGTGTATGGTTTGGGCATTGGCAGATATTTCCTGGCGCCCAGGATATATGACCAGTTCGGATAGCCAGCCGCAACAGATACGCCATCAAAGGATGTTCCGGCATACATGCGGGGCGGGAAAGAATCAAAGTCGTTCATGTAAAATGCAAATGCAGTGCCAAATTGTTTGATATTGCTTTGACATAGGGTTTGAGATCCTTTTTCTCTCGATTTGGCCAGCGCCGGCAGCAGCATCGAGGCGAGGATCGCGATGATCGCGATCACCACGAGGAGTTCGACGAGTGTAAAAAAATTATCTTTGAAAAACGTGTTCGTACTTGATGTTTTCATTTCTTTCAGACTCCTGCTTTGAGAATTATTAATTGATGCAGTTCCAAAACGTGACTTGTTTCCATTCCCTGGTTTTAAAAATTATTATCTACATTAGTTACTATTCCATTGTTTCTGGCAGAATCAATAATCGCGAGGCAGGTTGCGACGGTTTTTGTCGCCTCCCTGGCAGTCAATTCAAGTTTTTTGCCTTCCCTAAGCACCTTATATAAATATTCCACTTCGCCGCTGATGTTATGAGAGGCGATATTGACCGGAAGTTCGGCAAAACCGCGGGCACCTGGTATTTTATGTGAAAACAGTTGAATGGACGGCGAAGTATTGTCGCAGACAATAGTTCCTGCCGATCCGTAAAATACGGATCTCATCGTATACGGCCGCTGGACTGAAATCGAAACAAAAACTTTGCCGATAAGATTATTATTACAGAACTTCAAGTTGGCAATAGTCGTATCCGGTTCCGGCCATTCCGGCATCATGTTGTGGTTGGCAAATGCCGTGACGGTTTCAATATCACCGCCGATCCAGCGGAGCAGGTCAACGGCATGGCAACCGCCGCCAAGAACTCCGTTTCTTCTGACGGTATGGTCTTTGCGCCAGTTCTGCCACCCCGGGGTGGGTTCATAATCATGCGCATATTCCGACTCGATGAAAAATAAATCCCCGATCATACCCCCTTCAATAAGTTCCTTTGCCATTTTAAAGCCGGGAGCAAAACGGCAGACTTGTCCTATCATAAATGTTCCATGACTGGCATCTGCGGCTTCTATGATCTTTTTGCATTCTTCAATCGTCAGCGCTAACGGCTTTTCCGCCAATACATGTTTTCCGGCGTTCAGCGCCTTGATGCACTGTTCAGCGTGGAGATGATCAGGCGTCGCAATCGAGACCAGTTCAATTTCCGGATTGTTGATAATCGCCGTATAATCATTGGTCACCAGCGGCGCATTGCTTTCTTGGGCTTTTCTCCTGAGTAATTGCTCGTCAACATCACAGATTCCGGCGACTTCATATTTGTCCGATTCCAAATATGCCGTCAAATGTTCCCCGCCCATCCTCAGGCCGACAACGCCGGCCTTAATTTTCTTCAGATCATTTTTCATAGTTTCGCAAGCCTCCATCTTTAGTTTTCAGTATTGTAATTTTTTACGGAAGATATTATATTAATTTCTGTTCATGTTTCGATTATACATGCTAAGTTTATATTGTTCAACGGAATGTGATTGTCACTTCATCCGTAATAATTGTCAGAAAGTACGGCAGATGTTTAGAGCACAGAAGATTGAGAAAGTATACCACCATCTGGATATAAATTTTCCGGTCAGGTTATCTCATGTTTATATCCCGCGGAAAAGGGATTATTTCTCAGGCGATATTCATTATGATCTGCAAATGATTATAACCCTTTCCGGACGGGAAGATGTAGTTTATTCTGAATATGAGAATTCTTTCTTAGCCGGTCAGGTATGGTGGACTGCCCCCTGGGAGCCTCATGCAGGGAGAGTTGCCAGCAATTACTTCAGCGCGCTGGTGATCACTATTGCTCCGGAATTTCTCGGTTATCTCGATCCTTTTCAGGAAGTAGACTGGCTGGTGCCGTTTGTTCTTCCCCCGGCGCAGCGCCCTAACCCTGTAAGCCGGGAGTTGCGCCTTAAGGTATTATTGCTTGCCAGAGCAATTATTAAACTTGAACGGAATAAGCCCTATGGCTGGCGCACGCTTCAGTGGTTCCGGATTCATGAAATCATTATTCTCATGAACCATCTGATTTTGCCGCAACAGACAAAAGACGGGGTCAAGGAGAAAATGTCTTATTTTAGAAAAATCATCCCGGCGATTCAGGCTGTAAAAGCCAATCCTCTTAAACCGGTTTCTCTGGAGGACGCGGCTGGCGAATGCCTGATGGGCAGGAGCCATTTCTGCTATGTCTTCAAACAGGCAATGGGAATAAGTTTCAGCAGTTTCGCGCTGCATGCCAGAACCAGCATTGCCGCACAGGCATTACGCAATCAGGACAGTTCAATAAAAGAAGTGGCGCAGAAACACGGTTTTAAAGACGTCAGCCATTTTTACCATGTTTTCAAAAAATACTTCAAATGTACTCCCAGCGAATATATTGCCAAATTGAAGTGATCCGGTATTCAGCCGGGAGTTTGTCTGATTTCTTTATGACACTATGATCAGTTATCCGGCGCTGGTGATTTTGAACACCGGATATTTAAAGGACATATCGGCCGGCACTATTTCAACTAATCAATATCCGGGCCCAGTACTCCGTATTCCCACGGTGTTCCCGGCTGCCTGGTTTCTATGCAAACTCTTTCCGGATTCATCTGGCTGACAAGCTTGATGGAGGCGTCAGAAATTTTGTCGCCGGCATCAATTCCCAGATTGGAATAACCGGTCAGCACAGTTTCATAGCCTCCGCCGGACTTTGCAAAACTTTCTTTTGCGGGAACATAACCGCTTGCTCCGTTGGCAAGGGAAACGACGAAGGTATATTCGAATTTAGAGGCTTTTTTAATTTTCAGCCCAAGTTCCGCAAAATATTCGGCAGGGTTTGAAACAAAGACGGCATTCCCGATTTTAACCGCGTGGACAGGCACTTCCGCGACTGGACTGTGTCTACAGATATTATCAGCGATGACTCTCTCTTTCGCAAAAATTACATTGGTTTCTCTGCTGTCAGGGTCTGCCGCTCGAAGAATTTCCCAGCTTTGCCTGATACTGGCCGGGGAAGGTTTACGGCGCTTAATTTTCAGCACGAGCCGCTTTGCACTGATTTCGTTAAATCCGGATGGGATTGCACCGGCGAGAACTTTCACTGCTTCCGCTCCGACGCGAGTACCCAGTTTTCGCGCCATCTGAATTCCGAAGTCGCTGGAATGCGCCAGATTGTTGACCTGGGTGACGTCGCCGCATGCTCCGTTCAGAAACACCACCCCGGCATTCATTCCCATTACCTTGCGGACCGTATCTTCCAGATAATGGATCCAGTCGGCGGAAACATCGGTTCCGCTGTAGCAAGTGCCGTGGCATGCATAGTTTACGACGCAACCGATCAGGGAGCCGTCCTTACGCCAGGCTCCGGTTACGCCGACCCCGGGATCGACCGGTCCGGCCGGTTTGACGATGTCTGGGTTGCATTTGCCCGGATGGGTATAGCTTCTGCCGTTTTTCATAATGAAGCGGCGGTTGAACACGCATGCATCTTCGAATCCGATGCCGGTGCTTATTAAGGCATCCTCTTTTCTGGAATCGGCAATCACAATTGCAGTTATGATTTGTTTTACGCACCATTCCCGGTAACCGGTCGAGGGTGCAGCGGAATGGTTAACGATCAGATCGAGAACCTCCTCCGGCATTTTGTCCTGAATTTCACGCCCGACCATTCCGGTCAGCGCCGCTCCGGAGTGCGTGTGGGAGGCTCCGATAATTATGCTTTCCGGAGTAATCCCGCAAAGTTTAAATACCTCATCCTGAACTTCTTTGACAGAATCGAATCCAATGAAGCAGGCGTCAATTCCGACCAGCGCTGCTTTTTGAGCGCCGTTATCAAATACTGCCGCCCGGACTTTCAGCGGGTCATGTATATTCCCCAGATATAGCTTACAGTAAGATCCTGCACGCTCGGTTCCGACTGGCGGCGTAATGTCAGTTTCAAAGAATCCTGCTTTCATGATTCAGCGCCTTTCAGAAATTGTAATCTATTTTCACCGGAAGTCCCGTTTGGGCGGACTTAATGGCGGCTTCGCCGAACGCAACGGTTTTAGTTCCCTGGATTGCATCGGTCGGACATTGCTTGTTCTGGCTCAGAAAACTGATGAACTCACGAAGCTCGGCATCAACGTTGTGACTGGAAACCAGCACCGGAATCTGGGTGAATTTTGTTGCCTGGGCGGCATCGTAGACCTGTTCCTCGGAAATCTGGATGAAATCGCTGGTGTTGTCGCAAATAATCGTGCCTTTGGTGCCGCTGATGACGGTGCGCATCGTGTACGGCCGTTTTACGCCGATAGAGACGAAAATGCGTCCAATCACATCATTGGGAAACTTCGCCACGGCTACTCCGGTGTCGGCTGCCGGCCAGGCAGGCAGGAATTTATGGTTCATATAGCAGAACACTTCTGTCGGGTCGCCGGCCAGCCAGCGGACCAAATCCAGTGCATGGCAGCCGCCACCGATAAAACCTTCACGTTTGATTGCCGGGTCGTTGCGCCATCCCATATACCCGGGGTTTTTACTGTAGTCATGAGCATATTCGCTCTCGACATAGACGATGTCTCCTATTCTGCCCTGATCCAGCAAATGTTTGGCAAGCTTGAATCCCGGAGCATAACGGCATACCTGGCCGGTCATGAAGAACTTGCCGGTTTCTTTAACTGCGGCAATTATATTTTTGCACTCCGCCACTGTCGAAGCCAGCGGTTTCTCACAAACTACATGCTTGCCGGCCTTTAACGCCTTGATGCACTGTTCCGCGTGGAGATGATCAGGCGTGGCGACAATGATTACGTCCAGGTCCGCATTATATACTTCCTCTTCGGTTTGGGCGATCACGCAGGCGCTGTTCAGATAAAAATCATGATCAATGCGTTCATTTTCTTTGAAATATTTATCATAGACAATACTGAGTGCAGTATCCGACAGGCTGTGTGCCGCTTTGGCCCAGGCATGTCCCATTCTGAGTCCGAAAACGCCGATTTTGAATTTACTCATGTTCTTTACACTCCTATTTGTTAATTTTGCTTTTGTATTCAAGGTTTGATAATTATGCCATGAGAACTATTTTACTTGAATATAAGTTAAATTTCAATATTTGTGTTTTGCTATATTGTCCTTAATACTTGTTAATTAGTCCAATTATGAATAATTATTCTATCAGCAGGGGCGAGATTGAACTTAATGCGGAACTGCCTTTTAAAGTACTGCTGGGCGGCAGCAAGGAGCGGTCCGGTTATCTGGGAGACATCCGGCAGGAATGGGAAAGCGATATTGCCGGAGACGTGCTGAATGACCAGAAAAGAATAATGTCGGCAATCGAATTAATGCTCAAGCCAAGCGGTGGTGTCGCTTGAACAAGCCGCTGCGTGTTATGCGGTCTCGGGAGAAGCAGTTTCAGCGATTTCGGATGACAAAGATAAGTTTTTATCAATTCTACCTCCGTTTGCGCATGTCGAAAACTTTGTTACACCAATCAGCCGGTCAGTGATATTGCGACAGCAAGCGGGTATTCTGTCATAACCAGTTTCAACCATGCCTTCATGCGTCATTCCGGATGTTCGCCGACTGCATTCCGGCAGGGGAAGAAGTGTTTTGACAAAAATACGGCAGGCCATGCATATTTCAAAAAGTAAACTTCCCGGCATGGATTTAATTTTTCTTCTTTTTTATTGGAGTATGACTGCGAGGTATTGACATTCTGTTTTGTTTGTTGTATAATAGAGGTAACATGTTACCCTATTTGTTTTACCTGGAGGTTTGGCTTGGAACGAAAAATTAAAATAGCCATGCTCGGCGATTCGATGACGGATACGGCCGGACTGGATTGCAAAGAGTTGAAGCTGCAACTGGATCAGTATTATCCCGGGTTGCAGTTCGAACTCTTGAACTATGGCGTCGGCGGAACGCGGGCGGGGTACGGTTTGTGGCGGTTGACTCACGAATATGAATTCCGCAATACCAAGTTTGCGCCGCTGGTGGAAATCAAACCGGACATTGTTCTGCTTGAAAGTTTTGCTTATAATAATGGATCAGATGGCGATTTCCCCGGCGGCATTGAGCACTTCCGGGATATGCACCAGCAGATTGTGACGACATTGCGCGAGAAAACCAGCGCTGAAATTGTTTTTGTGGTAACGATTGCGCCGGATCCGGAAAGGTTTCTCGAAAGTGTTCAGAATTTTGTTTTCACCCCGTCTTCGGTACTGCGGAGAATGGCCGAAGACAGGGTGAAATATTTACAGGAAGGGCTTAAAATCGCGGCGGAACTTGATCTGCCTGTTGTCAATGTCTATCAGGCGACGCTGGACGCGGCAGCCGGCGGTGTGCCGCTCGGGACCTTCATTGATCAGAAGGACTGGATTCATCCTAATGCGGAAGGGCATCGGCTTACCGCCAGTTTGACGATAGAAGTCTTTAAAAAATATAATTTGCTGGAAAAAAATCAAAATAAAGGGTAAAAATATGATGAAGAAAAAGCATGTCGAGCGTCGAATTTTCACACTCATTGAATTGCTCGTGGTGATCGCGATCATCGCGATTTTGGCCGGAATGCTGCTGCCGGCACTCAATAAAGCAAGGAATAAAGCCAAGACATCCTCCTGTGCCAATAACTTGAAACAACTGGGAACGATGACGGCAATTTACACCAATGACTTCCGGGACTGGCTGCCGTTCGTCAAACAGGGAATTAGTGATTACTATACCAATAACGGGGCCTGGTATGTATTGCTGGCCAAGGCGAAGATTTACAATGCCGCAGTTAAAAACACTTCCGAATTAATCTTTTCCAGACCATCAACAATCCATTGTCCGGCGGAAGACTTCCGGCCGTCAGGGAAACCGAACTGGAATTATGCGCAGTACGGAGTTGGGCGTCCGGTCGCGGATACAGCGCTTTCCTTTCTGGTACGCATAAAGAATCCTTCGCGCAAGGCCTGGCTGATTGAAAGCGACAGCAGCGGAGCATTCAACGGGATGAGAACTGGTGATGCGCCATATTTCGGCACTCTTGACCTGTATGCCCCGGTCTGGCATCGCGCCGCCAATACCGGCGGAATGATGTACATGCGCCATAGCATGACGGTCAATCAGTCGTTCTTTGACGGTCATGTTGAAAACTGGAACGTTTCTCAAGTTAATGGCAGCATGGGAACTGACGCTTATGTCAACCCGACCAAGGTATATTGATCGGTCTTCAAGCGGTCATCAATGAATCGAGAAAAATGGTTAAGCTGAATCCTGAAATCATAATTTGCGATATTGACGCCACCATTACCGATGTCAACCGGGTCGACGGCAATACCAATGATTCTTTCCGCGATGACATCTTTGCGGCAATTTCCGGTATGATTGCGCTAAAAAGAGGTATCAGCAGAGAAATCGCCAGAGGAATGCTGGAAGATTATGCCAACAACCTTGTGATCTGGTGGGACTATAATGATTTTATCGCCGATTTTGATCTGGATACGGTAGAATTCTGGAGGAAACTGCGTGAAATTCATCAACGGGCGCTCCTGCCCTGCGAAGATGCGGTGAATATGATAAAGTATTTATACGGCGCGGGAAAGCGAATGTACATTGTCAGCAATAATCCGATTACAGGATGTCTGCTGAAACTGGAAAGGGCAGGGCTTGGAACACTCGAAGGTTCACCTTATTTTGAGCGTATTTTCGGTACTAATATTACCCGGGGGATGAAGAAACAACTGCCGATGTGGAAACGGGTTATTGCATCGTTTGATGTTCCGGCGTCCAAAATGGTTACGGTGGGAGATAATAAGGAGGAGGATTTCAAATATCCGGCGATGGCCGGAATCAGGAATTCAATTATTGTCCGGCGCGATGCCGTTGAAGCGGTGTCAGAGATGGCTGAAGGGTATATCCAGGTCAACAGCCTGAATGAAGTAAGAAATCTGATATTTTGAGCCGAAAAGGAGTGATCATGCGTTATTTACTGGTTGCCATGCTGCTTGGTTTTTCTTGTCTGGCAAGCGGCGATGAATTAAAAATCGATCCGGCTGATGCGACTGTAGTGCTGTCCGCCGGAGCTTCCGCAACCGAACGTTTTGCCGCAAGTGAGCTTGTCCGTTATGTCAAATTGATTACCGGCAGAGAGATGCCGGTTAGTGCGGATACAGCGCAAACTGGAAGGCATCTGTTCCTGATCGGGCGCGAGGCTGCCGGTAACGGTTATTTAAATGAATTTGATCTTTCAGCAGCCGGCAAAGGTCCGGACAGTTTTATTATTGACGCCCGCGGACAACGTACCGTGCTGCTCGGCGGCGGAGACCGCGGAACGCTGTACAGCGTCTACGAACTGCTCGAACAGCAGGGGTGCCGCTGGTTCTTTCCTGGGCGGCTTGGAGAAGTTGTCCCGCAAAAGAGCGAACTCATACTCCAGTCCGGCAAGCACAAATTTGCGCCTGATTTCATTCAGCGCTCGGTTGATGTCGGGCAGACCGACGGCATCAGCTTTGAGGAAACGATTGACTGGGCGGCAAAAAACCGGTTGAATTTCATGTTCAGCCTGCGCTATCCTATGGTTAAAAAATATCTTCCCCGCGAGAAATGGGATGCCTGGGATAAACGCGGCGGATTGCAGGAATGGCAGTGGATATGCCATAACTTCGACTTTATGATACCTGGTTCCAAATATTTCGCGACTCACCCGGAATACTACGCACTATACAAAGGCAAACGGCTTCCGATGGGCAGCCCGGGACGGCCGGGCTACGGCGGCGGCAATATCTGCACCACCAATCAGGACGTGATAAAAATATGCGCTGATTTCGCCAATGACTGGTTTAACAAGAATCCGCAGGGGATTGTAGTGCCGATGTGGCCGAATGACGGTGCGATTACCTGGTGCGAATGCGACGAGTGCCGCAAACTTAAAGGCCTGAATTTCATGTCCGGGAAGCGCGGATCGATGAGCCGGAGAATGGTTACGTTTGCCAACACCGTGGCAAAAAATGTTGCGGACAAGCATCCGGACCGCTTCATCCTGTGTCCTGCGTATTCGAATTATGTCATGCCGGAGGACGTGCCGGTGGAGAAAAACGTGCTGGTGCAGTATTGCCTGCATGGCGATTATGCTCACGGCATTGACCGCAGCAAGGAAAACGCCGAGGAGAAAGCATGGATTGACGCATGGGCCGCCAAAGCTTCAGGGCATATGGGGGTTTGGGAGTATTTCCTGCTGGGCGACCATTATTCCGCGCCGACTGAAAACGCGGCCATGCTGCCGGTGACTTATCGCGCCAGAGACACGATAAACTATCTGAAGAAAATCGGAGTCAACTGGTATTTTACGCAAACTTCGCCGAAATACTGGAAACATAATATTCTTCCGTATTATGTGACCGCCCGGTACATCTGGCAGGCGGACCGGAACTTTGACCAGTTCGCGGATGACTTTTTCGACAACATGTATGGTGAAGCCGGACAGGATGTGAAGAATTACTATTTGCAGATCGAAAATTCGGTTGCCGCTTCCGACTGGCATCCTTCTGTTTACAGCGATGTGGCGGTGCCTTCGCCGAAAGTGTTCACTCCTGCTATTCTGGCACAATGTGCTGCATTCCTGGACCGCGCGGCAAAGAAAAAACTCACTCCGATTCAGCAGGAAAGACTTAAACTGGTGGAAAATACGTTCAGCAACATCAAATCAAATATCGGCACTCAGTCTGCGCTGGGGATTGATCCGCGCGCTCAATGGCGGATTGAGCGCGGACAGGACGCATATGTAATCAACCCCGACGGACGGGAACTGTCCGACCTGGATATGAAACGGCTGGTGACGAACGCGATTGACTCCGGCAATTTCAACAAGGACTTTGAGCGGATAATATTTCGCGCCAGGAAACGTCAGGTTCCAGTGGTCACGCTGGAAAATGATGCCGTTAAAGTGGCCGCCATCCCTGAATTAGGCGGACGGATAATCCGCTTCAGCGACAAGCAGACCGGAAAGAATTTCCTGAAAGAGCCGTCGGACAGTAATTCGCTGCAGTCCATCGGCGAAGCCTATTTCAACTATGGCGGCTATGAAGAATATATCGGCAAAGCCTTTGCCGGGCCTGGCTGGGAAAATTCCTTTGCCTGGAAAAAAGTGTCCGGAGCCAGCAGCGATTCGCTGGTAATGGATGCTGATATCGGCGATTTTCATTTGCGCCGGACTTTGACGCTGAAAAAAGGTACGGACCTGGCGGTGGAAGTGGAATCGGTTCTGACCAATAAGACGGCCGTGCCGCTGACCACTCAACTGAGGATACATCCGGCATTGAGCTTCGGCGGTGACAGCGGTGAATTCAAGGTGGTTATTCTTGGCGCGGACGGCAAGCTGAAGAATTCCACCGTCAATGCCGAACACGACCGTTTCACGCAGGAAAACGGCGGGGCATGGGCGGTAATTGACACCTCGAAAAACTGCGGCATCGCCAATGTATTTCCGGCTGGTTCAGCCTGGATCTACCTGTGCAAAACCGCCCCGGATACGTTCAACATGGAACTGCTCGGCAAGGAACAGCTTTTAAAACCAGGTGAATCGATTACCTTCAAGCATAAATATCAGATACTTAAAAACGGCATGAATGAATTCAGCAGCTTAATAAAGGGACGTAACTGATGATTGCAAAAATACTATTGACTGCGGTTATGGCGTTCGTACTGGGTATGCTCAGCGCCGAAGAGATCAAAGTCGCGCCGCTGCAGCAGAAATCACTCAATTACGGCGACGGGAAATGCGGAAAAACACTCGAGATGACCGATGCTTCCCGGCTGGTGTTTAAGTCAGACCGCATCAATGCCGCGGGAGGAACGATTGAAGCTGTCGTCAATTTGAAGGCGGTTCCGGAAAAAACATTTGTGTATTTGTTCAGCGTCGGCAACAACGCCCCGCTCTGGTTTTATGGCGGTATTGAAAACGGCAGCCTGGCTTTTATGTTCCGCAAGAAAGCCGCCGGCGGGAAATATGAATACTATGCCACATTGAAGTCTCCATCCGGAATCAACCCCGGGGAATGGACGCATCTGGCCTTCGTCTGGGGCTTCAAAAAGGAAAAGGAATGTATCATGCAGATATATGTGAACGGGAAAGCCGTTGCCGAGAAATTTGATCAGTCCTTTGGAACGCAATGGGGCGCGGCGGATGAGAACTTCTGTATCGGATGCAACTCCGCCGGTGCGGCTCCGGCGCTGAACGGCATGATTGATGAATTGAGGGTTTCCAACTATCCGAAAAAGCCGTCGGAAATTAAAGCGGCATATCAGGAGATGCTGTCCGGCAAGCCGCCCGCTGTAGAGAAAGGCACTTTGCTGCTGCAGCATTTCGATGGTACAGCCGAAGGTACGGCATCCGGCGAGGCAGGCAGTGTTCAGCCTGAAGATATCGCCAGACTGTCGGAAAAAGTTTTGAACGAAGTTTACCCGGAATAAGCTGGAGAATTGCAATGAATGAATTTTCAGAAAACCGCAAACTGCTGCTAAGCGTGGCATTAAAACATGTCGCGGAGATGCTGCATGAGGCGGAAGGTTTTCTGGCTTGCCCGTATATTGATCCGGGCGGTCCATATTCGCGGACTCTATGGGATTGGGATTCATTCTGGGCTTCCCGCGCGCTGCTCGGCATTGCGGAGAAGATCGAAAATGCGGAGCAGGCGGAGAACTTCAGGCGGCAGACGCTTCACTATGCAAAAGGTGCGCTCAAGAACTTTTTCCTGCTGCAAGGCGCGGACGGCAGTCTGCCGATTCTGATTTCGGACAAAAATCCTGACTGGTTTGATTCCCTGACCGTGGCGGAAAACAATATGGCCAAACCGGTACAGGGGCAATTCTGCCTGATGCTTGACCAGTATGGCATTTGGGATAATGATGAAAAAGCATTCTGTCTGAATGCGCTGACCCGGGCGGCGGAATGCCGCAGGCAGCGTTATCTGAACCAGGCTACCGGGCTGTATGTATGGGCCAATGATGTGGCGATCGGGGTTGACGATGATCCTGCCGCCTGGGGGCGTCCGCCGTTTTCCAGCGCCAACATCTTCCTGAACTGCCTTATGTATCAGGATCTGTCCGCCGCCGCCGGCTTCGCCGGGAATTGCGGCGCGGGCGACATTCAGTCCAGGTTTGAGGCTGAAGCCAGACGGCTGAACGAAGCGATCAACTGTTTCTGCTGGGATAAGCGGGACGGCATCTATTATTCGGCGGATGTGCAATGCCGCCAGAACCTCAGTTCGCATCCCGCGTTCGGCACGCTGAATATCAATCTGGAACCGTTCTGGCGCTGTCTGCCGGTTAAAGTCATGAGCTGGGTGTCATTCCTGCCTTTGTGGTGCAGAATTGCAGATCGCGAACAGGCGTCGTCAATGGTCGAGAAACATCTGCTGAATCCGGCGCGTTTCTGGACTCCGTACGGAATACGTTCGCTGTCTGCGGACGAACGGATGTATTCGCCGGATGTATCCAGAGGCAACCCCAGCAACTGGCTCGGGCCGGTATGGATAATTGCCTGCTACATGGCCTGGCAGGGGTTGAAGAATTACGGATATGACAAAGCGGCTTCCGAGCTGGCAGTGAATGTCACGAAACTGCTTGCGGATGATTATCGCGGGAACGGACTGCTGCATGAATACTATCACCCTGAAACCGGCTGCGGCATTTCAGGTCCCGGCTTCCTGAACTGGAATCTGCTGGCCTGCATTATGGAGTAGGAATCATGAATCGAAAACGAAAATTCAAATTAAGTTTCCCGGTGGAAATTATCAACTGGGACGGCAGAGTCATCAGCTTGAAGTCGGACCGGGAGATCGCCGCGCAACTGGAACTGCTGGCTAAAGCGGGGATTTCGGATGTTATGCTTGCCGGCCTGCACCGCGAGGAGCCGCTGGCTTTCGATTTGTTCAAAGCCGCGGTCAGGATCGGTAAAATCATACGTCATTACGGCTTTAAAATATCCTCGCATCACTGTCTGCTGCCGGTGTTCGCGCCGCTGGCGGAGAGCCAGGCCCCGGTGCAGCAGACCATGGAAGACACCGTCCGCTTCTGTCATCAGATGGGGGCTGGAACAATGGTTTTCCATCCCGGCAGAATCAGCGGGCGGCATCATGACGTCCAGTCGATTTTTGCCGGATTTGAAAAAGAAGCGGCGGCACACGGGGTGACGCGCATCATTGAGGTTGCGGCGGAAAATCTCAGATACATGGCGGAAAAAGGTGCTGCGGCGGAGATGCGGATTGCACTGGAGAATGTCGGCAAATTTGAACCGCTGGCGGATATCGGACTGCTGCCGGAACTGATAAAGACGGCGGATATGGCGAACGTGGGGTTCTGTGTTGATTCCGGACATGCCCATGCTTTCGGAGAATCAGTGCCGCAATGGATCAAACTTGCCGGGAGCAAACTTTTTGAGACCCATTTTCACGACAATCATGCCGCGCTGGCCAGTGTGGAACTGGACGCTCCGTTCATCCAGTCGTCAAAATACTTTGATGAACATCTGTTTCCGGGCCGCGGCACCATTCCTTGGGATGAGACGGTTAAAGCATTATTGGAAATAAATTATTCAGGAGCAGTCACTTTCGAAGTCTCTCTAAAACCGGAGGCTGATGCTTTGCGTCAGTACCGGACGATAATTGACTGGTGGCGTCAGACTGAAGCGGAAACGCAAAAACATATAGTGGCAGGGCGGTAATGAAAATAGACAAGAGCATTTATGAAGACAGAGTACGCGCCTGCTGGACGGGCAAGGCTATGGGCGGCGGCATCGGCGCCCCCTATGAGGGAGTGCCGTATCAATTATTCCTGACGGCGGAAGACATCTACCTGGATCAGGGGCCGAACGACGACCTTGAGCTGCAACTGGTGTGGATGCTTTACGCCGAGAAATCCGGGCTGAAACTGGATTCCGCCGCACTGGCCGAAGGCTGGCGGCAGCATATCAAATACGGCATGGACGAATACGGCGCGGCATTGCGGAATATGCAGCGCGGATTGACGCCGCCGCTGTCCGGCGCCGTTGACAACTGGTTTAAGGACGGAATGGGCGCGGCGATCAGGGCTGAGATATGGGCATGCCTGGCGCCGGGACGTCCCGAGCTGGCGGCGTATCTGGCGTCGCAGGATGCCAGTGTGGACCATTGCGGCGACGGCGTATGGGCGGAAATGTTTATTGCCGCCGCATGCAGCGCGGCATTTACCGGATGCAGTTTGACGGAAGCTATGGCGGAAGGTTTGCGGCACATCCCGGCGGATTGCAGGACGGCGCAGGGAATCAAGTTTGTGACCGGACTCTGGCACGGGCAGGTTCCTTATTCTGAATTGCGCCGGCGCATCATGGACAAGTTCGGCAGCCATAACTTCACGGACTGTGTAATGGAATTATGTTTTATTACTGCCGCCATGCTGTATGGCGGGAATGACTTTGAGCAGACCGTGCTTCATGCCGTAAATTTCGGCATGGATACTGACTGCACCGGGGCTACCTGCGGCGCGCTGTTCGGCATTCTGCACGGCACGGCGGCATTTCCTGGCCGCCTTGTCGAAGAGATGAACCCGGAAATCACGGTCAGTGATTTTTTGAGTGGAATCCCCGGACTGCCCCGCTCGATTGATGAATTCACCGCCAGGATCATCACGCTGTCGGAGAAAATCAATATTGAACTGGAAAACGGCCCGGCAAAGACCTTTCCGGCATACCGTCCGGTATCTTACAACCCGCGGGAGCTGCTGCCGCCGGCCTGCTGGCTGGTAATGCCGGACATCAGTGAGAGTGAGGCGCTTGAGGTCGAAAAAACCTTGATGGCGAATGGCCCCGGCCAGACTGTATATCAGGAAGACCGGCGGATTTTTTACGGGACTCAGCTTGACCTTTCGCCTTATGTCAGTTGCTTTAATCACATGCACCTGTATTCTTTTGTGAAAATACCGGAAACCATGGACAATTCCGTGATTATGGCCTGCGCCGATACCGGAATCACCGTCTGGCTTGACGGACGGCAGATGTCGAACTATCACGGACGTCAACTGGCGCTGCCGGCATTCCACCGGACGGAGGGCGGAAGCACCTTTGCATTTCCGATGACCGGAGATAAATATTATCTGATTCATGTCCGGCTGCTTTTCTGCCGCGCCCCGTTGACGCTGTCCGTGGCGGTCGGCAATACTGATTCGCTGTTTGCCGGCGGCGTTGAATATAAAATTTAGCTTGAGGGAAATACGTTTATGGCGGAAAATGTAAACATCAGGGAAATAGCCAGGAAAGCCGGGGTGTCGGTGGCATCCGTGTCGCGCGCGCTGCAGGATTCCCCCTCGAAAAAGATTTCCGCCGGACTCCGGGAGAAGATTCTGCAGATTTGCGATGAGCAGCAGTATTATCCGAATATGCATACTGTCCGGATGCTGAAAAACCGCTCCAATACTGTCGCCCTGCTGGCCCCGCCGGAATGCATTCACATCGAATCCGAATATGATTATATTGACTATAACCTGGCCGGAGTCATCGGCGGCGTGGAGAAGTTTCTGTCCGGCCGCTCCATGTACGCCACCATCGCGTCCATGACTGAAGATTTTATTTCCGGCAAGGAATATCTTAAATTCAGCCGCGGCAAAATGGTGGACGGTTTTATCGCATGGGGGCTTACCAGCCGCGACGAATTTATCAATGAACTCATTGCCGAAGGTGCGCCGCTGGTGGCTGTTCAAGGCGGATTCGGCAAACTCGCCTGCAGCAAGGTTACTGCTCAGGATTATGAAGGAATGAGCCGGATTGTCGAGTATGTCGTGTCGCTGGGACATCGCCGGATTGCTTACATTCCGGCACTGGAAACCTCCTTCACAGGGGTTGAACGTAACCGGGGTTTTGCGGACGCGATGCGCCAGGCCGGACTGACCCCGTTCATGGTCACCGGGGAAACCGGGTTCAATCCTGACATCGGTTACGCCGCCGCCAGTAGAATCTTTAAGGAAAAGCAGAAACCGACGTGCATTGTCGCGCCTAATGATTATGTCGCGCTCGGGGTGCTGAAGGCTGCCGGAGAGTTTAATCTCCGCATTCCCGAAGACATCTCTCTGACCGGTGCGGACGGTATGATGCTGCCTGCCCAGTTGCAGCTCACCACATATCTTTCGCCATCCTTCCAGCTTGGCGTCGCTGGCGCGGAAATGCTCTGCCGGATCATCGACAATCCGGGAATGCCTCCGGAAAACATCCGGTTGCCGGTACGCTTTGTGCCGGGCATGACTGTCGCCAAAATCTGATGCCGGACATTCCGGACACCCCGCCTCTTCATTTTGGACAGCCCTTAACCACAGAGGCACAGAGACACCGCAAAGGCACTTTTTTATTTTGGATATATCCATACCCTCATCCTGGACACCACACTCCGACACTTTGGATAGTCGTTGAGCATAGACTGTTTCGCCCATGCGGCCGGCATAACTAGACGGACAACCGTCCGACTCCGACACTTTGGAGTGTCGTTGAACATAGACTGTTTCACCCATGCGGCCAGCATAACTAGACGGACAACCGTCCGACTCCGACACTTTGGAGTGTCGTTGAACATAATGCTTTTCACTTTTCTCGCTTTTCTCGCTCTCCCGACTCCGACACTTTGGATAGTCGTTGAGCATAGACTGTTTCGCCCATGCGGCCAGCATAACCAGACGGACAACCGTCCGACTCCGACACTTTGGAGTGTCGTTGAACGTAATGCTTTTTACTTTTCTCGCTTTTCTCGCTTTCAACTTTTCTCGCTCCCCCGACTCCGACACTTTGGACACCCGTCCTGCACAAAGTTTTCGTAATATGGGAGTTCTGGGAAGACTGGGAAGACTGGGAGTTCCGGGATATTGCCGTTACCGGCAATCGCTCACCCATTTTCCCAGTCTTCCCAGAAACTCCCACCCGCCCCATAAGACCCCCATAGGCCCCATTGGCCTCATGTTTTCCGGCTATGCGCCTGGCAACCGCCCGTATTTTGGACAGTCTTATCCAGAACAGTTTTTAAGTATCCCGTTTGCTGCATTCGGTTCTCATTCTGAATCCTCACTCCTGATTTTTTGTTGATTTTTGCCACACTGCATTCATGCAATGTCTTTTTACTATTAGTAATTTTGTCAATCAAAAAAGTCGCAAAGATTTAATATATAGTATCTTAAATGCATATATATGCATATTTTTTTTACCATTGACACATAAAAAAAGCACGCAGGAAACCCCGTTTGCCGCGCTTGAATTTCAGCAAAACTAAATTAGGTTAGGTAATAACAGGAGGTTGCGAGTTCATTTCAGATTTTATGTCAGGACCGATGATGACTTTGAATCTTGAATTTTAATCCGCGAGCCTTTGTTTAAAAGCATATCCAATTTTAATGCGGGAGGGGAGCGTTTAAAAAGGTGGAGTCGGGACTGATACAGTCCATTGTTCAGAGAAAATGTTCAACTTTAGTATGGGAGGAGTTTATCATGTCCAGAATTCTTTTGTCTGTCTTTTCATTCGTCTTAATTTCCGCTTTCGCGGTAAATGCCGAACCGGCTTTTAAAGAGCTTTATGATTCCGCCGTCAAAAACTATAATCAGAAAAAATATGACGACAGTCTGCAGGATATTGATAAAGCTTTAGCGCTGACCGAGAATGACGCCGAAAAACTTCAGGCGCTGTTCTGCAAATACAATAATTATATTGCACAGCGGAAACTTGCGGACGCCGCCGGGGCCGCCGGGGATATCGCCAAACTGGAGAAGTTGACCGGCGCACAGAGAAATCTGTGGCTTTTTAATCAGATCAAAGCGTATTACGATAGCGGCAAATTTGATGAATGCATTACCGCCTGCGACCAGTTGATCCGCTCAGACGAGCAGGAAAACCGGGAGCTTGGATATCATTACAAAGCCATCGCTTATTCCAGAAAAAATGATAACGACAAACTGTTTGACAACGCAAATAAATTCGCCGGGGATATTGGCGAGTCAAGACATCCCATGTATTACCGGGCGGTCATCTGGCAGATGACCGCGTTGAACACTAAAAAGGAGTATGACAAGGCGATTGCGGTTATTACTCCGGCGGAAGCCAAAAGGATTCCGGGCGTGATGAAAAGCGAATATTACAATCTGCTCGGCAATATTTACAGAAACAAGAAGAAAAACACCGAAGCCGCCGCCGCTTTTGAAAAAGCCGCCCAGGGCGATCATACTTATCAGGGCGCTGTCGGATGGTTTTCGCTCGGCGATGTCTATGCCGGCATGAATAGAGACAGTGAGGCAATGTACGCCTTTACCAAGTGCTATGAAATGAACGAAGGCAATCCGGGGTACAAGGTTATTTCAATCGTCAGATGCGCGGAACTGCTTAACAAAAGCAGCAAATCCGAAGAGGCATTGGTTCTGCTTGAAAAAGCAGATGCGTTTCCGGGAGCCAATCCGGAATGGGGGGCGCGCGGCAAAATCCTGGCCGCAAAAATACTGGTGCAGCAGAATAAAAAAGATGCCGCTAAAAAGCAGCTTGCGGCCGCCGTCAATGTAAAAGGCGCTCCCGCCGCCGTCATAACCCAGGCCAAAGCCGAACTCGAAAAATTAAAATAATTCAGCAACCCGCTGTGGTAGACAATTCATTGCTGCTGAGTGGGGGATGGTTACTTGGATTTATTGTCACAGTTTCCGGGTTTGTCGTGGTAGCGCTAATTTTTTTCAGTAGTTGGCATCGTCCGAGTCGTAATTGTTATCGCAATGTATGAACATGGCAAAGTTCATCATATCGTTTTTTTGAAATATAAAAAGCAATTATGTCGTTACAATGATTTTCTACTAGTTGTTGTTTCAGAAAGAAACAATAGCCCTTGAACCAGCAGTCCATTTTTCGGCTTAACTTTTTTAATTTTCCTTAATTCACAGGTAACTTCACCTATGAATAAATTGGCATGATCGCCTTGAAGTTCGTCAAGTATCCGCCTGACAGCTTCAATATTATGCCCATCAAGGAATCTTAATGTGGATGAAGCAAGATATTCCCGCTTTATCTCAAAAGTTAACCACTTCCTTTTTAGAGCTTCGGCGGCAAATCCAGTAGTGTTTGATCCCCCAAAAATATCTAGAACCACATCCCCCTCGTCGGTTAGCATCTTGATAAAGAATGCCGGGAGTTCCGAAGGGAATCGCGCAGGATGGCGTTCAATACCTAGTTCTTTGCAGAGTCGGAAATAGCTTGAATTGCTATCGGTATTTGGTATAGAAAGAAGGTTGGATGGAATTGCTCCTCCATTATCCTTGCCAAACTCCGCACTTATATCATGGCCTGAAGGACGTTTTTTGGGAGTGTAGAAATTTTTTGGGTCTTCGATCAACTTTTTCATCCGATCAGAATACGGAGCCAATACTTTCCGGACATCGGCTTTGGGAAAATCTGACTTACTAAACCACCATACCGTATTGACTGAATCCTTTGCTCTGATTTTTCGTTTATTTACCCATTCAATTGGCGATGGTAATTTCGCTGGATTAAACCAGTAGAAATCTTCAGCAAGGCGAAACCCGATTTCATCGCAAAAAGCCAAGAGAACGCGGAAGTTATACAGAGAGCGTGATGGTATGCCAGAACGGTATGCCCCCCCTAAGTCTAGAATGAAACTTCCGCTTTCCTTGAGGACCCGAAAAACCTCTTGTCCGAATGGCTTAATCCACTGGACGTATTCTGTTTCCTCAACATTACCATATGTTTTTTGCCGCCGGAGCGCGAATGGCGGTGATGTCATGACCAGATCAATGCTGGCGTCTGGTAATTCTGCTAGAAGGTTTAGCGAATTTCCAACATACGCCTGCCCGCTGGCTGTGTGATAGAAAGGTTTGCTCCGCATATCAGTATTCCTTCAGGTCATTGACCCAGCTTGCCAAAATCTGCCACAAGACACTTGCGGCAAAATAAACTTCCGAATCTGCTTTACAGATGGCTTCGATATCATTCTGGATGAAATTCTCTTTACCATAGCCAATGATATAACTCATCCATTTTCTAAGATTCTCGTCGGCTCCGGGAATTATATCTGATGGATTGAATTTGCCGATCCTGGCAAGCACCCACGATAGGCCATCACGCTTGGCAGGATTCTCATTTTTCATGATATTGAGCAAGTGAGGAATTTGTGGTTCCGCAATCCGTAAAAGCGCACGTGCAGCTTCAACCTTGATCTCCAAAGGGCTTGAATTGAATGTATCAGCAAGCGCAGATGCTGACGTGGCGGAAGCAAATTGACCAAGTGCCCACGCTGCCCCTGCGCGAAGTTCATCATCACGTTGCGAGTCCCGCAACACTTCTATCAGTAACTGTTCGCTACGATTCTTTTGAATTTCAGATGTGACAATGACCGTTTCAAGCTGAGTTTCAAGAGGAACGATTATGGCTGGACTATGCAACTTGCTTTCTATGAATTCCCACCCGTTCGGATCATCATATGCCGCAAGTGCGGCTGCCGCCTCAAGTTTGACGTAAATATCCTCATCGACATCAGCGATTCTAGCTTTTAGTTCTAGTTTTGCAGTCGCATCATAGCCTTTATACCGCAATGCTTTTGCGGAGGCGTAACGCTCACTCATATTGACGCTTGTGAGCTTGTTTATGAAATAAGCAGCATTTACCGGGGAAGGACACGGAAGTGCTGTTTTTACCGGGACTACCGCAGCCACAATCTGGTTGGCTTCGACGGTTTCACCAACGTTGACCTGCGGCAGTAGGTTTATGCTATTTCGCCGGCTCAATTGGATCGTCTGTTTTCGCTCTTTCTCGGCGATAGGGACAAGGCTGACCCTGCTGCCAAGTTCAACCGCCGAAACTCTTGATTGCTGGTTGGCGGCAGCACATGTCCACATCACCCGTCTTTCTGATCCTTCTTCAACACCTTTCGGCTTCGTGATAGATACCTGTTCATTAGTGAATGCTTGCCGCATGTCTCTGACACTGATGAAGTGAACAGGGGAGATTTGCTTCAGGTTTATCGGAGAATCGCTGTTTTGATTGAAAACAACAATTGAAACAAAGTCGTCATCACGCATGCCAGCATACCAAGTTCGTTTATCGTCATTGATGGAATGGGACATTGATATTTCAAGCTTGGTCTTGCCGCGTGATTCAAACCTTAGCCCCGTGCTCAAGCATAAGATGTCAGGAACTCGCACTCTCTTTATTTTAATTTTCTTCCATATTTTGAAGCCAGTAGAGCCGCGCTCAAGTTCAATTGGGTTAAACCCCATCTCCTTTAGTCGGTTGATTGTTGCATTCGTGCCTGCTGCACCAACAACGAGTTTTCTTAAAAAACTGTCATCACTTTTGAAATTATTTGCCACAATACCACCTTAATGATTTATTTAGAATGCTCAGCATCTCAGCGTGCTATCGATCTCTGCTGATGCCTAACAGTTATTCTCATTTTGTAATAATAACCTGTAACCGTCAAAAGGCAACAAAAACTATTAGCAAACATTCAAAAATCTGTTTGTTTTTATGGTCAGTCAGGCGGTTCTGGATGACTGCTGGTTATCGGTTATCCGCCTACTGCTCTTTGATCCAGCGGTCTTTGTTGTAATCGTGGATTTCGGTCAGGATGTCTTCGACGTTCTTGGTCAGACTCCATTCGGGGTAGTGGGATTTGAATTTGGAGACGTCGCTGATCCACCAGATGTGGTCGCCGACGCGGTTGTCATCGGTGTAACGGGTGTTCATTTTCTGTCCGGTGATTTTTTCGCACAGCACAATTGCTTCCTGCATGGAGCAGTTGCTGAAACGGCTGCCGCCCATGTTGTAGGCTTCGCCGCCGCGGGGGGCCTGGTAGAAATGCCAGAACGCGTTAATCAAATCTTCCGAATGAATGTTGTCGCGGACCTGTTTGCCCTTGTAGCCGAAGATGCGGTATTCCTTGCAGGTGATGGCGCATTTCATCAGATAGGCCAGGAAGCCGTGGAGTTCGGCGGCGGAATGGCGGGGGCCGGTCAGGCAGCCGCCGCGGATGAGGCCGGTCTTCATGCCGAAATATCTGCCGTATTCCTGCACCATGACGTCGGCGGCGACTTTCGAGGCGCCGAAGAGTGAATGTTTGCAATGGTCAATGGACATGTTCTCGTCAATGCCGTGCGTGAAATAGGGATGGCTGACGTCGATTTCCCAGCGGGTGTCGAGTTCGACCAGCGGCAGCAGATTGGGATTGTCGCCGTAGACTTTATTGGTTGAAGTGAAGATGAAAACCGCATCGGGGCAGAACTGCCGGGTGGCTTCCAGCATATTGAGCGTGCCGTTGGCGTTGACGCCGAAGTCGGTAAAAGGTTCGCGGGCGGCCCAGTCGTGCGACGGCTGGGCGGCGGTGTGAATCACCAGCGCGATGTCCCGGCCGAAATCGCGGAAAATATCGCTGATGGCGCTGAAATCGCGGATGTCGGCGGATTTCGGGATAAAGTTCGGATAATTGATGACCAGTTCGGATTCGACCCATTTGGTGGAGGCGTCGTCGCCGAAGAAGTATTTCCGCATGTCGTTGTCAATGCCGACGACATCGAATCCTTTGTCACAGAAAAACCTTACAGCTTCAGAACCGATCAGCCCGTTGGAACCGGTGATTACCGCAGTCTTCATATTAAACTTCCGCCATATTTATGTTTGCTGATTTTAAAACCGCTGTAATATAATCTGAATCCGCGGGAAAAGCAAAGGGGAGGAAAGAGAGAAGTCAGGAGTCAGCGTTTGACTTCCGGTTTTAGTAGATTGGTATTACTCCGTTTTTGCGGAATTGCAGCGGGGTGGTTTTTTGATAGCCTTTGAACGCCCGGATGAAATTTGCCGGGGTTTCATAGCCCACGGCGAAGGCGATTTCTTTGCAGTTCATCCGGGTGTCTTTCAGGAGATGGCAGGCGTGGATGATTTTCCGGCGGGCAATAAATTCATTCGGCGTGATGCCGGTCTGCTGCTTGAACAGCCTGGAGAAATGTTCCCGCGAGATATGGAGTTCCGCCGCCACCTGTTCACAGCTTACCTTTTCGCCGATCCGGGAAATAATCATCTGCTGCGCTTTAAGGATGAGCCTGGATGAATGGTTCTCCATGTGTTTCTGTTCGCGTGTTTCCGCCAGCATATTGATGACGCCGAAGACCAGCGCGCTGCCTTCGTGGGGGGACAGCACATGCACCGGTCCCCGGCTGTTCTGCAGGGCCAGCAGTTCGAGTATCAGCGGATGCGTCTCCGGGATGCGGTAAGTGCGGCCGTAGCGGCTGATTACGCTTTTCAGCATATTCTCCGCGAACTCGCCCTTGAAACTGAACCACATGAAAGTCCATGGTTCAGTTGCATCCTCCGGATAATAATATTTGACGCCCGGCTCCAGGCCGGCGCACACATAAGCGATTCCCGGCAGCAACGGATATTTGTGTCCATCGGCTTCCTCAAAACAGCCCCGTCCTTTCAATGTGTAAACAAACAGGCCGTTGAAGCGGCCTGAAGCATTCCGGTAGACCGGACTGAACTGCGTCTCCGTCTCCAGATGGACAGGAACGGGGAAGCCTTCCAGCCCCCGGTAGGTTTGAAAAATGATGTCGCGGACCATCATAAATCACGTCCTGATAATAAATATCATTTAATGAATACTTTTAAACACATTATGCTGTGGAAACATTTAAATTATACATCATAATATAACTATATCAATCATTTATTTAAAAAAAGGACTTGGCATTATGTCGCTTACACCGCGTGAAAATCTGTTAAAGTTATGGCGCCGCGAAGGTTTTGAATACGTTCCTGCCCATTTCTGGCTATGTCCGTCATTGATCGAAGAATTCAAGCAGCGCTACGGCAATGCCGAATTTTATGTGGACAAATTTAATTTTCCGTTTCGTTATGTCGGCGCGGCGGTGAAAGAGAACAAGCAGGACTGGACGCGGTATTATCCGGGCGTGATATTTAATCCCGGAACCAAAATCGGCGATGACGGCGTGGCGCATGAACCGCATTCCGGCTCCATGCACATGACCCGGATGCACCACCCGATGAAGAACTTTACCAGCCTGGATGAATTTAAGGCCTATCCGTATCCGGAATTGCGCCATGACTGTATGGAACAGTTGATTCCGGCAGTGCAAAGCTTCCATGACCGGGGACTGGCGGTAATGGGCAGTCCGGGTTCCATCTGGGAAAACTCCTGGGCCATGCGCAGTATGGAAGAATTAATGATGGATATGATGACCGGTGACGAGAAGGCCGTATATCATCTGGACCGGATCACTGAACTTGTCCGGGCGCGGGTGGTCGCGCTGGCCGGGGCCGGAGTTGACTTTATTCATCTCGGCGATGATATCGGCATGCAGCACGCCATCATGATGTCCGAAGAACTTTACCGCGCCTGGCTCAAGCCGCGTTTCGCGCAAGTCATCAAAGCGGCCAAAGCGGTTAAACCGGATCTGCTGTTCAGCTATCATTCCTGCGGTTATGTCGAACCGTTCATTCCCGACCTGATCGAAATCGGCGTGGACATCCTGAACCCGGTTCAGCCGGAGTGCATGAGCTTTGAGAAAATTCACGCCGAATACGGCGATGTCCTGTCATTCTGGGGAACCATCGGCACGCAGACGACGATGCCGTTCGGCAAACCGGAAGATGTACGACGCGAGGTGCTCCGCAATCTGAAGATTGCCGGCGGGAAAGGCGGCCTGCTGTGCACGCCGACGCATCTTATTGAACCGGAAGTACCATGGGCCAACATTGAAGCCTATCTTCAGGCCTGCCGCGATTTTAAATTATAAATGATGCATTTAGTTCAAAACCCGGATGGCGGAACCTCGAAGAAATCGGCGGCTGGATTGACATTCAGGAACATGCCTGTTGTCTTTGATTTTATGGTTGCGCCGGGGAAATAGATGGTGTATTCAACCGGCAGATTCACTCCGTCATAAGCGCCGTAATTGTAGAAATCCGTGACCACTTTCATATTGCGTCCGAATTCCGGCGCGGTGATTTCTGTCCGGCGGATAAACCAGTTGTTCCGGTCCACATAGATAATATACGGCGGCAGTTTTAACTCCGGCGGCGGATAGCATGTCAGCATGGCGCAGTCGAAATTATTCAGTTTATATTTCTTTTTGTCCCACACAATTCTGGTGAAAATATGGTTGAATCTGGCGCCGGGATGCATGAAACTGACCAGGAAGCGCATCGGTTCGACTGCCGGGCCGCTTAGTTTTGGAACTGAGCCGATGGCGGTTTTCTTCCAGAAAGTTTGTCCGTTGAAGCCGCGCGATTCAAGCTGGAACGCGCCCATTTTCGTATCCGCCCGGTATTTGTCCGGATTGACAAAACACGCGGTCAACTGGCTTTTAACGCCTTTGCTTTCGATGACATTTTGAATCTGGATCATAATGGAGGACGCTTTGGACAGTTTGTGCGCCGGATCAACCGCGGCAGACATCTTTTGCAGAATGGTTTTCACTTCCGGCGGATTAAGCTCCGCTTCCTGCGCGTGCAACGGGCAGATCAGCGACAGGAGGATCAGCAGGATATTCAGTTTAAGCAATAATTTCATTTTTTACCTTATTGAAGCGCATACGGTGAATGACGTCTGCGGTAATCGGCCGGAGTAAAGCCGCAGTTTTTCTTGAACGCCCGGTAGAAACATTCCAGATTGAAAAAACCGCATTCAAACGCGACTTCCTTGATGCTCTGTTCGCTGCCCGCCAGCAGCGTTTTCGCTTTATGCAGACGACGGTTGAGAATATACTGATGCGGTGAAATGTATAAATATTTTTTGAAAAGAGCGAACAGATAAGGTTCGCTGACGCCTGCTCTTTGCGCCAGATCGCGGACCGGGAAATCGCCATCCGTCAGATCGTCAATGACTGCCATCGCCCGCTTGACCGCCAATGGATAGTCCGGCGTATCTTTGCGCCGCGTATAGCAATATGCTTCCCAGAACACCCGGTTGTATAAATATTTCCCGAGCACATCCCGGTCATAGGAATTATCATGAAAACAGCGCTGCGCGTCCTGGGAAAAATCAACCGCCGATTGTTCGTCATGCCATTGGGTGACCCTGGGCAGCACCCGGTTGCGCAATTTGACTTTGAACGCCAGCACCAGGCAGCGGTACGGATCATCCGGCGGCGTGCGGTGAATGGTCATTTCCTTGCTCAAATGCCAGAACACAGCTCCTTTGCCGAACGTCATATCCACGCCGCCAGATTCAAAGAATATTTTCCCGCCGGTCAGAATTTCAATATATTCCGTTCCCAGCGGAATGCGGTGAGGCGTAACCGTACGTCCGTACGGCGCTTCAAAATAGCCGACATTCACCAGGCTTTCGTACATATCCGAATTGATTATGTGACCTTCCATAAATGCAATCAATAAATAATAGTTTTTGTCAATTGATAAATAACGTTCCGCGCAATAGAATATAAGTCATAGTATTTTTTTTGAAAGCATCCGTATAAACGTTTTTCATTTTTCTTAATTAAGGAGAAAACCAAATGAAACCGATTTCAGTCCAGTTGTATTCGTTGAGAGAGCAGGCGGAGAAGGATTTTGTCGGAGTGTTGAAAAGAGTCGCGGCCATCGGCTACAAAGGAGTGGAACCGGCGGGATTCTGGAATCTCACCCCGAAAGAGTTGAAGAAGATCGTTACAGACCTGGGCATGGAAATATCCTCCACTCACAGTCCGTGGGCCAATCCCGACAACCTGAATCAGGTGATCGAAGTGGCCGGCGAGCTTGGCATTGACCTGGTGGCCTGCGGTTACGGCCGGAATGAGTTCAAGGACCTTGATTCGATTAAAGCCACCGCCGAAAAAGTCAACGGCATGCAGGCGAAACTCGCCGCCGCCGGACTTACGCTTTTCCAGCATAATCATGATTTTGAATTCGAACGCATCAAAGGCCGCATCGCCTATGATATTTACGCGGAACTCTGTCCGAAAGTTAAATTCGAACTGGACACCTACTGGGCCGCCAATTTCGGGCATGAAGACGCCGCCGAACAAGTCAAAAAATTCAAAGCCCGCTGCGTCCTGCTTCATATCAAGGACGGCATGTTCGACAAAGAGCACAACACCATGGTCGCGGTCGGCTCCGGCAAGAACAACATTCCGGAAATTATCGCCGCCGCCGATGAAAAAGTCACCCGCTGGATGGTGGTTGAGCTTGACCGCTGCGACACCGATATGTTTGAAGCCGTGGAACAGAGCTACAAATACCTGATTTCAAATAAACTGGCCAGCGGTAACAAATAACCGGTAAAGGGAGAAGCAGGAAATGAAAAAAGTTAAAATCGGTATCATCGGCTGCGGACACATCAGCAATGCGTATTTCAGCGCGGCAAAACGCTTCGACATCCTTGAAGTAGTCGCCTGTGCGGATATCAATCCGGCGGCGGCCAAGGCCAAAGGCGAAGAACATAAGGTAAAAGCAGTAACCGTCAACAAGCTGCTGGCTGATCCCGGCATTGAGATCGTCGTCAATCTGACCATTCCCAAAGCCCATGCTGAAATAGCGCTGAAAACCCTTGAGCACGGCAAGCATGCCTACTCCGAAAAGCCGTTCGCCGTCACCTGCGAAGAAGGCAAAAAGATTGTCGCCGCCGCGAAAGCCAGAAAGCTGCTCGTCGGCTGCGCCCCGGACACGTTCCTCGGCGGCGGCCAGCAGACCTGCCGCAAACTGATTGACGACGGCTGGATCGGCCGCCCGATCGGCGGAACCGCGATGTTTATGGGTTACGGTCCCGAAAGATATTACCATCCGTCCCCCGCTTTCTTCTATGAAAAAGGCGGCGGCCCGATGTTCGACCTTGGCCCCTACTATATCACCGCGCTGGTCAATCTGCTCGGTCCGGCCAGACGCGTCTGCGCCATCACCGCGAAGTCGTTTGACGTCAGAGAAGCCGGTCCCCAGGCGCTGATCAAACGGGAAAAACTGCCGGTTGAAGTGCCTACCCACCTGGCCGGAGTCATTGAATTCCGCAACGGCGCGATCATCAACATGATCACCAGTTTCGACGTGTGGAAACAGGGGCACAATCCGATTGAGATCTACGGTACCGAAGGCACGCTTTTCGTGCCGGACCCGAATGGTTTCGGCGGCCCGGTTAAACTTGCCAAAGGCGGCGTGCCGAGCCCGGTGATCAGCGAATGTCCGCTGTCCCACATCTACACCGAGAACTCCCGCAGCATCGGCACGGCGGATATGGCCTATGCATTGCAGTCCGGACGCAAACACCGCTGCAGCGGCGCGCTTGCCTTCCATGTGCTTGAGATCATGGAATCATTTGAAAAGTCCAGTCTTGCCGGCAAACATATCGAACTGACGACCACCTGCGAGCGCCCCGCGGCGCTTCCGCTCGGCCTTCAGGACGGTCTGCTCGACCTGTAAGCTGCATTGGAAAATTGAATGGAAGCCGGAGGAAAGTAATTTTCTCCGGCTTTTTTATTGGCTTGATAAAGCTGAAAACAGGGTTAACTTAATTTTTATGAGGAACGATCAATTATTGGTCTTTGCGGGCGTATGGCAAACACGGAGGACATCATGAGTGACATTGGCGACAATCCTTTAAAGCAACTGAGCAATCTCGAACAATCAATCTGGCTGGACTATATCCGGCGGGATCTGATCTCCGGCGGCGATCTCCGGCATCTGATCGAAAACGACGGACTGCGCGGCATGACATCCAATCCCGCGATTTTTGAAAAGGCGATTTCGGGCAGCAATGATTATGATGCTGATATTCGCGCGCTGGCTGCCGGCGGTAAAAACTGCAAAGAAATTTACGATGCAATCAGCCTGCGGGATGTCCGCGATGCCGCCACGGTGTTCCGCCCGGTCTATGCCTCCACCAGCGTGCTCGACGGTTATGTCAGCCTGGAAGTCAATCCGCATCTGGCGCATGACACGCAGGGCACTATCGAAGAAGCCCGCCGTCTGTGGCAGGAACTGGACCAGCCCAATGTCTTCATCAAAGTTCCGGCCACCCTCGAAGGCTTGCCCGCCATCCGCCAGTTGATCAGTGAAGGAATTAATATCAATGTAACACTGATTTTCGGTCTGCCGCGCTACCGCCAGGTTGCGGAAGCCTATATTGCCGGCATGGAAGACCGCTGCAGCCAGGATAAACCGTTAAGACATGTCGCTTCAGTCGCCAGCTTCTTTCTCAGCCGCATTGACACGCTGATTGATCCGATACTGGAAAAAATAATCCAGCAGGACGCCGCCAATGCCGTACTGGCCGTGAAACTGCGCGGCGAGGTTGCCGTTGCCAGCGCCAAAGCCGCTTATCAGATATACAGGGAATTATTTTTCTGCGAACGCTTTCAGAAACTGATGGACAAAGGCGCTCTCGTGCAGCGTCTGCTCTGGGCCAGTACCGGCACCAAGAACCCGCAATACAGCGATGTGAAATACGTTGATTCCATTATCGCGCCCAACACCGTCAATACGGTGCCGGTGGAAACGCTCAACGCTTACCGCGACCACGGCCAGCCGGCAATCCGGATTGAAGACGATATCGCCGCTGCTATGGACGTGTTCAAATCCCTGCCGGAGCTGGGCATCAGCATTGATCAGGTGACACAGCAGCTTGAAGATGAAGGCGTCGAAAAGTTCAACAAGCCGTATGATGACCTGATGCAGATCCTGGAGAAAAAATCTCAGGAGGCGGCAAAAGCGGAGTGAGCCGGGTAAAACCGCAATTTTAACAAGATGAGGAGGTGACTATGAATAAGCCGTTATCCAGTGACATGCTGCGTAAAATGAATGCTTACTGGCACGCCGCCAACTATCTTTCCGTCGGGCAGATTTATCTCTATGACAATCCGCTGCTGAAAAAACCGCTGACGCTGGACCATGTGAAGCCGCGTCTACTCGGCCACTGGGGAACCACGCCGGGACTGAATTTCATTTACGTTCATCTCAACCGGCTCATCAATAAGTACGATCTGAATGTGATTTACATCACGGGCCCCGGTCATGGCGGCCCCGGCCTGGTCGCCAATACCTATCTGGAAGGCACCTACAGCGAGTTCTACCCGAACATCACTCAGGATGAAGAGGGCATGAAAAAGCTGTTCAAGCAGTTTTCCTTTCCCGGCGGCATTCCCAGCCATGTGGCCCCCGAAACTCCGGGCTCGATCAATGAAGGCGGCGAACTTGGTTATTCGCTGGCTCACGCTTACGGTGCGGTATTTGACAACCCGGACCTGATCGCGATGTGCGTGGTCGGCGACGGCGAAGCCGAAACCGGCCCGCTGGCCGCCAGTTGGCATTCCAATAAATTTCTGAATCCGGTTCATGACGGCGCGGTGCTGCCGATCCTGCATTTGAACGGCTACAAAATCGCCAATCCAACCGTACTGGCGCGCATCAGCCACGAGGAACTGGACGAACTGTTCCGCGGCTATGGTTACAAACCGTTCTTTGTCGAAGGCGACAAGCCGCTGGAAGTCCACCAGATCATGGCGGAGGTAATGGAAAAGGCCATCAATGAAATCAGGGAAATCCAGGCAAAGATCAGGGCCAAAGGCTTTACTAAACGCCCGATGTGGCCGATGATCATCATGCGCACGCCCAAAGGCTGGACCGGCCCCAAAGAAGTTGACGGACTGCCGGTAGAGGGTACATGGCGTTCGCATCAGGTGCCGCTGGCCGAACTGGCAACCAAGCCCGGACATTTGAAGATGCTTGAAACGTGGATGAAAAGCTACAAGCCGGAAACGCTGTTCGACGAAACCGGCAGACTCATTCCCGAGCTGGCGGCGCTGGCTCCGAAAGGCGACCGGCGCATGGGCGCCAATCCGCATGCCAATGGCGGGCAGTTGCTGCATGAATTGAAAATGCCTGATTTCCGGAAATATGCCATTGATGTTCAAAGTCCGGGGACGGTCACGGCTGAATCCATCCGCAGCATGGGCGCATTTGTCCGCGACATTATGAAGCTGAACTGGGATCGCCGCAATTTCCGGGTCTTCGGCCCCGATGAAACCGCCTCCAACCGGCTGGGAGCCTTGTTTGACATCACCGAACGGGTTTCCACCGCGAAAATATTGAAAACCGATGACCATGTTTCGCCCGACGGCCGGGTAATGGAAGTGCTCAGCGAGCATCTTTGCCAGGGCTGGCTGGAAGGCTATCTGCTCACCGGACGGCACGGCCTGTTCTCCTGCTACGAAGCGTTTATTCATATTGTGGATTCAATGTTCAACCAGCATGCCAAATGGCTGAAAGTGTCCCGTCACATCCCGTGGCGGCGGCCGGTTGCCTCGCTGAACTATCTGCTCACTTCCCATGTATGGCGGCAGGATCACAACGGTTTCAGCCATCAGGACCCCGGCTTTATCGATCACGTCGTGAACAAGAAGGCGGAGATCATCCGCGTTTATCTGCCGCCGGATGCCAACACCCTGCTTTCGGTGACCGACCACTGCATGCGCAGCCGCAATTACATCAACGTTATTGTCGCGGGCAAGCAGCCGCAGCTCCAGTGGCTGGATATGGATTCCGCGATCAAGCACTGCTCCGCCGGACTCGGCATCTGGGGCTGGGCCAGCAACGACCAGAACTGCGAACCCGATGTGGTGATGGCCTGCGCCGGCGATGTCCCGACCCTGGAAACACTGGCGGCAGCCGAACTGCTGCGTCAGCATTTGCCGGAATTGAAAATCCGCGTAATCAACGTGGTGGATCTGATGACGCTGCAGCCGAGTACCGAACATCCGCATGGACTTAACGATAAAGATTTCGACATGCTGTTCACCAAAGATAAACCGGTCATTTTTGCGTTCCACGGCTATCCGTGGCTGATTCACCGCCTGACCTATCGCAGAAACAATCATGCCAATCTGCATGTCCGGGGCTATAAGGAGGAAGGCACCACCACCACGCCGTTCGATATGGCTGTGCTGAACGAGATTGACCGTTTCCATCTGGCCGGCGACGTCATCGACCGCATCCCCGGTCTGGGTTCAAAAGCGGCGTATGTCAAACAGTTCATCCGTGACCGGCTGATCGACCATGAGAATTACATCCGGATTCACGGCGACGACATGCCGGAAATAAAAAACTGGGAATGGACTTTGGGATAAGCTCCTGAAACAGAAAATTAAAAATAAAACTATTTATATCAGCATATTTTTTGTTCTGTTATTTTCGATTTTGTATTCTCCGGGAGTGTTTTTTTCGAGCTTCCTGAAAATCCGGTGAAAGTAGGCGGGATCGGAGAAGCCGCATCGGTATGCGGTTTCGCTTATCGTGAGCGAAGTCGAGGATAATAGCGCTTTTGCATTGCTTATCCGGTTTTTATTGAGCAGTTCAGGATAGGTCATATTGAACAGCTTTTTGACAAGCTGTCCGGTACGGGATACGGAGAGACATAAATGTTTCGCCAGGTGCTGAATCGTTATGTTTTTCTGACAATTCTGTCCGATATATTTCTCTATTTCCCATTTGATTTTTTTCTCATGTGAAAAGAAAATAACTTCTTCTCTGGCCAGCAGTATTTCAATTCTGGACTTGAGCGATTTGGCGATTTCCTCTATATCCTTGAAGTCTTCCTGTTCAATATACGGGAGCTCTTTATGAAGTTCATGGTTAACGTCTTCACTACCGCACCGGCATGCAATTGCATCCGGGATTGCGGCAGGATATTTCAATCTGAAGATCCCGATGAATATTGTTCCAAGAATATCCGGCCCTTCCATAATTGGCGCGGCATACTCGATCACTCCGGCATGGCATAGCTTAAAGAATCCGTCGGGATGTCCGGCTAATGCTATCTGTACATTGCGCGTTTCGAAAGACATGCATTTGCCGAGACCGCATTTATCCTTGATATGTTCACAGTATTTATTGTCATGCTTGAATTTTTCTCCATGAAAATAATTCCTTATTCTGCCGGAATAATCATGGAAGCATATTTTCAGTCCGCAGCGTCGTTCAAATGCCCCGATCAGCTCTATAAGTTCATTCATGGTTTCAATCCAAATAATAATATACTGGAATAATACATCACAATTATTGAAAAGTACATTGCTGTTAAAAATAAATCAAGTATAATTATATATTAAAGTTTACAACAAGGATTTGACATGAACAATCAGATGCAGGATAAGATTTATGATGCGGTGATATTCGGCGGCGGATTTTGCGGACTCGGGGCGGCGTTTGAACTGAGTGCGGCGGGCCGAAGTGTCCTGATCGTTGAGCCGAGGTCTTCCGCGGGCTGGGAAGCGACATGGGCATATAATCTGGAGCTTGAGCGCGGCATATCGAAATATGCAGACGTGCTCCTGGATAAAATCTCCGCAGCCGGCGCCGTTGCCGGCAAACGGATAGATCCTGTAGCCGCGGAAATCGCACTGCTGAAAATGCTGTCCGGCATTGATATACTGCTGTTTTCATTTCCAGCAGGCGGTGTGCTTGAAGGAAATCTCATTAAATCCGCTTCCATAGGGTCCAAGTCAGGAATTTTCAGCATCCGCGGCAAAACTTTTCTGGACACGACCGACAATGCGCTGTTCATATCATCCGTTTTTAAGAATACTTCTGACCTGACGCCTTCAAAAAATATATTCAGCTTTTTCATGAACGGCATCGACAAAGCATATTCGCTGCCGGAGGAACTGGCATATAAAAATACTCCGCTGCGTTTCAGAAAGTCGCCATTTGCCGATGAAACCGCTATTGAGTTTGACAGCGCAAGGCCGGTTTATCATGCCAGAATGGAACTGCCGGACATCATGAAATCCATCAGGTCGGAAGTCCCGGCGTTGCGCAATGCGGTGCTTTCCCATACCGCCAACATAGAGTTTCCAGTATACGGCGGAATCCCGGCATGCAGCACGATTTCGGCAGACAACTGTTTCCGCGTATCACCATTCGAGTACAATGGAAATGAACTGGCGTACAGAATGAAATCCGGCGAGCGGAAGGCTGCGGAGATAAACAAGATACTGGACAGATTTCCGTCGCCCGGGAAAATCGAAAAGAGCGACGCCATGCTGGTAACATATGAAAAGGAACCGTGGGATCTTGTGGTGTGCGGCGGCGGCACCGGCGGCGTATTCGCCGCAATATCGGCAGCCAGAAACGGATGCAGGACCAAGCTGCTGGAGGCTTCCGCCTGTCCTGGCGGAATTGCCACTGCTGGGTTAATCCATATATACTACTGGGGGGCAAACGGCGGCATCCAGGATGAAATTGATGCTGATACAGAAAAACTCCAGAACTTATTTGTGATTAATACAAAAATACATGGATTTCATCCGGAAGCCAGAAAAATCGCGCTGATGAATGCATTTGCCGCATCCGGCGTAGCTGTGGAATACGAGAGCACCATCAGCGGAGTCGAGACGGTTGTTGCCGAAAGCAGCGCGCTGACAACAGGAAAAGCGAATGAGAACAAAATAATCAAAGCCGTGATATGCAACAGTATGAAGGGAATGACGGGGTATCGCGCGGAAACCTTTATTGATTCCACCGGGGATGCCGATGTAGCTGCAATGGCGGGCTGTCCCTATACATTCGGCAGGGAAACAGACGGCGTGCCGCATTCATATTCACAGCCGTCAACGATGCTGACTGACGACAACACCCTTGCGGTGCAGAATTTTGATATTGGCTACTGCGATCCGTCCGACGCATGGGATTTGTCGAGATCCCGCATAAAGGGAATAAAGCACTATGACGTGGAAAAGTACACCGACAAAAACAGGATTATCAAGATAGCGCCGCTGCCAGGCATCAGGAACAGCAGACTGATAAACGGCAAGTACCGGCTGAAATTCAGCGACCAGATAGTTTCATCGGAATTTGACGATGTGATCGCATATTCGCCGGGGCATTATGATAATCACGCGATGGATTATGAAAATGAAAGCGAAGAGACGATGCTCTGGGTATGGGGGCTTGGCAACTGGTCTGCGCCGATAGGCTGCGAAATACCCTACAGAAGCCTGCTGCCTGAAAATATCTTGAATCTGATCGTCGCCTGCCGGGCAATATCCATGGATCATGATGCGCATAATCAGTTACGGATGCAGCGGGATATCCAGCGCATAGGCGAAGCCGCGGGAGTCGCCGCCGCCATTGCGCACGCAACAGGCAAAAGGCCATGCGGGATAGATGTGAAACAAATTCAGGAAATATTGTTCAGTACCGGCGCGCTGAAAAACAAAGAGAATAATTATCACTGGGATGGATGGAAGCCTGAAAATATATTCTCTGCATCAAAGAAATTATCCGGCGGCGCGGATATCCGTAAATTAATCGGCAATATTTCCGGGAAAAATGATTTGCTGAAGAAAATGTCTTCCGGGAATCCGCAGGAGAAATATAATGCCGCACTGATTCTGTCCATATCCGGCGACAGTAATGCTTTTCAGGTACTTATGAATTGCGTCAAAGAACGAAGCGCGATAAAGCCTTTGGGCGCGGGGAATAAGACCACGGAACTTTGGAAGCCGGCAATCGCAGTGCTGGGATTCAATAAAGTGAAAGCCGCAGTGCCTTTGCTGGAATGCGTGATTCAGGATAAAAGCTCGGATAGAACAGCATTGATACTGGCAATGCGGGCTTTGGCGAATATCGGAAGCACAAGCTCGGCCGAGGTCATAACCGGAATGCTTGAACGCGATGATCTGCCGGTTGAGGAGGTGTTCCAGAAAAGTACCGGTAACATCAAAACGTATAGTGAGAATTCGCGCTGGAAACTGGAACTTGCCGCTGCCGAATGTCTTGCCAGACTGGGAGTGGAACGGCATGATCTGGTTGATAAATATCTGAACGATGAAAGCGCTGTCGTGCGCCGTTCCGCAAGAAAAATACAGGAGCGCGTAGTCTTAATTGCCAAATCATTCAGCAGAATAGAGTAATTTAAATCCAAATAAACTGGAGTGTTAAAATATGAAATCAGTAAAAACAATATCGTTTATCCGGGAAATTCCGCAGAGATATGAAGTGGATGTGTTCATCGCGGGCGGGGGACCTGCCGGAGTGGCGGCCGCAATTGCCGCATCGAAACAGGGCAGCAGAGTTTTTCTCGCGGAGGGACATTCCTGTTTCGGCGGAATGGGAACTGCCGGTCTCGTACCGTGGTTCTGCCAGTTCAGTGATGGTATCAATTTTCTTGCCGGAGGAATCGGAAAAGAAATTTTTAACAGACTTGGTTTAGGCGAAAATACCGCTATTAACGCTGAACTTTTGAAAAGGGTTTATGATGAGCTTATGACAGAAGCCGGTGTTTTATTTAATTTCCATACCAGATTGATAGATGTTCAGATGGACGGGAAGCGGATATCGTATGCGATATGCAATTCCAAAAACGGGACTTTTGCGGTAAAGGCACAGGCGTTTGTGGATTGTACCGGAGATGGCGACTTGGCGGCAATGGCCGGAGCGGATTTTGAAAAAGGCGATAAAGACGGCACGTTAATGCCGGGCACGCTTTGCAGTTTATGGTGTAATGTTGACTGGGAAAATCGTTCTGACCACCGCGCGATGCTTGAAAAGGCTTTTGCGCATGGAGTTTTTTCCATCCCTGACAGGCATGTGCCGGGAATGGCATCCTGGGGGCATGGGGTCGCAGGCGCCAATATCGGACATGTCTATGATCTGGACGGCACTGATGATGAATCTGTTACCAGGGGCCTGCTCCGCGGCAGAAAGATCGTTCCTGAATTTGAGCGGTATTACAAGGAATATCTGAAAGGCTATGAAAACATCACGCTGGTGGCGACTGGTTCATTGCTGGGAGTGCGCGAAACCCGCCGGATCATGGGTGATTACGTAATGACCCTTGAAGACTTTAAAAACCGCGCCGGCTTTGATGATGAAATCGGCCGGTATTCATATCCGGTCGATATTCACCCCAATAAAAATGATATCGAATCATATAAGAAATTTCGCGACGAAATTACAACCCTGCAATATAAAAAGGGTGAAAATTACGGCATCCCGTACCGGGCGCTGGTTCCGAAAGCCCTGGACAATGTGCTTGTCGCCGGCAGATGCATAAGTACCGACCGTTATATGCAGAGTTCCATAAGGGTCATGCCCGGCTGTTATATTACCGGACAGGCCGCCGGAGCCGCCGCCTCAATGCTTGCTGACTCAAACGGCAAAAACACGGCGCATGATATTAATATAAAGTCATTGCAGCAGAAACTGAAGGCTATTGGCGCATTCTTGCCGGATTGCTGAACCACGGGATTGACGAAAATATGTGATAACGCAGGGGGAAACTTTCTTTCGACTCATTCTCCTGCCGCTTTTTAGTATTATTTCAGCGCTTCCACTGCCTCATTTGCCAGCAGCCTGTGAATGTCATGATTCAGACATAACCAGGCCGGGTGTTTTATTTCACCTGAAACATGCAGCGCTATCTTCTTCTGCAGCCATGGCCCGATGAATCGTCCGAGGTGAGAACAACTTCCCGTGAAGACGATCAGATCAAGTCCGCCCATTGCAGCTATCCCCGATCCGCAATTTTTAAGTATGCAGTACTGCATTATATCTTTAGCCAGTTTGTATTCCGGCGCAGTTTTTTTGAAGATGTCATCAAAACTGATATTCCTGCCGCAGATTGCGGCAAAACCGCTTTTTGTGGTCAGGACATTATTAATCTCCTCCGGGCCCCAGTCCATTCCTTTTGAGATGGCGGTTATCAGGTATGGGTCGATTTCGCCGCAGGTGGTCAATCCCGGAAGTCCCTCAAGGGGGGTGGCTCCGGATGTAACCATCAACGGCCTGCCATCCGCGATGGCCGCGATCTCCGGTCTGTTCTCCAGGCATATCGACAATATTTTTCTTGCGCCGGATGAATCTTTGCCTTCCAGATACGCATATTTGTGAAAGATGCCGTGATAGCCGAATCTTCGCAATCCGATATTGCTCATGTCAGGCGATACCGCGTAAAATTTCTCCCGGTCAGGCAGTTCTGTGAAAAATGACGTCTCAAAGACTACCACAGCCGCCGTTTCAGGGAATATTTTGTTTACCGAAGCAAGCAATGATATTGCCGGCGGCAGATGCAGCGGTGAATAAGGGATGTATTTCTCAAGCTCCGCCATCATGTCGTCATCCGCTATTTTAGTCCTGGTGAAAATATTTCCTCCGAATGGAACTCTTATTGCAATGGCGAAATCAATGGTGGTGATGGCTTCGGCAGTATATCCGGATTGAATAATCTTTTCCTTAACTTCTTTCAATATTTTCTGTATATGCCTGCTGCCCCGCCAGTCTTTGACCATACCTTCAAGCAGCGGCTTTTCACTATCCGTATCCTGAAGCGTATACTCGATTTTGGTTAATGTCGGTGAAAATGTAAGTATTTTCATATGCGTAAATCCTGTGTCGCCGGTACTGTTTGATGTCCGGTTATGGTTTCATAGGTTCTTCGTGCGATTGCAAGTTCTTCATTGGTGGCGATTACAAGTATCTTTACAGGACTGTTTGCGGCAGCTATATCGACAGGAAGTTTATGCGCGTTGTTATTTTTGGCATGGTCAATGATCAGTCCGAATATCTCCATGTCCAGACAGACATTTGCTCTTACGAACGGGACTTCCTCCCCGATTGTATCCGTGAATATTACCGCATCGACCCTGCCGGTTATCGCCAGATAAGCTCCGAGATATTTTTTTATGCGCCACAGATAAACTTCCGCGGTTTTCAGCAGGCGTTCGTCGTGACTGCCGCCGGACGCGATTGAATTGAGCACGTCTCTTATATCCGATGAATATCCCGACAAGCCAAGCACGCCGCTTTGCCTGTTCAGTATTTTATCCACTTCTTCATTGTTGTTTTCGTGCAATGACAGCAACTGCATTGAAACCGCCGGATCAAGATCTCCGCATCTGGTGCTCATAACCAGTCCCTGGAGCGGGGAATAGCCCATCGTGTTGTCTATTGACCGCCCGCCGGACACCGCGCATAAACTTGCGCCGCCGCTTCCCAGATGGCAGCTTACCGCGTTTATTCGATCTTTGGGAATCCCCATGAATTTAGCGGCCTCTTCCACCACATACTGGTGGCTTGTACCATGAAATCCGTACTTTCTGATATTCATTTTTTTACAGATGTCGGAAGGTATCGGATAGGTTGCCGCGTAATCGGGGATGGTTGAATGGAATGCGGTATCAAAAACTGGCACTTGCGGCAGATCCGGATAAGATTTACCGCATGCATACATCAGTTCCATTATCGGCGGATTATGCAGGGGCGCCAGGTCTTTGATTTCCTCCAGTTTCGCCATTACGGAATCATCCGAAATGACGGGGCCGGTGAAATACTTTCCTCCATGCACGACTCTATGCCCGACTGCGTCAGGAATGAGGTCCGGATATTTTGAAAGCAGTTTCATTATTTCCAGAAATGATTCATGGTGGTTCCGCATTTCCACTTGATGTATTTCTGTTTTTCCCTTGTACCGGTGCACTATTCTTGACGGTTCGCTGGTTTTGGGGCCCACCCGTTCGGCGGCGCCCCCGGCCAGTTCCTGCTCTCCGGGCATGGATATTATTTTGTATTTAAGCGACGAACTGCCGCAATTGAACACTAGCACATTCATAATGTCTATCCGTGATTTAAATATCGTCTGAAGTCCAGCCGCAAACGGGAATGCCTATCATGCTGTGGATGATTGACGCATTGCCATAGGCCGCTTCATAAATATTGTTGATATCAACGCCTTCACTTGCCATGTGGGCCATGCTTTCATCGCCGGGGCCATAACCTATTGTCGGGATATTGAATTCCCCGGTCAGCACGCTGCCTGCCGTACCCATGCCCAGTCTGCCTAATTCCCATTTGCCGGTGGTGACTTTGCAGCCTGCCGCCGAAAGGGCATGCCTGGCTCTCTCCATTACCGGGGAATAGGGGTCGGACGCCCATGCATTGGTGATGTGCTGCACTATTCGCGTGCTGCCGGTATAAAGCTTCTGTTCTTCTTTCAGAACATTGACATTCACCGCCACTGACCTCATTTTCTCGCCGAGCAGACCTATTTCATGCTCCATTATTCCGATGGCATTCCCGGCGGCCTCATTGGCGCGGAGTCTTTTCGCGACAATAATATTGGCGCAACTGCCATTTCCACCCTCATAAACAGGCTCGCTCATGGCGAATTCCTCAAGCGAGTTCACATGCATCCTGTTCGCAAAATTCGTTCTGAAGTCACTGAATATGCTGGATACCGCCCTGTTAAGACTGGCCGGCTTGGAACTTTCCATGCGTATGTCTATTTTCACCCAGCCGTCATGACCGTAATAAAGCCCCATATTCGTCGGTTCGCCGAGAATCGCATATTTAGGCGTCAAGCCTATGTCGGGCAGTGTTTTTGCTATCAGTTCTCTTATGCCCAGGCTGACCCCGTTCTGTTCCGCGACCGTCGCCGCGACTATAAGGTTGCCTCTTAACGGAAGCATGCACCGCCGGAGAAGCGCGCCCGCAAAGATTTGTGCCGCCAGGCCGCCTTTGCAGTCAGATGCGCCGTTGCCGTATAGTTTCCCGTCGAATAAACGTGGGCGGTATATGTCTGAAGACGCATTGGAGACATTCACGGTATCCAGGTGACTGTTCAGGAGGATTGTCGGATCGGATTCCCTGCCCAGGATTAACCCGACAACATTGCCGGCGTCATCTTTGAAAACTTTGTTGTACTTTAACTCTGTCATCTTTTTATAAACAATTTCTGAAATGTCTTTTTCTTTCAGGCTTTCGCTCGGAGTTTTGATCAGTTCTTTCATGAAATCCAGAATCTCTTCTTTCATTCCGTTCTTTCTGTTTTCCAGTATGCTGTACATATAAATGCTCCTTGTTTGTTAAAGAATTTATGATGTGTTTATAGCAATTGTCATGCCAATGTTTTGCAGGTTTATATAAGACACTGTCAGGCAGTAATATAAGAATCATTATAACACGCTTGAAAAAAAGAAATGATAGTGCATATTGTATTACTTGCTATTTCAAAATGAAGGGTTAATCAGATGAAAGCTGATGATTTAAAGATAAATGAGCTTATAGATTTCTCAGAGGACAGTCTGAATCTTAAAGGCCGGCGGCTTGCCATTCATGATGTCCATGCCTTTGCACTTTTCCGTAAGGATCTGATTGATTCCATCGGAGTTGAAAACACGAAGAGGATACTCACCCGGTTCGGCTATTTCTGGGGGCAGGCTGACGCCGCCGCGATGCAGCGGATATTCAAGTGGGGGGATATCCGGGAATGGATAATGAGCGCAACCAAGCTTCTGTCATTTCAGGGGTCAGCCAGGACTCAGATAAAAATACTGAAACTGGATACGGAGAACAAGATATTTCACCTGGAGTTCTTGTGGTATAATTCGTGCGAAGTGGAAGGACATACCACCGAAATCGGCAAAGGGGATTATCCCGTCTGCTGGATATTGACTGGTTATGCGAGCGGCTTCGTTTCATACTGCCTCCAGCAGAATATTTATTTTGTTGAAAACAAATGCAGAGGTAAAGGGGATCGGGTTTGCTGCGCCACCGGCATGGATGAGTCTTCGTGGGGGGCGGAATTGAAGCAGTTCCATAATTTCTTCGAACATGAGGATATTATCGGCAAAGTGAAATACTATACCGAAGAGCTTAAGAAAAAAGCCAGAGAGCTTGAAACGGAAAGAAAGAAATTAAAGCTGCTTGGCGGGAATTTGGTGAAAAACGATTTTATTGAGGTTAGAAGCAAGGCTTTTCAAGACGTAATGGAGGTCGCGCAGCGGGTCGCCCGCTTTGATACATCGGTTCTAATCAGAGGTGAAAGCGGTACCGGGAAAGAGGTGCTTTCGCGGTTTATTTATAAACACTCCGAAAGGGCGAATAATATATGCGTTGCCATTAACTGCAGCGCGTTGCCGGAAACGCTTTTGGAGGGGGAGCTTTTTGGCTATAAGGCCGGCGCTTTTACCGGTGCGTCACATGATAGAATCGGCCTTTTTGAACAGGCGGACAAGGGCACTGTTTTTCTGGATGAAATAGGTGATGTCTCCCCTGCGACACAAGTGAAGCTATTGAGGGTTTTGCAGGAGAAGGAGATTTTGAGACTCGGCGAAAACCGGCCGCGAAAGATTGATGTAAGGATTATCGCCGCCACCAACCGGGACTTGAAAGCTGATGTTCTAAGCGGCCGCTTCAGGGAGGATTTATATTACCGTCTGTCGGTAGTTGAGATCGAGGTGCCGCCGCTCAGGACCAGGAAAGATGATATTCTGCCGCTTGCGCGCCATTTTGTGAATAAATTTTCGAAGAAGATGAAAATTCATGATTTGCGCCTTGATGTATCGTGCATTGATTATCTGCTTTCATACGACTGGCCGGGGAATGTGCGGGAACTTGAGAATGCGATGGAGCGGGCTTCGGTTTTTTCGAATAAGGGCCTTATCACAATAGACTGCCTGCCGCAGTGTATTGTTCAAAACAAGGTTAATCCGGATCAGAATTATTCGGTGAATATGAAGCTTTCTCAACTGGAGGCTGCACATATTAATTCTGTCCTGAAAATGACGGAAGGCAACAGGACCAGGGCGGCGGAGATACTGGGAATAAGCCCTGTAACTTTATGGCGCAAATTATCCGATAACAAGATGGTTTGATTTCAGCATCATGATCGGGGTGCAATGACAGTCTGCAAGCCGCTTGCAGACTGTGAGCGATAACTCGATGATTTTTTACGCGGTCAGCTTCCTGACAATTTTTGCAACATGCTCGCCTTGAAAACGGGCGATGGTCAGTTCGTTCTCCGACGGCTGACGGCTGCCGTCCGCGCCGGCTAGGGTACCCGCGCCGTAAGGGGAGCCGCCTGTAATTTCATTCATGTTAAGCAGCGCGGGGCATGAATAAGGCGCACCCACTATTATCATCCCGTGATGCAGCAGCGTGCTGTGAAACGACGTGATGGTGGTTTCCTGTCCGCCGTGCTGAGTAGCTGTGGAGACAAAGACGCTTCCCACCTTGCCGACAAGCGCACCGCTCAGCCAGAGTTTAGTTGTCCGGTCCAGGAAGTTGCGCATCTGTGCGCACATATTTCCGAAGCGGGTAGGGGTGCCGAAGATAATCGCGTCATAATGAGGCAAATCATCAACTGTCGCAAGCGGCGCCGCCTGATCCAGCTTGGCTCCGGCTTTTCGAGCCGCATCTTCCGGAATCAAATCAGGTACGCGCTTGATCGTGACTTCGGTGCCTTCGACGTTGCGTGCGCCTTCCGCCACTGCGTTTGCCATGGTTTCGACGTGTCCGTACATACTGTAGTAAAGAACCAGTATCTTACTCATTGACAACCTCCGCTTAGAAAATTTATTACGCATATAAAGCAACAAATCAGGCAGCCGGTAACGGCTGCCTGACCGGTTTCAGGGAAAGCTTATTCTACGATAATAACACTATTTAATGTTCCCATGGCGTTCGGCCTGAAATTCGGATTTTCCGGGTCGACGCACCAGGCGTCATTGATGTGGAATTTATACTCGTAAGTGCCGTATTCCAGCGCCACCGCGACTTGATAAAAGCCATTGCCGTCATGGTCGGATAATTCTTTCTCCAGATGATTCCAGTCATTGAAATCACCGGCAAGATATACCTTGCTGCCAGGTTTGGTCCGTACCTTGAATATTACATGCTTACGTTTAACTGCCGGTTTTTTCGCTGCCGGCGCTTTTATTACTGCTGCCGGGGCAGCGGCTTTGACTGCTTTAACGTCCGGTTTTTTCGTTGCCGGCGCTTTTATTACTGCTGCCGGGGCGGCGGCTTTGACTGCTTTGACGGCCGGTTTCTTCGCCGCGGGAACTTTTTTTACGGCTGCTGTCTTGGTTGCTGCGGTGTGATTGATCCCGGACGCTTTGTGACTGCTCTTTGAACTTTGCATTTTATACTCCTCCTCATAATGGGTTAATTATTCAAATATCGAAATAGACGTTGCCTTATTAATAACATTCGAGATTAAAATATATTAACGCACGCAAATCCCTCAATTCTAGCATAATATAGCATGGGTTTTAAATTTTCAAGTCAATGTCTGATATTTCTTTGAGATTTTATCGGGTTGGAAAATTGGATGACAACAGCAAAATTATTCCGGGCAAAGGCGTCCAATGTGCCCGGCACAATGGTGTTCAAATTGTTGATTTTTATTAAATTAAGCGGTCTGCCAGGTTTTAATTTTCATAAAATCTGCTATTTTAAAAAGATGTTTGTGAGGAAATAAAAAAATAAGGGTTGACTTATTGTGAAAGAAATAAAGGTTGGAATCATTGGTTTTGGGACTGTCGGAGCCGGCGTTGCTGCTAATCTGCTGAGTAACGGAGACGTCATTGCCAAACGAACAGGTGTGAAGCTGGTGCTTTCAAAAATCGCCGACATTGATATCACAAGTGATCGCGGCGTTAAAGTGCCGAAAAAGATATTGACTACTGACGCCAGGGCGCTGATCAAGGAAGTTGACGTCGTGGTCGAACTGGTCGGCGGCACCACTATCGCCAAGGATTTCATTCTGGAAGCGCTAAAGCAGGGTAAACCGGTGGTTACCGCCAACAAAGCGCTGCTGGCCAAGAAGGGTGAAGAACTTTTTGCCGCGGCCGAGAAATCTAAAGCGGATATTTATTATGAAGCCAGCGTTGCCGGCGGCATTCCGATCATCAAAGTTCTGCGCGAAGGCCTGGCCGCCAACCGGATACAAAAGATCTACGGGATTTTAAACGGCACATGCAATTATATTCTGACCAGAATGGAGCGGGAAGGGCTGGATTTCGAACCGATCCTCAAAGATGCACAGGCGCTCGGCTATGCCGAAGCTGAACCGTCACTGGATATTGACGGCTTCGACACCGCGCATAAAGCGGCGATTCTTGCATCGCTGGCCTATGGTGAGTGGTTCGGCCTGGACCCCATTCACATTGAAGGCATCCGGGATATCTCCCTTGTCGATTTACGCTTTGCGGATGAACTCGGTTACCGGATCAAACTGCTTGCCATCATCAAACAGGTCAAGGAAGACGTCCAGATTCGCGTTCATCCGACGCTTATTCCGAAAAGCGCCCTGCTGGCAGGGATTGCCGAAGTGTTTAACGGAGTTATGGTCAACGGCGATTATGTCGGCGATGCACTGTTTTACGGCAGAGGCGCCGGACGGAATGCCACCGCCAGCGCAGTCGTGGCTGATCTGGTGGATGTGGCGCTGAACTTGAAATTCGGTTCACACCGCCGCATTCCCGCATTCCGGATCGGGCGGCAGTACCGCCATATCCTGCCGATGGAAGAAATCGAAACCAGATATTATATGCGGTTGCAGGTAAAAGACAAGCCGGGGGTGATTGCCGCAGTGGCTAAAATTCTGGGCGACAAAAGTATCAGCATTTCCAGCTTCGTTCAGCGGGAAGGGCAGTCTGAAGAGAATGTTTCTCTATTGATTCTCACTCATCTGGCCAAGGAGAAGCAGATCAGGGAGGCGATTGCCGGAATTGAGAAATTGAAGGCAGTCTGCGACAAAGTAAAACTTTTAAGAATCGAGGATATCTAAAATGCCGGGAAAGCATACTGTGGAAAAAATCGGCGGGACTTCCATGAGCCGGTTCGGCGACATCATGAACAACGTGATTATCGGCGACAGAAAAGGCGCTGAACTTTATAATCGCATATTCATTGTTTCCGCTTACGGCGGCATTACCAATCTGCTGCTCGAAGACAAGAAAACCGGAGAGCCCGGCGTTTACGGCGTTTTTGCTCAGGACGGCAGGGACTGGGAAACCTCGCTTGAGAAAGTACGGGCGAAAATGATTGAACTAAACCGTTCGTTTGAGAGCATCGGCCTCGACCAGAATGATGCCGATTCGTTCATCAATGAACGCATTGACGGCATAAAAGTCTGCCTGAAAGATTTGGCAAGACTGCGTACTTTCGGTCATTTCACCCCGAAGGACTATCTGCCCGCCACCCGTGAGTTTCTGAGCGCCGTCGGTGAAGCCCACAGCGCCTACAACTCCGTGCAAATTCTAAAAAGACGTGGTGTAAACGCCGTTTTTGTGGACCTTTCCGGCTGGAAGGAAAGCGAAGCATGTTCGATTGAAGAGACGATTCTGCGCAATTTCGAAGGCATTGATTTTGCCGTGTCCATGCCGATTGTCACCGGCTATGCCAAATGCGCCGAAGGCATTATGAACCGTTTTGACCGCGGCTACAGCGAAATTACATTCAGCAAGGTGGCCGTGCTGACAGATGCCTGCGAAGGGATCATTCATAAAGAGTTCCACCTCAGCACCGGCGACCCGAAACTGATGGGCGCGGATAAGGTCAGGATTATCGGCAATACTAATTATGACATTGCCGACCAGCTTGCCGATATGAATATGGAGGCGATTCATCCGAAAGCTTCCAAAGAGATGGAAATGAAGAATATTCATATCCGCGTTACTAATGCTTTCGACCCGAAACATCCAGGTACGCTGATTACCAAAGATTATGTCTCACCCGAACCGCGGGTCGAGATGATCTGCGGTCGCAAAGACATCCTGGCCATCGAAGTATTTGACCCTGAAATGGTCGGACAAAGCGGTTATGACTTCAAACTGCTCGAAAGTTTTGCCCGGTACAAGATCAGTTATATAGCCAAAAACACCAATGCGAATACAATTACGCATTATGTGCCGCAGAAGAGTAAAGACCTGAAGGCATGTGTGGAAAGCATCAAGGCGCATTTCCCGGCGGCTGAGATCACCACCAGTGAAGTGGCAATAGTTTCCGTGATTGGTTCCAATATGAAGATTCCAGGTTTCCTCTATCGCGCAGCCAAGGCCCTGGCCGAGAAGAAAATCAACGTTCTCGCACTGGACCAGTGCATGCGTCAGGTGAATATGCAGTTCATGATCGAGCGGGATCATTACGAAGAGGCTCAGAAAGCCCTTCACCGGGAATTTGTCGAAGTTCAGTAACGGTTCCCATACTCCCGCAGTTGTTAAGCTGCGGGAGCCATTTTTTCTCCTGCTGCCGCTGTCAGATATTGCTTTTTGACGGATTTTGTGATATTATTGAATATCATGGACATATTGTTGTAAAACAAGTTAGACGACGGGGGAATTAAAAATGGATTTAAAACGCCGGTTCAATCTGTTGGCTTTGGCTGTCGCGCAATTCATTAAGTTCTTGCTCATTCTCGCGATTATCGGCGGCGCGGGTTATGCCGTCTACTTTGTCTGGATGAATTTCATCAAGCAATCCACCTCTACTGTGAATAGCGCAGGAGCGGCCAGAACGGAAAAAGTACTTAACCCAAAATAATCATCGAGTATTGAAAACCATTTGTTAGATTGTGGAAATAAAAAAACGGGACTGAAGCTAATCAGTCCCGTTTTGTTTAGATACAAGGGTTTATTTAACCGCGTTGCCTGATACTTCAACTGATCTGTAGAAGCAGACAAAAGTCGGCATAATCCAGAAGCTGGAAGTATTTGACTTCAGGTCAAGAGTGCTGGTTGCGCCGCGCTCTTTACTTTTTGTGGTAACCATGTCGGTCACGGCTTTAACATTTACAGTGTCTTTTCCCCATACTGTTGCGCCCGGTTTTTCGGTGTCACCGCCGACAATCGGAATTGACAGACAGTAGATGCCCCAGTTGTCACCATAAACGTGGGCGACATTGGAACCGGTGGTGGCAATTTTCTGTCCATTCAGTTCGTCTGCGACCTGGACTGATGAGCAGCCCTGGACAAGTGCGAGCGTGACGACTGCGGCGGCGAAAAGCATTAGCTTTTTCATGTTTCCTCTCCTTGGTTGATGGTTCTTTTTTTGACGGAACAAACAAGTTATTTTTATCTCTGCTGCCCCGATCAATTTTAAGTTATAAACTCAATCCTCCATACGTCTGATTTTACATTAGCAATGTGAAAATATTTGTCAAGCAGGAAAAAGTAAATAAAGATTATTTTAAATCATTTTAAGCTGAAATATGCAGAAAAATTGCGTCCATCCTCCAGCTTTGGGGCAGCAATCTTCAAAAGCTCCGCCCGCTGGACGTTTTTTTTACTGATCAAATCAGGGCAGGGGGCAAAATGCTTGTCTAACCCATAAACCACATCGGCTTTCAAAAAAACGCGGTGCAATTCCGGAATGTTTGTCAAAACCGCTGACAGTCAGAATAAAGCTTTTGTTAAATGAATAACTGTTTGATAAAAAAGTATCAAATCGGACACGCGATTATTTGAACAAATGGCGGTTTCGGTTTAAAGTATATTTTAGTCAAATAGCGGGACGGGGAGTAACTGGCTGAAAATAGTTAATTTGCTTAAAATAAAAGTTTTGTACGTTAAAATAAAAGTCAAGAAGGAGATTCCATGAAAAAGTGGATTGAAGACCTGCTGGAGTTGCAAACCATCGACATGCGTATCAGGAACATGAAAATGCGTTTGGAAATGCTGCCGAAAGAGAAAGTCAGTCTTGAAGCAGAATTGAAAAAAGAAGAAGGCGAGATCAAATCAAAAAGTGAGCACACAAAAAAGACTGAACTGGCGATAAAAAGCGCGGAATCGTCAATTGCCCAGGTCAACGACACCATAAAGAAGATCCAGTCTAATTCCGCCATGGTCAAGAAAAATGTCGAATATCAGGCCATGATGTCAGAAATTGCGCAGAACAAGGCGAAAATCAGCGATTTTGAAACCGAAGAAATTACGCTGCTGGATGAACTGGAAAAAGCCAAGTCGGAACTCAAGGAATTCGAAAAGCAATTTCAGGCCAAAGTCAAAACGATCAAAGAGAATCTGGCGGAACTGCGGCAGATGGAAGGCGAAGTAAGAGAAGAAATCAACCGCTTGATCGCCGAACGCGGTCTCAAGGAAAACGGTATTTCACAGGACGTTATCCGCTTATACAGCCGTCTGCTTAAAACTTCCGGTGATCCTCTGGTGAAAGTCAATAATGACATTTGCGGCAACTGTCATCTGAAATTGACCCCGCAGACGCTGGCTGAAACCAGAAAAGGCTCGGTCATAAATTGCGACAACTGTCAGCATCTGCTTTATTATGCTGAAGAAAAATAAGTCTCCTGCATGATGACATAATCAAATAAAGCGCAGATATAGCATGACTGAACAAGACCCGCGCAAAATATGCATTATACTCAAAGAGTTTCCCGTCAGCGAGGAGCCCGGTCTTTCAGACCAGATCGAGCTCCTGGAGCAGATGGGGAATTTTCTGCATATTATTGTTCTCAGGGATACTGAACACTCAAACATCTGCCGGATCAATGCGGATATCAAGTTCCTGGATTTTTCTCCGGTGCGGCTGTTGCAGGGCCTAGGCACACTGGTGCTGATGCTCATTATCACCCCGGTAAATTCAATAAAAGCATTTTGTCTGATGCTGAAATTGCTGATTTGCACATGTCATCCGCTGAAAATACTGAAAAGCTATCTTCAGGCGGTGCTGGCGGTCAATGAAGATATCATTCCGCTGGAAATAACCCATATTCACAGCGAAGCGTTTCCGGAGACCGCCAGGGTCGCGGTATTCGCATCGGTTCTCAGCGGATTGAAAGTAAGTTTTACCGTGCTGCCGATAAATATTTACGGTTGTAAATCGCGGGAAACGGCGTTGCTGCTGTCCAGAGGTAATTTTATCCTGACGTTATCCGCTTATGACCGGAATCACCTCAGCGAAGACATATTCAAGAGTAAGTCGCGGAAGCCGGCGGTTGTGTCATTGCCGCCGGGGGTGAACCTGAATAATTTTACGTTCAACAAGAAGATGAATATTCCGCGCGAACCGTTTAAACTGATTACCATCGGTGCGCTGAAAAAGAAAAAAGGCATTCACACCATACTTCAGGCGTTGAAGCTTTTGAAAGAGCGCGGCATGGGTTTTACCTACAGAATTATTGGCGAAGGCGAAGAAAGAGATAATCTGGAAGCGCTTGCTACGAGCCTCGGTCTGGATGACGCCGTGATTTTCCGCGGCAATCTTTCCCGGCAGAAAACGATTAATGAGTTGCGGGTTTCCGATCTTTTTGTCATTGCGTCAGAAATTACCCCTGACGGCGACCGGGATTCAATTCCCATGGCGATTCTGGAAAGCATGGCGCTGGGGGTGCCGGTAGTTGCAACCAGGATCACCGGTATTCAGGAAGTCATTGAAGACGAAGAGACCGGCATACTGGTGCCGCCGTCTGATCCGGCGCAACTGGCCGATGCTTGTGAATCCATGCTCAAAGATCCGGAGAACAGACAGTTGATAATTGTCAAGGCCAGGCTTTTTGTTGAAGGAAGCTGCGATTTGCTGATTCAGACCAGGCGTTTGTCTGAGTTCCTGCAGGAAAGCGGGATGATTTAAACCGGCCTATTCCAGTCCAAGCAGTTCCGCTGCGTTCTTGTAAAAAATCTTTTCCAGCGCATCCTGCGGCAGCGGCAGTTTTTTGATAAATTGCATTGCTTCCGCCTGATTCCGCCAGGGGCTGTCGGAACCGAAAAGTATTCTCTCCGGCCCATGCCTCAGGATGATATCGGCAGTTCTTTCCGGAGTCAGATAACCGGAAATAAACGCGGTGTCAAAATAAACCGGCAATCCGACCAGATGTTTATCCACCTCATCCCACATTCCCCATGAGCCCATATGTGCCAGAATCAGTTTCAATTCAGGAAAGCGCCGGTGAAAATCCGCCAGTTCAGCGGGATTGCTGCGAAACGGCGCTTCAAAGTTGATGTCAGCGCCGGCATGAGTGATAACAAAAAGCCCGCAATCGCTGCAAGCCTGCCAGATCGGATCAAGCCGGCGTTCGGAGAAACGGAAATTCTGATATTCCGGATGTACTTTAATTCCTTTAAGTCCCAGTCCGGCTATCCAGCGGATCACCTTTTCCGGTTCCGGCGTGTCCGGGTGAATCGAGCCGGTCAAAATTACCGGCAGCTTATTGTGCAGCGCCGCCCAGCGGTTGACGCCATGAACATTCTCCGCAGTATTTGCGAGCGGCAATCCGACCGAAATGTCAATTCCGGCATTGCGCATGGAGATAATCAGGCCGTTCAATGTGCCATCGGTGCAAGGATTCATGCCGGGGATTCCGGCAACGGCAGCCAGTGCTTTTTCGGCTATTTTTTCCGGATAGAAGTGAGTATGAAAGTCAACAATCATTCCGGACTCAGGGCTGTATTACTTTCTGTAGCCATTCCACATTGGGGAAATAGTCCTTAAAGAAAGAGGTCATCATGACCTCGAGACCGCGTTCGCCGATTTCCCAGTCCAATGCTTCATCACCGAGCACTTTTTTGATGTTGGACTGGTCAAAAATAATATCTGAGGAGAAATAAGGCAGGAGATCGCCAAGGAATCTGGACAGCAGTTTTTCATCCATACTTTCATCAGGCCTGATCGGAGCAATCAAAACACCGCCGATCTTGAGCACTTTGCATATCATCTGGTCAATCTGCAATGTGCTTACCGGACTGTTGCCGGTAATATGGAATGTTTCATTGCATACCGGTTTTTGAAAAAGCGCGGTAATGGTTTTCTGCACATAGTCAATCGGGACAAAATAAACATGTTCAGACGGAATCGCTTTGAATCTGACATGCAGATCCACCCATTCCAGCGGGTTAAGTTTGAGTTTGGCGCAGCGATGCTTTTTAAGTTTAGCCATGAACTCCAGAATTCTGTAGAAAGCCAGCGGCTTTCTGATTCTGCCGTCAGAGAGGCGGCCGGTGATGATTGACGGACGGTAGATCGTAAATGGAATGCCCGAATTCCTCACCAGCGACTCTGCTTCAAACTTACTTTTTTCATATGAATTATTGAATCCGGAATTAATGGGGGCATTTTCCATTGCGCGGCCCTTAAGCCGTCCGGCGACGTAGGCTGTGCTGACATAATGAAATTCTTTGACCTGTAATAATTTGGCGAGTCTGACCATTCGCTCGGTGCCGCTGTAATTGATGCGGTATGTTTTGCCGTCAAGATCTTTGCCCAGGTTGACGTCAGCGGCACAATGAAAAATAATACTTACGCCCTGAAGCATTTCATCGGCGGCCATTTCCTGCGGGTCGAGATTTACAACATCGCCTTCGATCACTTCTATGGATTTCAAAATGTCCTGAGCTATTTCCGGACACCCGTCAAATTTGCATTGATCAGTAATAATGTCTTCAACTCTTTTCTCCGCGCTTCTTACCGCGCCTTTTCTTACCAGAGTGACAATTTTAATATCTTTTCGCTTTTGAAGCAAGGCGACTGTAAATGCGCTTCCGACCAAACCGGTAATGCCTGTCAAAAAGATCTTTATCATTATATCCCCAATACAATAAATTTATTCAATACGATATTTTCATTTGCAATCGCCACGGCAATCTCACAGGCCCCGTTGTTCCTATTAGTTGAGAAACCAGCAATTGTGTATACTGTAAGACTTTTCAGGGATAATTCAATCCGCTGAGTGAATTATTTATGAATATTATGCAATTCATACATGGAAAACCTATATGGCATTTGCAATGGATATTACTTTGTATTACTTTAAAATAAGAAGCGATGCCAACCACTAATCTATGGAGCAGTGCAGTATTTATGGATAAAAGTACTCAAAATGAGATAATTACTTTTAAGGTGGATGAAACGATTAAAAATGCCATGAAAGGTATTGCCAATCGTTCAGACTTCATCCGTTCGGCAATTCTTACCGCGCTTAATAACACTTGTCCGCTCTGTCACGGCAGCGGCATTTTGACCCCGCATCAGCATAAACACTGGGAAGAGTTTACTAGGCACCATCCGCTGGTGGATTGCGACCAGTGCAAAGCAGGGCATTTTACCTGCGAATTCAGCCATCAAGAACACCATAAAGAGGAGTAGGATATGAAAAATATTGCAGTGCTGATCATGGCTTCCCTGATATTGACGCTGTTATCTGCCGGTTGTTCTGACAACACCCCGTCGCCGGGCATGGAGCAGGGTAATAAAAAGCTGATTACATGTTCCGCCATTGGACCGGTGGCGTTTATCGCCGGCGAAATAGGCGGCGACAAGATCATGTCCAAATCTCTTATCCCCCAGGATAAAAGTGTGCATTCGTATCTTCCAACTCCGAAAGACGTTAATGACATGCAGCAGGCGAAATTGTTTTTCGCAGTTGGAATTCCGCTGGAGGAACAGGTGCTTAAACATATTCTGGAAAGCAGTAAGATACCGGTAATAAACTCTGCGGAAGGCGTCAAACGGATGGCGCTGTCGGAAGACAGCAAGGAATTTGAGAAACACGGTCATGAAAGCGAAGGAGGCGGCGAACACCATCACGCCGCTGACGAAGACCAGTATCAGGACGTTCATGTCTGGTTGTCCCCGGCGAACAATCTGATAATAGCCGGGAATATCTGTAAAGCGCTGCAGGCCGCCGATCCGGCCAATGCCGCCTATTATGCCGCCAATCTCAAAAACTTCACTGAGAAATTACAGGTTCTGGACGAGCGGCTGAAAAATATGCTTGCCCCTTATAAAGGCAAAAAATTCCTGGTTTATCATCCGGCATTCGGCTATTTCGGCAACCACTACGGACTGATTCAGGAAGCCGTGGAAACCGGCGGCAAGAGTCCGTCGCCCAAGCATCTGGAGATGCTGATTAACGAAGCCAGAAAAGACAACATAAAAATAATCTTTGTTCAGCCTCAATTCAATGAGAAATACGCGGATGTGGTTGCCAAGGCTGTCGGCGCGAAAATTGTAAGAATCGACCCGCAGGCGCCGAATGTGCTGGAAAATTACAACTATATAGCTGCCGAACTGGCCCGCTCCCTGGATACTAAACCGAAAGGGAATTAACCTGTGAAAGACAAAGGCTCTGACATCATTGTTATTAATGACCTGAGTTTTGCCTATGAGTCAGGCAATCCGGTACTGGAAAACGTCAACCTGAATTTCCGGGAATTGGAGACTGCCTGCATCGTCGGGCCTAACGGCGGCGGCAAAAGCACGCTGCTGTACCTGATTCTCGGGTTGATCCGTCCGACCGGCGGGCAGATCAAGGTTTTCGGCAGCGACCCGGAAAAATCCAGGATGAAGATCGGTTACATGCCGCAGTTTGCCAATCTGGACAGCGATTTCCCGGTAAATGTCATGGACGTCGTCCTGATGGGCAGGCTTTCAAAAAACTTCTTCGGACGTTACTCTGCCGTTGACCGTAAACTCGCAATCGAAGCAATGGAGGAAATGGCGGTCGCGGATCTGGCCAAAAGGCCTTTCTCGGAACTTTCCGGAGGACAGCGGCAACGGGTATTGATTGCCCGCGCACTGGCTTGCAACCCGCAGTTGCTGCTGCTGGATGAACCGACCGCGAATGTGGACCCGTGCATTCAGGAGCAATTTTACGAAACGATGAAGGCGCTGAATAACCGGATGTCAATTTTGCTGGTTTCGCATGATCTGGGCTTCGTCTCACAGCGGATTGACAGTGTGATCTGTGTGAACCGCAAAGTGCAGGTGCATCCCACCAATGATCTTTCCGGCAGTATGATCCGGGACATATACGGTTATGATGTGAGCATGATCCGCCATGATCACCGCTGCTCGGAAGGAGGCCATCGTCATGCTTGATTTTATACAACAGCTCGCTAATCCCAGTATGTCATTCCTGCTTTACGCCTTCCTCACCGGCGCAGTCGCCAGCGTGGCATTCGGAATCATCGGAACTTATGTGGTAACCCGGCGGATTACCGCCATTGCCGGCGCGATCGCGCATTGCGTCCTCGGCGGTATCGGGATTGCGTTATACCTTAAATTGAATTATCAGCTTGCATGGTGCACACCCATGGTCGGCGCCATCGTATCGGCGCTGTTTTCCGCTATTATCATCGGCCTGGTCAGCATGTACGCCAAGGAGCGGGAAGACACTGTGATCGGGGCGATCTGGGCTATCGGGATGGCTATCGGTTTGCTGTTTCTCGCGAAAACTCCCGGCTACATTGATTTGCACAGCTACCTTTTCGGGAATATCCTGCTGGTCAACGCCGACGATTTCAAGGTGACGCTGATTCTGGATGTTGTGGTATTGGTTCCGGCAATACTCCTGTTCAATAATTTTCTGGCGGTCTGCTTTGACAGCCGTTTTGCCGAACTCAGGGGGATGCGCATCAAATTGACCTACCTGCTTTTGTTGTGCATGACCGCCATGACAATCGTTCTGATGGTAACGATTGTCGGGATCATCATGGTAATTGCGCTGCTGACGCTGCCGGCTGCCGTCGCCGGATATTTCACCCGGCGGATGTGGTCGATGATGTCACTGGCGATACTGCTCAGCCTGGTGTTCACATCCAGCGGCCTGATCGTAAGTTACAAGTGCGATCTGCCGTCCGGCCCGATTATCGTTGTCATTGCGGGCGGATGTTATGTTCTGACCGTGCTTTACCGGCTGGCGGTGAAGCGTTTCTTCAGAAAATGACAATATCCGGCTGGATTCATCACTGACCGATGCCTGTGCCTGCCTCAAACGGAAAAGGTTTTTAATATAAACCGGTTTCAAAGGGTTGAAAAAGATGAGTTTTCAGTTAAGTTTTACCGTTACCTTTTAATTCGGATTTATAATTTTTAATGAATATACGGCAATAGTAAAATTATGCGTAAAACTTTTAAATATACAGTAATGACAGTTTCAATAGCATCGGTTGCGGTAATGCTGGTTTCGCTTTCCGCCTGCAACCGGACGTCATCAATGACCACCACCGAACTGCTGGATCAGGCGACAACTGCGGCCCAGGGCGGCAAATGGAACACAACCCTTAAATTCGTCAAGGTGGCGGTCGAACGTGAACCGGCCAATGCTCCGGCATTCATCCTGCTGGCCATGGCTTATGAAAATACCGGGAAGAATGAACAGGCCATTGAGGCCGCACGGAAAGCCGTCAAGCTGGAGCCGGACAATTTTCTGGCGCAATATACTCTCGGACGGCTCTATGCCATTGACCAGAATAAGCTCCAGGACGCGGTGGAACCGCTGCTCAGGGCGCTGAAACTCCGGCCGAACGATTCGGATACGCTTCTGCTGCTGGCGGACTGCTGCCAGAAACTGAATCTGCCTAAAACGCCCGATTACTACAACCTGATTGTTGCTCTGCCGGCTTTTAAAAACCGTCATGAACCGTGGAATCAACTGGGCGTTTATTATGCCGAAAAAGGCAATCTGCGCAATGCCGCCGCCTGCTTTAAACAGGCTTACGCCATTGCCCCTGAAAATCATATGGTACTGTTGAATTTCGGTATCTTCTTTGATAAATACCTGAGACAGTCTGAGCGTGCGTTGAAGTATTATCAGAGATATATGGATATTACAGCTAAAAATCCGGAAATGGAACAGAAAAAACAGGAAATCAAGGCGCGGATCAAGGATTTGACCGGCAAATAAGCCTGCGCCTTATCATCCGGATTCCTGCCTGCTGCTTTTTGAATGCTCAAACCGGCTGATCCGAGTTACAATTAAATTTTGCGGTACATCTGATTATGAATAGAGCAATCTCTGATGAAATAGTTGACGAAATCCGTACCCGGTGCAATATCGTTGATATTATCGGAAGCTATATCCCGGTGAAAAAGGCCGGGCATGGAACCTGGAAAGCCCTGTGCCCGTTTCACCAGGAAAAGACCCCTTCATTCAACATCAATGAACAGCGCCAGCATTATCACTGCTTCGGCTGCGGCAAAGGCGGCGACGTATTTAACTTCGTCATGGAGCGCGAAGGCGTTGACTTCCCTAATGCCGTTCATCTGCTGGCCTCCAGATGCTCAGTCGTCATCCCCGAGAAAACTTACACCAATCCGGATGAACGCCGTCAGGCGCAGGAGCGCACCAATCAGCGCGAACGGATTTACGCCATCAATGAAGAATTTGCCGTCTGGTATGCCGCGCAACTGCATGAACACCCGGAATCGCCGGTCGCGCAGTATTTGCTGACCCGCGGCATCCCGGACGATATTGCCGCCGGTTTCCGCATCGGCGCCGCTCCGGACAGTTGGGACTCCTCCCGCAATCACGGCCTTTCGCTGGGCTTTTCCGATGCCGAACTGCTTGAATCCGGCATTATAACTTCAAATGAAAGCAGCGGCAAGCTGTACGACCGGTTCCGCAACCGCCTGATTTTCCCGATCTGGAACGAACAGGGCAAAGTAGTCGCGTTCAGCGCCAGGACTATCGAAAAGAATCCGGAGGGCGCAAAATACGTCAACAGCCCGGAGACACCGGTTTTCAAAAAGGGCAATATCCTCTATGCGCTGCCCCTGGCCAGACAGGAAATCCAGAAGCTCGGCTTTGTCATTCTCTGCGAAGGGCAGCTTGATGTCATCGCCATGCACCGCGCCGGGTTCTGCAATGCCGTCGCGCCGCAGGGAACCGCTTTCACCGACGAACAGGCCAGAATCCTGAAGCGCTACACTGATAAACTTTATATTTCCTTTGATTCCGACTCCGCCGGCATTAAAGCCGCGGTCAGGGCGCTGGAAATCGTCCTGCCGATGGACTTCGAAGTGAAGATCATCCAGTTCCCCGCCGGACGCGACCCTGACGAGATTTTCCGTGATTCCGGGCGCGAAGGCCTGAAACTCATGGTCGATGACGCGGTTGACTTCTTTGACTTCCTCTGCCGTCAAATCCTCAGCCAGTTCGATCAGACCACCCCGTTCGGCAAAAGCCGTTCAGTCGCCGAAACGATTCCGTTCATCCGGAAGATATCCCAGCCGGTGGCGCGCGACCTTTATATCCAGAAACTGGCGGCCATGCTCAACGTCAAACCGGACACCATCTATCAGGAACTCAACAAGATCCGCCAGAACGAATCTTCCGCGTTCAGGAGCATTGTCAAACCTTCCGCGGACAATGCGCAACCCGCCGCCGATGCTCCGCCGGGGGAGCAGCTCATTGATCAGCCGGCGGATATTATCCATGCCGAGGAAACCCTGCTGGCATTGGCGCTGAATTTTGAGGACGTATGCCTGCGTCTTTCTGAAGAACTGTCGACTGAAATGATCAGCCGGACGTCTATCGGCAAAGCGCTGAACGAACTTATAAAGTTGACAATCAACGGCGAATGGAGCAGCGCCAACGCCAGCCTTTCCAAAATAAACAGCGAGAGTTCAGACGCAAGACTGAGCATGTTTCTGGCGGCCCCCGAATTCAGCATGGACCTGATCGGCTCCAAGCAAAGCATGGCTTTGACCAAAGACCTGTCCAGAAAGGACGCCAATAAAAACAAGGCCGTATCAGACAACATCGCCACGATAAAAAAATATTTCTGCGAGAAGCAGAGAACTGAACTTATGTCCCGCCTTCGCAGCGCCTCCACCCCTGAAGAAAAGCAGGAACTGCTGAAACAGCTTAACGCGGTAATCATGCCGCTGTCAACGCATCCGCCGCGCAAGGCGTGAAGAATGCGGCAAATCAGCTAGAGACCTGTTGAGCAGAAACATTGCCGGGTTTTCGACGATCCATCGTATTATTGCCATTTTGGACAATTTGGACAATCCTTTTGCATAACCACTCCGAGATCTTTTTATACATTGCGGCGAGACTGTTCAGAGTTAAGTATCTCCGTAGTCGGCGGATTTGCCATACCAGAACATTAAACGCCGGTCCGATGACCGGCGCACACAGGGTAACGATTAAACCAGTTCTTGCTTTAACGCTTCAAGATTATTCCATCTGGCTTTGCGGCCGAAATCGGCATAGAAAGTGTTTTTGGCGGCGGCATCCTTGAAACGCTTTGACCAGTCGCTGAGATAGCCTTTGCCTTCCGGCTGCAACAGCGTGTGCGCAAAGGCAATGGCCGCGCCTTCGACAAATGCCTCAAGGTGAGGAGCCAGCGCGTCGCACTCAAAACTGTCAACCAGTTTCAGTCCCGGCGCGTTCATTTCGGTGCCGGCAATTACCGGCAGGCCGCGCCTGGCTGCTGCGGCTATGATGCGGTTCAGTTCAAAGACTTTTTTCTTTTTGACTTCCGGATCGGCAAAATTCCAGTTGCGGTCGGGAATGATATTGAGCATGGCCGCGCCGTTGGCAATATGCAGATCAAGCAGCGTTTCGACATCCTGCTCTCCGGCGGAAGCCCCGTCGAGCCAGGCAATCGTCGGGAGTGCGCCGCAGGCTTTGACAAACGCATTCATTTCCGTCAGTGTCGGGAAAGACGCCGGGTCCGGCCTGGCATAACCAACCCCGCCTTTTTTCATAGTTTTGGAGCGGATAAGTCCTTCCAGCTTGACCGGATTATCAACAATCCTGGCCGCTTCGGTGCCGTCAATGCCGAGTTTTTCCGCCCAGAACTCAGTTCTTGCCGCAGCATCGGGGAAAACTGCTTCGGCCTTGACCCGGTATGCCAGGCAGACATGTCGCTCGGTAACGTTGCCGTTGGGAGTAAGCGCCGCCGCGTCTTTGTCAAAATCAAGCACAACCGGTGTCAGATATGAATTAACCAGTTCCACAATCTGCCTGGTCCGTCCCGCCGCCTTGTCGCGCAGGCCGGACAGGAACCCCGCCGCGTCGCCGGAGGCATTGGCGGAAGCGAATCCCACGCCCATGTGATAGGCCACGCCAGGTTCGCCCGGAGAATTGATTTCTCGATCCGCCAGTTCCTTGATGAACGCCCTGGTTTCAATTCCGCAGACTCCTCGGGTATTTAATTTTCTGGAGGCGCTTAAAAATTCATCAACTCCGTCCAGCACATCGAAATCAACAATGCCGGATGCAAACCAGCCGCTGCGGCAGCCCAGCCACGCAATATATGACGGCGAAAAGCCATAGCCGTTATAAGAATAGAAGGTGTGGCAGTGCAGATTGTGGGCTTCGGTCGGTTCGCTGCAATGCAGCTTGCCGGTATGCAGCAGATCAATAATTTCGGACAGGGCGTTTTTGCGTACTTTATAATCCAGACTGTTAAGCTCGGTCTCAAAACCGTTTATTTCATTTCCCATAATCATTATTATACCTCAAGAATTTGAATTTTAAAATAATCCGCTTAATATACCCGCGCTGCCCGGAATGACAAACCATTTTTCGGCACTGGATTGAGAAAACGATAAACTTCAGAATAAATGGCGCTTGCAGTAAAAATCGACAATAGTAATAGAGTAATAATGCGGCCACGCCATAAAATCAGCTAGAAAAACGAAATTTGTAAGGATTCCTTATGTTTTCAGCTAATTTTCCACAAAATTGATAAATTTTTGTTGATTTTGTTTTGCCATAGCTGGAAAGTATGCTAGAATAGCTATAGAATTTCTTTAGTGAAATAAGGGAGAGTTACTAAACAGTCAAAACAGGGAAGGGTAAAAAATGGCAGACGATAGTTCAAAAACATCATCGCTTCCAGAAATCCAGAACCAGGATTTTGAGAAGAAACTCGAGGTCATCGAAAAAAGCATCACCAGAATCGATCAAATCAGGAAAAAACAGTTTTTTGTTACTATCTGCGGCATGATTGTGATTATTCTAGTTATGGCGATTTTCGTCGCAAGTCTTACCGATTTCGTGAGAAATTACAACTCTCAGCAGCTAATGGAAGAAATCAGCAAAAACTCAACCATAATTACTCAAAGCCCGGAATTGCGCACATTAAGCCGCGATTTCCAGGAAGTGTTCATTCCTACTTTCAGAAAAGAGCTTGCAACGTCTCTGGAAGCCAGTATGCCTGCCTTTAAAGATGAAGTATTCAAATCCGCGAAGGATATTGAAACTTATCTTCAGCAGGATGTCCGGAACAAAGTGCTGTTCCGTCTTTCCGAAGCGCTGAACAAGGTTGAAAAGAGCATCCTGAGCAAGCATCCGGATCTCACCGCCAAAGAACTGGAAAAAGCTTTCAATGAAGTAAATACTCATTTCATTGATGAGCTTACCGGCATTCTTAATAAGCGGGTGGATGCAACCAAAGAAAAGCTGGTTATGCTTGACGAGAGCTTCAGGCGCTTTAAAGACACGCCGGAATATGCTGAAGCCAAGGAAATGGGTACCGGCGAGATTGAAAACAGGTTATTGGAAACTTTCCTTGAACTTTGGATTTATCATCTGAATCCGCAAAGAGGCATGGAAAAAGCATTTGACGCCAAAGGAGGAAAGTAATCATGAGTAACAACGTAAACGAAAGAATTGAAAAGCTTTATCAGGCAGTATCCAAAGAGGAAAAGAATTTTACCTCCTCCCTCAATAAAGCACTGGGTTTTTATCTGGTAATTATCATTATTCTGGCAAGTTATACGGTCTTTTTGAATATAAAGATCAAAGAACTGGCGACGCCGACAAACCTGGCGATCGCCCTGAATACAAAAATAAAAGATGCGATTCCGATGTTTACCAGGAAGATTAAAGAGCAGATGAAGCCGGGCGCAAAGCAACTGGCCGATAAGACGATTGAAAGTGTGCATGCGCTCATTCCCAAATCCACCGAATTTGTCAAAAGTCAGATCGAGTTCTATGTCAACGATGTTATGACTCAGATCGAGAATAAGCATCTGGTGGAACTGCAGAATATTTTTGAGAGCACTGTTGACGAAGCCATGAAAAACAAAGATATCGTTCAGGATAAGACTCTTGGCAAGTTGCTGGCTACTCAGATTACGGCGAAAATAGATGATGAGCTCAAGAATGTAATTAACAACGAGATGCTCGATTCTATTGACAAACTTCGCAATGACATTGAATCACTCAGATCAAAACCGGTAAAACTCATGACCAAGAATGAATATGCCGAAAGGTCATTCCTGGTTTACTGGCTGTATCTGGTGAACAATACCAAGACCGGCGAAAGCAACTTTGCCGATGTATTGAACATCATGACCCGTGCCTCCGAAAACTTCTGTAACAAGGCGTCCAATATTGTCGCGGATATCGAAGTTAATGCGGCCACAGATGCGGCAACTGCTGCTCCGAAAACAAAGAAGCCTGCCGTTCAATAATCTGTTTCATTACACAAAAACAAAAAAGCCGGGATTTCCCGGCTTTTTTATTTGTCACTTATGCGCCTTTGTTTGCTGTGTGCAAATATTATATCATAACCAAATTTAAATTTCGACGACGCCTTCAAACGCCGTTGCCGCCGGGCCGGTCATATAAACATTATTATCTTCAGCCCATTCGATTTCAAGGTCTCCGCCGCGCAGATGGACAGTCTCCTTGCTGCAGTTCACTGCGGCAACAGTTATTTCATCCATAAACTGCTGTTGGCACGAACAACTCCACATCCGGCAGGTTCTGGTATACTTCTTCTACCGTGCTGTATGCGGTCAACACCCTGACCACTACTGGCAACGGCTCTGTCCATATCTCTGGCAGATCAGCCTCCAACTTGTCATTTGCGGCAAAGGCCAGCCGTTCTACCGGCGGACAGAATCTGGCATCTATCCCCGGCTTATTGCCGCGGGCATCTATACGGTACCAGCCGTGATCCGGCATCCAAATGGCATTTAGTCCGTGCAGGCAATAGGGGGCGCCGTGCCCTTCAAGTGAAAGCCGCTGGTAGCAGAGGCCGGCAGGAATAGTGTTTGCCCTCAAAAGTGCCGCCAGCAAGTGGCTTTTGGCATAACAGTAGCCGGTGCCGTGCGCCAGCACTTCTGACGCTTTACATGTCACAGGATTGAGTCGATAATCCCAACTGTGCTTGATTTCATCGCGGACAAATTCGAAACAGTGACGAGCAATCTCGATCCTGTCTGATGCCTTGGCAGCCAGTTCATGGGCTTTGGCCAGCACCGCAGGATGTTGCCAGTCGCAGTAGTCGGTTGCTTGGAGATATGGTTGCCTGGTTTTAGAAATATTGGCGGACATGCGTAACATTCCGTTAGTTTTTATTTTCCGGTCGCAAATATTATAGCGTAATCAACTTTAAATTTCAACAGTGCCTTCAAATGCGGTTGTCGCCGGGCCGGTCATATAAACATTATTATCTTCAGCCCATTCGATTTCAAGGTCTCCGCCGCGCAGATGGACCGTCACCTTGCGTCCGGTAAGCTTGTTCAATACGCAGGCCACGGCCACGGCGGATGCGCCGGTGCCGCAAGCCAGGGTTTCTCCCGCGCCGCGCTCCCATACCCGCATCTGCACTTCAGTCGGAGAAATTATCCTGACGAATTCAACATTTATTTTCTTTGGAAACATTTCATGAACTTCAATTTCCGGACCGTCATGCAGCACATGTCTGTCCGTGATTTCGTCAACGAAAATTACCGCGTGCGGGTTGCCCATTGACACGCAGGTCATGGCGTATTCCTTCCCGGACGGCAGAAGCAGCTTTTCGCCGACAACTGTATCCTTGTCAATATTTACCGGTATGAACAACCCCTTCAGCCGCGGTTCGCCCATATTGACTCTGGCCGACGAGAAGTTGCCCTGGTCGTCACGCCGGATGGCGATTGCCAGGATTCCGGCTCCGGTTTGAACCGTGATTGTATTCTTGCCGCCGACATAGCCGTGATCGCAGAGATACTTTGTCACGCAGCGGATGGCATTGCCGCACATTTCCGCCTCGGAGCCGTCGGAATTGAACATCCGCATCTGAAAATCCGCCTTGTCATGCCTCAAAATAAGGACAATCCCGTCGCCGCCGATCCCGAAATGCCGGTCGGACAGCCCGGGAGCCACTGCTTCGGGATTCGGAATCAGGCCGGGATTGGCAATGCAGTCAAAATAGATATAATCATTGCCTAAACCATGCATTTTTGTAAATTGCACTCTCATTCACTTTCTCCAATTATGCTGTTTACCAGTTCCGCATTGCTCAACTTCCGGCGCGCCGGGATGGCCTGGCCTTTATAAACCAGAACCTCGGCGGGCATTGGGCGCAGATTGTAAACTCCGCCCATCGCATAACAGTACGCGCCCGCATTCCTGATCGCCAGAATGTCGCCTTCCCGGATTTCCGGTAATTCGCGCTGCTCGGCAAAGCGGTCGCCGGTTTCGCAGATATTGCCGCAGACGTCATAAACTTTCGGTACTCCTCCCGGATTGCTCAAATTCAATACTTCGTGGTATGCACCGTAAAATACCGGGCGGATCAATTGCGGGAAGCCGGAGTTGCAGCCGGCAATCAGCCGCGAATTGTTGTTCTTCAGCGTATTGACTTCAACCAGCAGATAGCCGGCTTCGGCAACAATGAATTTTCCAGGCTCGAAGTACATTTTCAAATCCCTGCCGTAACTCTTGCAGAATTCGGCAAAGAGCCTGGTGATTTCGGCTCCCATCGCCACATAGTCGACCCTTGCTTCATCCGGCTTGTACGGAACTTTGAACCCTCCGCCGAAATCCAGAAATTCCAGATCCGGAAAGTTTGCCGGCGTCGCCAGCGCCATGATATTTCTCATGCTCTTGAACACGGATTCAGTATGCTGCAAGCCGGAACCGGTATGCTCGTGCAGCCCGATAACGGTCAGATTATGCTTCTGTACAATTGTTTTGGCCTTCTCAATATCTTTCAGCAGAATGCCGAATTTTGCCAGATCCCCGGCAGTCATCAGTCCGGCGGCCTCGCCGTCAACAACATCCGGATTGAAGCGCAGACAGACCCGGCTGCCTGAATATTTTCTGCCGAACCGTTCAAGTTCGGACAGCGAACCGATATTCATCAGCACCCCGTGCTTGACAACTTCATCAACTTCCGCCGCGGTCATATTGTTGGCCGTATAAATAATCCGTTCCTTCGGGAATCCGGCTTTCAGCGCCAGCAGCACTTCCGCCGGGCTGACGGTGTCCAGCGATGCGCCAGCCTCGTTCAGCATCTTCAGCAGATGAAAATTATAATTGGCCTTCATGGCGTAATGAATTTTCAATTGCGGCCACTTGATGTAGTTATACAAATCGTTGTAGCGCTGAACAATCATGTCGCCGTCATACACAAACAGCGGGGTGCCGTGCGTCCCCGCCAGTTCCAGCAGTAAATTTCTTTCCAGACTCATTTTCCTCTTTCTTGTGAATAAAGTTTTTATAACTGTATCATATTATTATTTATAACAGGAGATCACCGCCAGCACTTCCAGCGGCTCTTTGCTTATGCACTTGATCGAATGTCCGTTGCCGTCTCCGGTCAGGATCGTGTCGCCCGCGTTCAATATCACCTGATTCCCGTTGTCATCCGCCTCGGCGGTTCCGCTCAGAATGACGAAGACTTCCTCCTCGTCATCATGCTTATGAAACCCTATGCTGCTGCCCGGTTGCAAGATCAGTTTGGCAAACAGCCGGTTGCTGGCTTTCATTTCAGCGCCGGGCTGCCAGTAATGTTCAATCCTGACGCTGCCATCGCCGCCGCGCATATTTTCTTTGATGTCAAATTTATATTCGCCGGACCTTCTTATCATGACAAAACTCCATATATTTTAAAAATCAGCCATAAAAACTTAAATATAAAATATATACCATGTTCTATTTTTTTTCTATCCCTCCGCCGGAATTTTACCGTCAATGATGAAATTCCATGGCGAATTACTTTGGACGTTTACTACTGAATCGCCACTTGAAAATAATTGTTTTCAGAGTATAATCTATATGTTTTCTGTTTTTAAGGAACCATGTGCAAATCATGGACTGGTCCGCAACTGTGTATGACGTTTAAGACGTCTGAAGTCAGGAACTTGCAGGAAACTTTCCCGTCTATTTGACGTGATTGACGGGGAATCTTTGGAGTAGTGCGTTACTCACTAAACAAAGGGAATAAAATGAATATGGAATTATTGTCCGGACACAGTCCGGAGCTGTTATTTTTTGCTGCCGGCAATGAACCGGCGGCGTTGAATGTATCCAGCCGAATACTATGCCGGAATAAAATTAAATCCTGCTGTTCAGCATCTCTGACTGTTGCACATCCTGATTTTGCCACATTATTGAGAGGAGTTTGATGATGCAGCCTGGACACGGGGGAAACATTTTAAAGTATGCTGAAACGGCGGGGTGCGCCCCTGAGGATATTCTGGACTTCAGCTCCAGCATCAATCCGCTGGGACCGCCGGAATTTTTGCGCGGGGCGATCAGCCGGGCGGCGGGCAGTCTGATTCGCTATCCCGACCCGGTTTCCGGCAGACTGGTCGAAGCTGCCGCGGAGGTATTTGCCGTCGCCGCTGAACGGATTGTGGCCGGCAACGGTTCCAATCAGTTGATTTTCGCCATTCCCCCGGCTTTGAAAATCAAAAAGGCGCTGATTACGGTGCCTTCCTATATGGATTACGAAAACAGTTGCCGTCTCGCCGGAATGTCGATTGAATATTTCCCGCTGGCGGAGGCGGATAATTTTGTCGCTGATCCTGAAAAGCTGTCTGCCGCATTGCGGCCGGAAATGCTGGTTTTCATCGGACATCCGGGCAATCCGGCGGGTACGGCGATGAGCCCGGAGGCTATCCGGGAACTTGCCGCAAAACATCCGGGTACGGTTTTTGTCATTGACGAAGCATTCGCCGATTTCGGCGTTGCTGATTTCACGCTGCTGCCTGATGTGCCGGAGAACGTGATTGTGCTGCGTTCGCTGACCAAATTTTTCGCCATTCCCGGACTGCGCATCGGTTTTTGTTTCGCATCGCCTGTACTGGCCGGTAGAATCCGGGAATACATTCCGGACTGGTCGGTCAATGCCATCGCTCAGGAGACCGGGATCGGGCTGCTGCGGGACACCGCGGAATATTCGCGCCGCACGATTGAGAACATCAATCATCTGCGGGAGCGGCTCGCAGCTCAGATCGCGGCGGTCGCCGGGCTGAAGGTATATCCGGGAATCGCCAATTATCTGCTGGTGCGCCGTTCGTCCGGCGGCAGGGATTTTTATGAACGCCTGTTGAAAGAATATCACATCGCGGTCAGAGACTGCGGTAATTTTCGCGGCCTGGATGAAAACTATTTCCGGATCGGGCTGCGGTCGGAAGTGGAAAACGATCTGCTTGCGGACGCGGTTCGCAATGTGCTTGACGCCACCGTAAAACCCGCCGGCTTTTATCTGAAGAAGGTGCGCCGCAAACCCTCGCTGATGCTGCAGGGAACCTGTTCCAATGCCGGAAAAAGTATTCTGACTGCCGCGTTCTGCCGGATACTGCTGCAGGACGGCTACGATGTCGCGCCGTTTAAGGCGCAGAATATGGCGTTGAACTCCTATGTCACGCTGGACGGCTGTGAAATGGGCCGCGCCCAGGCGGTGCAGGCCGAAGCCTGCCGCCTGTCGCCGGATGTGCGGATGAATCCGGTGCTGCTCAAACCTTCGAGCGACACCGGTAGCCAGGTGATCGTGCTCGGCAAGCCTGTCGCCAATATGGAGGCGCGCAAATATTACACCGCTAAAACAATGCTGTTCGATACCGTGAAATCAACTTATGATTCGCTGGAAAAAGATCACGAGGTGATTGTGCTGGAAGGCGCCGGCAGTCCGGGTGAAATGAATCTGAAACATGCGGACATTGTCAACATGAACATGGCGCGTTATGCGGAAAGCCCGGTGCTGCTGGCCGGCGACATTGACCGGGGCGGGGTCTATGCCTCCTTCATCGGCACGGTGGAGACTTTTGAACCGTGGGAACGCGCTCTGCTGAAAGGATTTATCGTGAATAAATTCCGGGGGGATGCATCGCTGCTGACTGCGGCGCATGATTACGTCTATAATTTTACCGGCAAACCTGTTCTCGGGGTTGTCCCCTATCTGAAAGACCTGGGTTTGCCGGAGGAGGATTCTGTATCGTTTGCTTTTACCCGCCCATGTGAGAAATTCGCGCAGACGCTCGATGTGGCGCTTATCGCGCTGGACCATATTGCCAACTTTACCGATTTCACGCCGTTCGAGATTGAACCGGATGTCAATATCCGGAAAGTGCGGAAATTAAGCGACCTCGGCAGCCCTGACCTGATAATTCTGCCCGGCAGCAAGAATGTGATCGGCGATATGGAAGTCCTGCGCCGCGGCGGACTTGACGCGGCGATCAGGGAGAAAGTTAAAGGCGGCGCCTGGCTGGCCGGAATCTGCGGCGGCCTCCAGCTTGCCGGGGAGATAGTGGAAGACCCGCACGGGTTGGAATCCTCCAGTAGAACCACTGCCGGTCTGGGCCTGCTGCCGCTGCGCACCGTCCTTGAAAAGGAAAAAATCCTGAAGCTGACCAGGGCGGTGCTGACCGCGAACAACCGTCAGGTCAGCGGGTACGAGATTCATCACGGGATCACTGAATGCAGCGCTGAACAACTCATCAGCATGCGCGCTTCCTCCGGCGAACCGGTCGGCTTTGCCTCCGGCAGAATCTGGCTCACCTATCTGCACGGCGTGTTTGACGATGACCTGTTCCGGCGTGAATTCATTGATATGATCAGAAGCGACCGCGGACTGCCGCCGCTGCATAAAGTCCATGCTGAATACAGTACGGAAAACGCGCTGAACCGGCTGGCGGATACGGTCCGCGGCAGCGTGCAGCTTAAGGAAATCTATAAAATCATGGGACTTGACTGAAATGGAACTTCTGTATATTCTGGCCGGTGCGCTGCTGTTTGATCTGCTGCTGGGCGACCCGCGGGTGCCGTATCACCCGGTGGCTGTAACCGGCCGGTCGGCGCTGGCGCTGGAAAATTACGCCAGACACATTATGGGCGGCACTTTTATCGCGGGCATGCTGTGTGCCTGCGTCATCACCGGCACGACGGCATTGATCGCGCTGGCGCTGGTTGCGGCGGCTTTGAAATTGGGTGTCATCGCGGGGATTGCGGTTGCGGCGTTCCTTGTCTATATCACGATTGCGCCGCGCAGCCTGGTGATGCATGCCGAAGCCGTGAAGCGGCCGCTGCTGGAAGGGAATCTGGAACTTGCGCGGAAGAAAGTCGCCATGATCGTCAGCCGCGACACCAGTGTGCTGGACGAGCGCGGCGTGGTCCGTTCCTGTGTTGAAAGCCTGGGCGAGAATGTCATTGACGGCGTTACTTCGGCGCTGTTTTTTGCCGCCGCCGGCTGGCTGTTGTGGGGAATCCCGGGGGCCGCTGCCGCGGCTTGTTTTTATCGCGCCTCAAACACGCTTGACGCCACCTACGGCTACCGCAACGAGCGCTACCGCCATTTCGGAACATTTGCCGCCAGGCTGGATGACGTGTTGAATTTCATTCCCGCCAGATTAACTTTAGTTGCGATATTTCTGGCATCGCTGATTGGCGGATTCCGGCCGTTCAATGCGGTCAGGTGCGCGTGGCGCGATCACGGCAAGCATCCCAGCCCGAATTCCAACTGGGGCATGTCGGCGTTCGCCGGCGCGCTGGGGGTCAAACTCGGCGGCCGGACATTTTATCATGGACAATGGGAGGATTATCCGGAATGGGGGATCGAGTTTGAACCGCTGACGGTTAAACATATTGCGCGGACGCAGCGGCTGGTGATCCTGGTGACGCTGACCTTTGCCGCGCTGTGCGCGGCCGGCGCAATGATTATAAAGGCAATGTGAATGAACAAAGTAAAAAAAATAATTCTGATCAGGCACGGCTCGCTGGATAAACAGTATGACGGCTGTTACATCGGCTCTACCGATCTGCCGCTCAGCCGTGAAGGCATAAGGGAGGCGGAAGCGCTGGGCCGGTTCCTGAAGCAAATGGATATTGACTGCGTCTATTCCAGTCCCTTGCTGCGGGCCAGGCAGACGGTCGAAGCGGCGCTGCGCTCATTGCCTCCGGTTCCGGTCATCTATGATGAGCTGCTGCGGGAAATTGATTTCGGTGCATGGGAGAAGTTGACATTCGCTCAGATCTGCGAACGGAATCCGGAACTGATTGAGCCGTGGAACAGCCGCGACGGCAAATTCACTTTCCCCGGCGGGGAAAACGTCGGCGAATTCTACGACCGGGTCCGCCGGGTCAAACAGCAACTGCTTGATTCGGCAGACAATAACATCGCCATCGTTTCGCATGGCGGTATTCTCTCGAATTTAATCAGCGATGTTCTGGATATCGGGCCGCATAAATCCTTGTCGCTGAAAGTGGACCGGGGGTCGGTTTCCACCTTGAGCCTGTTTGAAAACGGCATTGGTGTTTTGAACTCGTTGAACTTTAAACCAGTTGAATACGGATTTTAATTATGGCAAATGTAATTTTAGTCACCGGCGGCGCCAGAAGCGGCAAAAGCGCCTACTCCGAAACGCTGGCAAAGTCGTTTAACGGCTCCAGGGCATATATCGCCACCTGTCCGGTAATGGACGAGGAGATGGCCCGGCGCGTGGAACGCCATCAGCAGCAGCGCGGGAATGACGGCTGGACCACCATCGAAGAGGAACGCGATCTGGCCGGGGTAATCCGGCAGTCGGTTCAATATGACACTATTCTGGTTGACTGCCTGACGTTATGGATCAGCAACCTGATGTATCATGCCGGACGGGCAGGGGGTGAGGTCTCGGAAGACCGGATGCTGGAAATATGCGCGGATTTGAAACTTGCCTGCATGGCGCATGCCGGGAATATCATCTTTGTGATAAATGAAGTCGGGCTGGGGATTGTTCCGGATAATGCGCAGGCCCGCCTGTTCCGCGACCTGTCCGGACGCTGCTCGCAGGAAATCGCCCGGTTTGCCGCAAAGGTAGTGCTGGTGGTCTGCGGACTTCCGCTGGTATTGAAAGAAGAACAAAAATAATTAAGATAAGGAGTTTACTTCAATGAGCTTACTGCAACAAACTATTGATGCGATCGAACCGCAGAGTCAGGAATACCGCAAGCTGGCGGAAGAACGTATTCTGGACCTTACCATGCCGCGCTGGGCGCTGGGCAGACTGCTGGACCTGGCCGTTGACCTGGCCGGCATGACCAGATCGCTTCATCCGCAGGTCAGGCAGAAAAATATTGTGCTGATGGCCGGCGATCACGCGATTATTGCCGAGGGGGTTTCGGATCAGCCGAAGGAAGTCACTCTGCAGATGATTTACAATTTTATCCGGCGCGGCGCGGGAATCAATGTGCTGGCCGCCAATGCCGGGGCCGGCGTAACCGTCGTGGATATGGGCGTGGACGGCTGTTTGCAGGACCTGGTTGACGCCGGTAAGATCATTTCCAAAAAAATTGCGTACGGCGCCAATAATTTTGCCAGGGGTCCGGCCATGACCCGGGAACAGGCGATCGCCTCGCTGGAGGCGGGGATCGAGGTTGCAAAAATGCTCTCGCCGTCAACCGATATTTTCGGCACCGGCGAAATGGGGATCGGCAATACCACGCCCAGTTCCGCCATTATCGCGGTGCTCACCGGCACCAAAGACATCGCGTCGGTGGTTGACCGCGGCGCCGGGCTGCCCAGCGCTAAACTGCCGCTCAAAGTCGATGCGATAAGACGCGGCATTGAACTTAATCAGCCCGATCCCGCCGACGGCATTGATGTGCTGCATAAAATCGGCGGTTATGAGATCGGCGGCATCGCCGGGCTGATCCTCGGCGCGGCGGCATTGAAAAAACCGGTCGTCGTGGACGGTTTCATCTCCACCGCCGGAGCGCTGATCGCCCATTCGCTCTGCCCGGCTTCCGCCGATTACATGATTGCCGCTCACGGCAGCATGGAACGCGGCCATCAGCCGATGCTCAAGCTGCTGAACAAAAAACCGCTGCTTGATCTCAGTCTGCGGCTGGGCGAAGGCACCGGCGCCGCGCTGGCGATGAACATTGTGGATGCCGCCGTTGCCGTGATGACTGAGATGGCGACTTTCTCCAGCGCCGGAGTGACGGATAAGGGACTGTAAGTTGAAAGTTGAAAGCGAGAAAAGTTGAAAGTTGAGGGCGGGAGATAAAGCAGATTTCAACTACTCGCCACCGGCGGCTCGCCGGGCGCGTTCCAACGGCGAAACGTTGGTCGGCCGAAGGGCGATCCATTTGATTGTTAAGTTCTATTTAATGAGGTAAATATGCTAAGAAGACTTTTTGCTGCTATCACTATGCTGACCATTCTGCCGGTGCCGGGCTTCAATGCCGCGGAAGCGGATTTGGAACGCTCTAAGCCGTTCTTTCCGGTTGTCGGCCTGATTGCCGGCGGCATCGCCTATGCGGTGGCGCTGGGCTTGAACCATTGCGCTTCGCATCTGGTCGCGGCGGTGGCGCTGGTGGTGCTGCTGGTGGCCTTCTCCAAAGGCTTTCACCTCGACGGGCTGGCCGACTCCGCCGATGGTTTCATGAGCAGCCGTTCTAAAGAAAAAATGCTGGAAATCATGCATGACAGCCGGATCGGCGCGATGGGCGTCTTCGCCATGCTGGCGGTGCTCGGACTGAAAACCGCCGCGCTGGTTTCGCTGCCCCCGGCCATGCTCCCGTCAGCCGTGCTGCTGGCGGCGCTTTCCGGACGCTGCTCCATTGTCATCTACATCTATTTTTCGCGCTATGCCCGTGAAACCGGCCTGGGCCTGGTGATGTTCAAACGTCAATCCTTATTGACCTGTCTGTGGAGCCTTGCCGTCATGGCTGCCGCCGCCTGGTGGCTGTTCGGCATAAACGGCCTGTACGCCGCCGCCGGGATTCTGCTGTTCATCTGCTGCTGGCGCGCCTACGCCAACAGCAAAATCGGCGGAGCCACCGGCGACACCATCGGCGCCGCCGAAGAAATCTCCGAAATGCTAATCCCCCTGATCCTCTCAATGTTTTTAAAATAACCGCTAACCCTTTTTGCGAAGCATGAGTTTTTGTGCAATAGCTCCACCTGATCAAAGCCGATCCCGCACATTCTGGACACCCATCCACCTCATTTTGGACACCGCTCCACCTCATTTTGGACAGCCCGGTCTGGGAGTTCTGAGAAGACTGGGAGTTCTGGGAGTTCTGGGATATTGCCGTCCGAGACGGACGGCGCTATAACAAAAGCATTTTGGACAACTTGGACATCCCTCCGCCTCATTTTGGACAGCTTCATGCATTCTCCTTTCACAACTTTTCTCGCTTTTCTCGCTTCTCTTGCTTTCCACTCTCTTCGCATTTTGGACAGCCCGGTCTGGGAGTTCTGGGAAGACTGGGAGTTCTGGGAGATTGCCGTCCGAGACTACAACAAAACCATTTTGGACAGCACTCCGCCTCATTTTGGACAGCTTCATGCATTCTCCTTTCACAACTTTTCTCGCTTTCCTCGCTTTCCTCGCTTTCCACTCTCTTCGCATTTTGGACAGCCCGGTCCGGGAGTTCTGAGAAGACTGGGAGTTCTGGGATGCTGCCGTCCGAGACGGACGGCACTACAACAAAACCATTTTGGACAGCCGCCTCCCAAGGCCCCATAAGCCCCGATTTCCGGCTGTTATCCTTACCATCTGTTCCCATTCTGGCTGTTCCCATTCTGGCTGTTCCCATTCTGGCTGTTCCCATTCTGGCTGTTCCCATTCTGGCTGTTCCCATTCTGGCTGTTATCCCTCCGGCTCCTGGTTTCCGGCTGTTATCCTCCCGGCTGTTAATCATTCTGACTCCTGACTCCTGACTCCTGACTTCTGGCTGCTAATCATCCCGCCATCTCAAAAAATTCCGCTCTTTCTTTCCAGGCTTTGATCATGCCGG